>DASQAK010000129.1:0-43678 GCA_035635755.1 Candidatus Methylomirabilota bacterium | reverse complement strand
CCCCGCCTGGATTCCGACCTGGTACGCGAGCACGGGCAGGATCTTGGTGGCGTTGGCCGGCCCGCCCTGGGTCAGCAGGTACACGATGCTGAGGTCCGACAGCGTGAACACGGTGTCGAAGAGGAAGCCAATGAGGAGGATGGGGGCGATCATCGGCACCACCACATGGCGGAACCGCTGGAAGAAGCTCGTGCCGTCCACCCTGGCGGCGTCCAGGATCTCGGTGGGCACCGACGTGAATCCCGCCAGCAGCACGATGGCGGAGAAGGGAAAGCTGCGCCAGACGTTGACAATGATGCAGGCGGCCAGAGCCAGGTGCGCCTCACCCAGCCACACCGGCCAATCCGGGGAGCCGTAGCTCCCGACGAGCCCGATCCGGCTCAGGAACCAGTTGATGACGCTGAACTGGGAGTCATACATCCACTTCCAGGACAGCACACTGATGGTGACGGGAAGGGTGAAGGGGATCACCACCAGGCCGCGCACGAGCTTCCTTCCCCAGAAGGGCTGGAGCAGGAGGAACGCCAGGCTCGTCCCGAGCAAACCCTTGAAGATCGCAGCCACCACGGTGAAGACGATGCTGTTTCGGAGAGCGATGTAGAAGACGTCGCTTTCCAGAGCGGCCCGGAAGTTGTCCAGCCCGACGAAGGTCGCCACGGGGTTGCCGACGTTGGCGTCGCTCAGCGCGAGGTACAGCGAGAACAGGAAGGGCACCCCGACGAGAAGGAGAACGTAGAGGATCGCGGGAGCCAGCAGGAGATAACCGACGCCGAGCCGCCGGGATGTCTGGCTTCGGAACCACCCGGAGGGACGAGCCCGGGAGGTGACAGAAATGGCGGCGGCCCGGGCGCTTGCCGCGTCCGGGCCGCCGCTCGACAAGCGTGCCGTCATGCCTGCTTGTGCTTGGCGTAGATCCGCCGGTACTCGCCCACCCCCCACTTGATCGAGTCCTCGATGCTCTGCTGGCCGCGACACGCACGAGTGATCATGTCGGGGAAGACGAAGGTATTGACGATCTCCTGGATCGGGGTCGTCGACGGCCCAGGATAGCCGTAGAAGGCGACGATCTTCGGGAAGTCCTGGAGGATCTGGAGCTTGGGGTCAGTCCCGATGACGGGCATCGGCTTCTTGTAGCGGTCGGTGAGGTACGGCATATTGTAGCCGCGGCTCTCGGTCATACCCACCAGATCGTTGTCGATGAGGTACGACAGCCATTCCTTCGCCGCCCCCTGGTTCTTCGAGAACTTCCACACCATCCAGACGTTGGGCGCGGCCACGCTGACCCGCTTGCCGGGCAGCCCCTGGGGCTCGAGCCCGAGGAAGGTATTCTTGAACACCGGAGGATTGGTGTCCTCGGTGGTGCGATACGCCGAGATCGCGTCGTGGACCCAGCAGGCCACGCCCGAGGCGAGGTATCGATTGTCGGAGGCGTCATCCCAGGAGAACACTTCCGGCGTCATGCCCTCGTTGAAGATCGCCTTGGCGAAGGTGAGAAACTCGCGCAGCTCCTTCGAGTCGAGAGTGGGACTCGCGCCCGAGGGATCCGCCTCCGTCCCGCCGAAGCTGAAGAACATCGACCGCCACATGAGGTTCGCGTCGGCGCATTGAGACAGCGCGATCCCGGTGGGATGTCCCTTGGCCTTGAGCGTGCGCGCGGCCACTCGGGCCAACTCCCAGGTGTCGGGATACTTCAGGTTGTTGGCGTCGAAGAGGTCCTTCCGGTAGAGCATCGGCGCCAAGATGTAGAAGATCGGAAGGCCATACCAGCGCCCCTCCACCTCGACGAGCGATTTCGCCGCGGGGACCCACCCCCCGTACTTCTTCCCGGCCGCGTCGGCAATGTCGGTGAGGTCCACCAGATTCTTGTAGTAGAGCCGCGTCAAGATGGACGAGCCGTTGTAGATGATGTCGTGGCCGGCTCCGGCCGCGAACTCGGCGGCCATGCGCGCCGGGATGTCGAGGTGGGGAATGTGGTCCACCCGCACCTTGACACCGTTCTTGTCGCCCCATTCCTTGGCGAACTTGTCGTACCAGGCGTCGTAGGCCGGGATGAAGTGGCTCCACTGCAGTATGCGCAGCGTGGTGCCCTTGATCTGCGCCGGGGCCTGGCGCGCCTGCAGCATGCTCAGGAGCGAGCTTCCCGCCACGCCTCCCCCGGCCACCTTCAGGAAGCGGCGGCGGTTGACCGAAGCGTGGTCCGGTTGGACCGGCCGTAGATCACTCATTGCTTAGACCTCCTCGAAGGAAAGGGCCGTGAGCAAACCACTCTGGCTCGTAACGCAACGCGTAGAGCTCAAACTGCCCCAAGGCGAACCTGTGGGAAACCTTACGCCTATTAGCGCCATGGCCATGGTCTTGTCAAGGTGCATCTGAGCCGGGGAGCTTCCTCGGGCGGGCCCACCGGCAACCTTGTCTGAAGCGCCGCCGGACGAGAAGAGACGATCGCTTACCGAGCCGCGATCCGCAGCGCTAGAACGTGTAGTGGAGGCCAGCCAGGACATTGATCGGCGGGGCCGGCGTGAGGAAGCGCTCGACCGGATTGCCCGCCAGGTGGCCATTGGGAGCGAAGGTCCCGAAGGTCTCATACCGGTTGTCGAGGACATTGTTGATGCGGACGAATGCCTCGAAGCCGCGCCAGCGGGCGGTCAGGCCGCCATTGAGCACCCAGTAGGGAGCGAGAGGCAGTTGGTGATTGGCCTCGTCGCCTCGAAGGAATTGCGAGCTGACATACCGCGCGTCCGTCGAGAGCGTGAGCCAGGGCCACGGGCGATAGGCGATCCCCACATTGACTCGGTGACGGGGGACGAGGGTGAGCGAGCTGCCTGCGGGCACGAATTGTTGGCCGGGGGGGATCGGTGTGGCCAGCTCGACCGAGTCCTGAAAGGTGGCCAGGGTGTACGCGTAGTTGACGTAGCCCTCGAGCGCCGTGCCCATGCGACCCCGCAGCCCCACCTCCACGCCTTCGCGGCGAGTCCGGCCCACGTTCTGGAAGAAGACCCCGGTGGTGCCGGTTGGTGTGACAGCGAAGATGTCGTCGTTGACATCGGTTCGATAGACCGACACGTCGATGTCGAGCCAGTTGAACGGCCGAGCGTGCATCCCGATCTCGTAGTTCTGGGCGGACACCGGCTTGAGGGGCGGATCCGGCGCCACGCCCACCTGGAGCCCCGGGCACACCGCCCCCGGCCCCGCGCAGGTCAGCTCGAGGAAGGCGGGCGCGCGGAACCCTTACGAGTAGCTCGCGAAGAACCCGAGGCGCTCGCTGAGATTCACGTTGACCCCGGCTCGCGGGTTGAGGCGGTTGAAGTCGTGGGCGCCCGCGCTCGGGCCGCCGAGGCGGTCGCCGATGTCGTGGCGCAGATAGTCCCATCGTGCCGCGACGGTGAGGACGAGGCTCGAGCGCGGGCCCGCGAAGCCATGAGCCAGCACCAGAGTGTCCTGCGCGTAGATGCCCACGGCGTGCTGATCATCAGTGAGATCTGCCTCGAGCGACTGGCCGACTCCTCCCGTCTCCTCGAAGGTCCGGCTGGTGACCCGGGCGCGCACGTATTCGGCGCCCACGATCAGCACGGTGTCGCGACGGGCCACCGTGGCTCGGTAGCTGGCCTGCACTCGCCCACCCGTCGACAGCGTCGTGTTCAGCAGCCGCGAGTTGGCAGTGATCAGGTTCGCGTTGAACTGCTCGGTCGAGAGCGCGCGTACGAAGGCGTTTCCCTGGAGGGTCAGCGCCTCCCCGAGCGGATAGCTGGCATTGATGATGGCCAGGTTCAGCGCAGGCGCGAAGAAGTCGGGCGTGAAGTTGGCCTGCCGATCGTGCCGCAGTAGGCTCTCCGGGAGCGACCCCGCCTGCTTGATGCGATTGTTGCTGTACTGGTAGGAGATGGTCGCGTCGAGCCCGGCCGCCCGGACGCCCACCTTGGCGAAGGCGCGCGACAACCTGCTCTCGGTATCGTCTCGGAACCCGTCCTCGTGGATTCCCGTCAACGAGAGATAGTAGTCGAGCGGGCGGGTCTCTCCACTCAACAAGAGCCGCGTGCCGACTCTTCCGAAGCTCCCGCCGGACACCTCGGTGGCGATCTCGCGCCGCTCTTCTCCGCGGCGCGTCGTCAGGGAAACCGCCGCCCCCAGCGTATTGCGGCCGAAAAGGACGGATGGGCCCCGGATGACCTCGATGCGGTCCACGTCCTCCAGCGGTATCAGGTCGAAGTTCACCTCCTCGACCGTGGGCTCGTTGAGCCGCACGCCGTCGAGAAACACGCTCACGCCCTGGGGAAGGCCGGTCACCGGCGAGGCGACGAAACCCCGGAGCGTCAGGGTGGGCTGGAAGGGACTCCCCTGCTCGTTCTGGAGAGTGACGCCGGGCAGGCGCTCGAGCACGTCCGGCAGGACCGTAGGTCGCGACGGCCCGATGTCTGACCGCTCCAGGATGTCCACCGACGCCGGCACCCAAGGTCGAGGCAGCGCCTCCGGCAAGGGCGCCGGCGCCGTCACCTGAACGGGCGGGAGCTGGATCACGCGCTCTTCGCGTGGCGCCTGCTCGGAATGCTCGGCCGCAAGCGCCTGGCCAGTTGCCGCGAGGAGCACGAGCAAAACACCCGACCAGTGAGAAAGCCGCCGCGGCGGGGAGGGAGCGCGCATGCGCGCAGAGACTATCCGAACAGGTCCCATCCCGCCAAGCGCGATGTCGCGCCCCTGCCTCTACAAAACAAAGTACTTGACATCTCCTAGCCAGACCGGCTATCCGTGGATCATGCCGGGTGACCGACCCATGCCTGCCTCCTCGACCGCGGCGCTCCACGACCGCGCCCTGGCGGACCTCCGCTTCATCCGCGAGACCATGGAGCAGGCCTCGGTCACTACCTTCTCCGGCTGGGCCTTGATGGGCGTGGGCCTCCTTGCCGTTGTCGTCGGCACCCTCGCGTCGCTCGCTCGCACGCGCGAGCGCTGGCTGCTGCTCTGGCTCGCCCTCGCCGGCGTCTCGGTGCCTCTCGCCGCCCTCGCCACCGCGCGCAAGAGCCGCGCGGCGGGGCTGCCGCTGGCCTCGGGCCCGGCGAGAAAGTTCGGGCTTTGTCTGGCTCCCGCCATGATCGCGGGCGGGCTCCTGACCGTCGTCCTCGCTCGCGCCGGCCTGTGGAGTCTCCTGCCCGGGCTCTGGCTTCTCGTCTACGGCGCGGGCGTCGTGGCCGGCGGGGCGTTCTCGGTGCGCGTCGTGCCCGTCATGGGCGTGGGGTTCATGGCCCTCGGCGCCTGCGCCTTGCTCGGTCCCGCCGCCTGGGGTGACCTCTTGCTCGTGGCCGGCTTCGGCGGCCTTCACGTGGTCTTCGGTGCCCTGATCGCGAGGCAATACGGTGGCTGAGGCGGGCGCGGCGCGCCGTCCCCGCGCCAAGCCGCATGAGCCGGCGCCCGCGGAGCGGCGCCCGGGCGCACGCCGGACCGATCTCGCGCCCGAGAGCGTGATTCATCACCGGCTGCGCCTGGGCATCGTGAGCGCGCTCGCGGCGGCCGACTCGCTCACGTTCAACGAGCTCAAGGCCCTCCTCAAGACGACCGACGGCAACCTCTCCGTCCATTGCCGCAAGCTCGAGGATGCCCAGCACGTGGTCTGCACCAAGAGCTTCGAGGGCCGGCGGCCACGGACGGAGTACCGGCTGGCCCCCCTGGGCCGCCGCGAGCTCGCGCGGTACCTCAACCACATGGAAGCGCTGATCCGGGCCACGCGCAGCACGCTCGGCCACTGACCACCCTTTTTCT
Organism: Candidatus Methylomirabilota bacterium; assembly: GCA_035635755.1. Lineage (GTDB taxonomy): Bacteria > Methylomirabilota > Methylomirabilia > Rokubacteriales > CSP1-6 > AR37. The sequence continues at coordinate 37,927 of DASQAK010000129.1, read as the reverse complement.
GAGGTGAAACTTCATGACGCAAAGTTCTTTTGATCAGGAACCCTCGGACCGGCTCCACGTGGCCATCGTCATGGACGGCAACGGCCGGTGGGCGGAAGCGCGCGGCCTGACTCGCCTGGCCGGCCATCGTCGCGGGGTCCGCGCCGCCCGCCGCATCGTGGAAGCCGCGCCCGGGCTTGGGATCGGCACCCTCACCCTCTTCGCCTTCTCCTCCGACAACTGGAAGCGACCGCGGCCGGAGGTGGATGGGCTCATGGCGCTCCTGGGCTCGTTCCTGCGCCGCGAGGCCACCGCGCTGGCCGCGCATGACGTCCGTCTCTCGCTCATCGGGCGCCGCGACCGCCTCCCCCTCCCGCTCGTGGCCGCGGCCACCCGCGCCGAGCGCGAGACGGCGGACGCGCGCGGCCTCCACCTCCGCCTGGCCGTGGACTACTCGGCGCGCGACATGATCCTGCGCGCCGCGCGGCGGCGCCTCTCGGGACCCGAGCCGCGCGAGGCCTTCGCCGCGCGCCTCGGCCAGGCCTACGGCGGGGCGGGCGCGCCCGACGTCGACCTGCTCATCCGCACGGGAGGCGAGCAGCGCCTGAGCGATTTCCTGCTCTGGGAGAGTGCCTATGCCGAGCTCCGCTTCGTGTCGCGCATGTGGCCGGACTTCGCCGCCGCCGATCTGGCCGCGGCCCTCGACGACTTCCACGCGCGCGACCGGCGCTTCGGCACGCTTCCCCTTGCCGTCTCTACGCCGTCCACGAGGAGCCGATGACCATGACCGCCCTCGCCACCCTCTGGCTCTCGTCCCTGGCCGTCGCCGGCTTCGGGACCTGGGTGCTCTTCGATGCCTCGATCGGCCTCAACTGGTCGCTGTGGATGACTCTGGCCGCGGCAAGCCTCGGGCTCTCCGCCTGGCTCGGGGCGCGCCGGGTGTCGGCGCCTCTCGCCGCCACGCTCGCATTGGCCTGCGCCCTCGGGACGGGTGCCGCGCTCACCGCCGACCCCGTCTTCCACGCTCTCATCGCCCTGTGCGGCCTGACCCTGCTCGCCCTCGCCATGCTCGTGGCACGCGACCCCGCCACGGGATGGCTCGACCTGCCCTTCGTCGTGGGCGCCCCGGTGGTCGCGGGCGCTCTCGCTCTCTTCGAAGCCGCCCGGCGAAGCATCGAGCTGCTGGGCTCGCTCGCGGGCCCGCGGCATCGCCCCGCCGTGCGCGGCGCGGCCATGGCCCTGCCCGTCATCACGGTGCTCGCCCTCCTCCTGGCCGGCGCCGATCCCATCCTGGCCCGGGCGCGCGATGCCGTGCTGGAGCTGATCGAGCGCGTCGATTTCATTCCCCGCCTCATCTTCTTCGGCGCGCTCCTCGCGGGCGCCCTCGGGGCGGGGGGCGTGAGTCTCCGCGAGGGTGCCGTCCCGCGCACTCCCCGGCCGATCCGGCCGTCGTCAGCTCGAGTGGGCGGCCTGGAGCGGCTGATCGTCCTGGCCTCCGTGGCGGGACTCTTCGGCCTCTTCCTGCTCCTGCAGGTCTCCTACCTCTACGGCGATCCCGCGGCCATCGTGGGGAGCGGCACGAGCTACGCGGAGCATGCCCGGCGCGGCTTCGGCGAGCTCTCCACGGCCTCCACCATCTGCATCATCCTGATCCTCGTCCTCGATCGATGGGGCGCCGCGGGCGCCTTCGAGCGCGCCGCACGCTGGATCTCCCTGCTGCTCGTGGCCGAGACCACGCTGCTCCTGATCTCCGCCTTCCGCCGCGTCCTGCTCTACGAGGCGGCCTATGGCTTCACGACGGCGCGGCTCTATGCCCAGGTCTACATGGTGGTGCTGGGTCTCCTCCTCGTTCTCCTGGCCGTCGAGCTACGGGGCGGGGTCGCCCTCCCGCCCCTCCTGCGTCGCGCCGCCGGTCTCGGCCTGGGCGCACTGGCCGTGCTCGCCTGGTGGAATCACGAAGCCTGGATCGCGCGGCAGAACCTCGAGCGCGCGATTGAAACCGCCCGGCTCGACGCGACGTATCTCGTGTGGGGACTCTCGGCCAACGCCTTGCCGACGCTGATCGCGGGGGTGGGCCGGCTGCCCCCGGGACCCGGCGCGGAGCTCCGCCTCCGTCTCCTCGACCGCTACGGGCCGAAGACGACGGTGCGCGCCTGTCGATGGTACGAGTGGAACTTGCGACACATCGAGGCCGCCCATGCGCTCAGGGGAGCGGGCATTCTCGACGAGGAGGTCGCCCGCTCGGCGCCAAGTCGGGGCTGCCTTCGACTCGACGCGAGGCCCCTTCGCCGGTAGCTTGACAAGGCCTGCCCGGGGGCGATACAAGTGCGCCACCAGCGATTCGCTCACGAGGGGGTGAAGGACGCTCCAGTCCTGTCATCTTGTTCGCGTCCTTTTCTCCCCCTGCCCACAGGGAGGCCCCGGATGAAGACGACCGATCGCCCTGGCTCCACCCGACGCCAATTCCTTTCCACGACCGCCGGCGCCACCGCCGGCATGGCCTCGTGGCTCGCGCTCGGCAAGGCGCCCGCCTTCGCCCAGAAACGGGAGCTGACCTTCCTCTCCTGGAACCACTTCGTCCCCGCCTCGGACGACGAGCTCAGGAAGCAGGCAGAGGCGTTTGGCAAGGTCGCCAACTGCACGGTGCGCGTGGACACGATGGCGCATCTGCAGATGCCGACCAAGATCGCCGCCGAGGCCCAGTCCCAGGCGGGCCATGACATGTACCGGACGGCCGGCTCCGACCCGTTCCTCTACGAGAACCTGCTCGTCACCATGGACGACGTGGTCGAGAAGGTCGGCAAGCAGGGCGGCGGGTGGTATCCGTTCGCGGCGGAAAGCTGCCAGACGAAATCCGGCTGGAAGGCCATCCCGTGGTTCTGGGTTTCCTTCCCCGGCACCTACAACATGGCCCACTTCAAGAAGGCGGGATTCGATCACCCGCCCAAGACGTGGGACGAGCTGTTGAAGCAGGGCAAGGTTCTGAAGAAGCAGGGCAACCCCGTGGGCATTCCCATCAGCCACTGCTCGGACGCGCACTCAACGTACTGGTCGGTCGCCTGGTCCTACGGTGCCAAGGTGCTGGAAGCGGACGGTAAGACCCCGGGCATCGTCTCCGACAAGACGGCTCAGGTCATCGAGTGGTACAAGGAGCTCTACAAGGACGCCATGGAGCCGGAGGTGCTGTCCTGGGACGACGCGGGGAACAACCGCTTCATCCTCTCCGGCAAGGGCTCCTGGATCCACAACCCGATCAGCCCGTACAACTCGGCCCTCGCCAACAAGCAGCCCATCGCCGACGACATCAACCACCACAATAGCCCGGGAGGGCCAGCGGGCATCCACTCCGCGCCCCCGAATCTGAGCATGGGCATCTGGAAGTTCTCGAAGAACCAGGAGCTGGCCAAGGAGTTCATCGCCTATCTCTTCCAGAAGCAGAACTTCGACGCCTGGATCGTGGCCTCGAACGCCTTCAATCATCCGCCGCTCAAGAATCTCGCCGATCATCCGATCTGGGCGCGGAACCCGAAGTTCGCCATGCTGCCCAAGGAGGCCGAGTACGCGCACCCGCGCGGCTGGCCGGCCAAGCCCAGCGACGCCATCCAGCGCATCGACGACAACTACATCATGGCCGACATGGTCGCCAAGGCCGTCAACGGCATGCCGACCAAGCGCGCCATGGACTGGGCGCAGGAGCAGGTCGCCCTCGCCATCAAGGGGCAGCTCAAGGTCGGCTGAGGCGCCTGTGGCCGTCGGACCCCGCGTTCTCGAGGCGGCCGGGATTCCCCGGTCCGGCCGGATCTCGCGCCTTCGCGAGTGGTGGGAGCAGGAGCACGTCTTCGGCTATGGCCTGATCGTTCCCGCCCTCGTCCTCCTCGTGACGCTGGTCGCCTTCCCGTTCGGAATGGCCATCTACTTCAGCCTCTCGGACTACTGGGTCGGCTCGCCGGGACCCTTCGTCGGCCTCAAGAACTTCCGCGACATCCTCGGCAACGAGACCTTCCGCCAGACCGTGCAGAACTCGTTTGTCTTCACGGCCATCGCCCTCAGCTTCAAGACGGTCCTGGGCGTCTGGCTCGCCATGCTCCTCTCGCGCAACCTCCGGTTCAAGCGCGTGATCCGCGGCGTGGTCCTGCTGCCCTTCGTCATCCCCACCGCGCTCTCGACGCTGGGCTGGTGGTGGATGTTCGACTCTCTCTACAGCGTGGTCAACTGGACGGCCATCCGGCTCCATCTGATGAGCCCGCCCGGGCCCAACTGGCTCGGGCAGTCGACCTACGCCATGGCCGCCGTCATCACCGTCAATGTCTGGCGGGGGCTGCCCTTCTTCGCCATCACCGTGCTCGCCGGCCTGGTGGCCGTGCCGCGCGAGTATCTCGAGGCGGCCGAGGTGGACGGGGCGAGCTCGTGGGGCCGCTTCTGGCACGTCACCCTGCCCCTCATCAAGCCCGTGCTCGCCGTGGTCATCCTCTTCTCCACGATCTTCACCTTCGCGGACTTCAACATCGTGCAGGTCCTGACGCGTGGCGGTCCCGTGAACACCACGCACCTCTTCGCCACCCTCGCCTACCAGGTCGGCCTCCAGGGCGGCAACCTCGGCCAGGGCGCGGCGATCTCGCTGTTCATCTTTCCGCTCCTGGCGCTGGTCGTCTTCTTCCAGCTCCGCTACATCCGGAAGGAGTAGGCCGGGCCCATGAGCGTCGCCAGATCCACTCAGCCCTCGCCTCGCGTCCGAGCCGCTCAGCTCGAAGGGCCACGTTCTCGGTCGTCGCCGATCCTCACGTACAACGTCGGCAGCGAAGGTCGGCTCCTCCCTCGGGCCTCGTCTGGCTCGCTCCTGAGCCCGGCCTTGGAACACTAGGGTGGCCAGCGCGAGCAGCCGGGGCGCCCGCATCCGTTCGGACGCCTTCGCCTACATGAACCTCGTCCCCTTCATCTTCTTCGTGATGTTCCCCTTCTATTTCATGGCCGTGACCTCGTTCAAGTCGAACGCCGAGCTCTACAACCTCAAGTCCGTGCCCTTCGTGGTCAAGGCGCCCATCGTCGACCACTACACCTTCCTCTTCGCCCGGACGGATTTCTTCATCTGGATGAAGAACAGCCTGCTCGTTGCCGTGGTGGCCACGCTCGCTTCGGTGACCATCGCCATCCTCGCCGGCTACAGCCTCGCGCGCCTCCGCTTCCGCGGCGCGGGCAGCTTCGGCACTGCGGTGTTCATCACCTACCTCGTCCCGCCCACCCTCCTCTTCCTGCCCCTCTCCCAGGTCGTGGTCTGGCTCGGCATCGCCGACTCGGTGGCCGCGCTCATGATCACCTATCCGACCTTCCTCGTGCCCTTCTGCACCTGGCTCCTCATGGGTTACTTCCGGACCATCCCGAGGGAAGTCGAGGAATGCGCGCTCGTGGACGGGGCGACGCGGATGCAGACGCTGTGGAAGATCGTGCTCCCAATGGCCCTGCCCGGTATCATCTGCGCCGTGCTCTTCAGCTTCACCCTGTGCTGGAACGAGTTCACCTACGCCCTCACCTTCATCTCGCAGTCGGCCCACAAGACGGCGGTGGTGGGGGTGACGGCGGACCTGATCCGCGGCGACATCTACTACTGGGGGTCGCTCATGGCGGGGGCGCTCCTCGCGAGCATCCCCATCGTGATCGTGTACGTCCTCTTCCTCGACTACTACGTCTCCGGCCTCACCGCGGGCGCCGTCAAGGGCTAGGCCTTTCGAGCTGAACGCCGGCCAGGGCCAAAGGCCCAGGTCGGTGTCAGGCGAGTGCTGAATAGAGACTCAGCGCCTGATCTTTTCGCGGTAGAGCCGCGCGGCCTCGCGCACCGTGTCCTCCGCGCCCGCGCGCCCGCGGAAATCCTCCACGTTGACCACCTTGTTCTCGAGCACCTTGTAGTCCAGGAAGAAGCGCTGCAGCTCCTTGAGGCGGTGGGAGGGCAGCTCGGCGATGTCGTGGTAGTCCACGTACTCGGGATCATCGACGTGGACGGCGATGATCTTGTCGTCGCGGCCCTTGTCGTCCGTCATGGTCATCACGCCGATGGCGCGCGCCCGCAGCACGCACAGGGGAGTCACGGGCTCCTGACCCAGCACGAGGACGTCGAGGGGATCGCCGTCCTCGCAGTACGTCTGCGGGAGGAAGCCGTAGTTCGCCGGGTAGTGCACGGCGCTGTGCAGGATGCGGTCAACACGCAGGAGCCCGGTGTCCTTGTCCAGCTCGTACTTCACCTTCGAGCCCTTGGGGATCTCGATGACGGCGGCGAAGTGCTCCTCGATGCGATCGCCGAGGGCGACGTCGTGCCAGGCGTGGACGGTCACAGCCCGAGGTGCTTCGCGAACCACTCCAGGATGAGCCGGAAGCGCTCGAGGCGGTGCCGGGGCTTGCCCGAGCGCGACAGCTCGTGGTTCTCGTCGGGAAAGCGCACGAACACCACGTCACGATGGAGCTTCTTGAGGGCCACGAAGAGCTGCTCGGCCTGCTCGATCGGGCAGCGCAGGTCGTCCTCGGAGTGGATGATGAGGAGCGGGGTGACGATGTCCTTGGCGTAGGTGAGGGGCGAGCGCTCGACGTACGAGGCCATGTTCTCCCAGGGCGCGGGTCCGTTCTGGGCGAGCTGGAACCAGTGCCCGATGTCGCTGGTGCCGAACATCGTGTACTGGTTGTTCACCGCGCGCTCGGAGCAGGCGGCCTTGAAGCGCCGCGTGTGGCCGACGACCCAGCTCGTCATGAACCCGCCGTAGCTCCCGCCCAGGACGCCGAGCCGCGCGGGGTCGATGAAGTCGAAGCGCCGCAGCGCCTCGTCGAGGCCGGCCATCACGTCGGCGTAGTCGCCCCCGCCCCAGTCGCCCACCACGGCGCGCGTGAACGCCTCGCCATAGCCCTGGCTGCCCCGCGGGTTCGTGTAGATCACGACATGGCCCGCCCCTGCCTGGGCCTGGAACTCGTCGAACATGACGTTGCCGTACTGCGTGTGGGGTCCCCCGTGGACGTTCAGGAGGGCGGGGTACTTGACGCCTTCCGTGAAGCCGAACGGCTTCATCACCCAGCCGTCGATGGTGAAGCCCGCCCGCTTGAACGTGAAGCGCTCGGGAGCGGCGAGCGCGACCTCCGCCTTCCATTCCCGGTTCAGGTCGGTGATCTGGCGCTCGCGCGTGCCGTCCGGCTCGCACACGAAGACCTCGGCTGGCGAGAGCGGAGAAGTGGCGGCAAAGGCGTGAATCTGCCCGTCCGCGCTGGCGGTGGCCCCGGTGACACAGCGCTCGCCCGGCGTGATGCGGGTGGCCGGGCCCGCGCCGTCAGCGCGAACACGGTAGAGGGCGAGATCGCCGCTGTCCTCGATCGAGAACGTGACCCACTCTCCGTCGGGCGACCACATGAGATGGACGTTCGCCGGGCACGAGCGGTCCAGATCGGGCGTGAGACACGCCGGGACGCCGCCCCCGACCGGCACGGTGTAGAGACGAAGGTTGCGCCCGATCTCGTTGAGGGGGCGGCGGCCGAGATAGGCGACACGACGGCCATCCGGCGAGAATGCGGGCAGCGCCACCGGGCCTCCGGTGTCGGTCAGCTTCTGGAGATCATCGCCGGTCGCGTCGACCATCCAGACGTCCCGCGCATCGTCTTCGTCGCGGCCGTCATGGCGGGCGGAGGCGAAGACGAGCCGCTTGCCGTCGGGCGACCAGGCGGGCTCGCTGTCGTGGAAGTCGCCGTCCGTGAGCTGGCGCGGCTCAGCGCCGTCGGCGCTCACGACGAAGAGGTGGGTGGGGCGATCATAGATCCAGCCCTCGGCGTTGAAGCGGTACTTGAGCGTCGTGATGACGCGGGCGGGCCTGGACTTCTGCTTCTCCTCCTCGCTCTCCGGCTCCTGCCAGCCGCCCACGCGCGACAGGAAGGCGAGACGCGTGCCGTCGGGCGACCACTCCGGGTCGGCCACGCCGTTCTTCAGATCCGTCAGCCGCGTCGCCTCCCCGCCGTCCGCCGGCATGACGTAGAGCTGCGCCTTCTTCTTGCCCTCGCGCTCGGAGAGGAACGCCAGGCGCGTGCCGTCGGGCGACCAGCGCGGTGCGGTGTCCCGCTTCGGCCCGCTGGTGAACCGCCGCGGCTCCCCGCCCTCGGTGTCCACCATCCACACGCTCGAGAGGTACTCGTCCCGGTCCTCGGAGAGCGTGGTGACGACGAAGGCCACCCGCCGTCCGTCGGGTGAGATGTGAGGATCGGTGATCCAGCGGATCCTCGTGATGTCGCGCGGCTCGAAAGGGCGGCGCGCGGTCACGGGGGTGATGGGATGGCCGGGCGCCATGACGCCGATGCTGCCAGATCGCCCGGTGCGGGTCAAACCCTCGCGAGCGCGTGCTATGCTTCGCCGCGTGAAGGCGAAATGGCTCCTCGTGATCGCGGGGCCCACGCTGCTCCTGCTCGCGGGGAGCGTCCTCGCGGTCATCTTCCTCCCATTCCCCGTACCCAGGACGGCCACGCCCGTTCAGCGCCTCTATCTCAGCCGCTGCGCGACCTGTCACGGATCCAGCGGCGAGGGCTCGTGGCGCGCGACGATCTTCTTGATGCGTCCCGGCAACCTCCGAGATCCCGGGCGCATGGCCGGGCTCTCGGACGAGTACCTCCTCAACCTCATCAAGAACGGCGGGGCCACGATAGGCAAGCCCGGCATGCCCGCCTTCGGGTACCATCTGACCGATTCGGAGATCCGTGACCTGATCGCGTATCTGCGCGCGATGCCTGCGTCGAAATAGCCGCCACCGAAGCCCGGAGGGCTCATCCATGACCAATGAACTGCTCGAGACCGTCAAGGATGGCGTGGCCGTCCTGACCATGAATCGCCCCGACCGGCTCAACGCCATGTCGGGCGAGATGCTGGACGCCATGCTCGCCTCCCTCGAGCGCCTGGCCTCGGATCCCGACGTCGGCGTGGTGGTGCTGACGGGAGCGGGGCGCGGCTTCTGCGCGGGGGGCGACGTCAAGGCCATGGCCGAGGGCCGTGAGTTCGGCGGCGACACGATGGAAGACAAGGCGCAGGGCCTGCGCGCGAAGATGGAAACCTCGCGGTGGCTGCACGAGATGCCCAAGCCCACCATCGCCATGGTGCGCGGTGCCGCCGCGGGCGCGGGGCTGTCTCTGGCCATGGCCTGCGACCTGCGCATCGCGAGCGACAACGCGCGCTTCGCCACGGCCTTCGCGCGCGTGGGGTACTCGGGTGATTTCGGCGGCAGCTACCATCTGACCCAGCTCGTGGGCACCGCCAAGGCGCGCGAGCTCTATTACACCGCGGCCCTCGTGGACGCCAAGGAAGCCCTCGCCCTCGGCCTCGTGAATCGCGTCGTGCCCGACGCCGAGCTCGAGAAGGAGACCATGGCCCTGGCCACCCGGATCGCCGCGGGGCCGCGCGTCGCCCTTCGCTACATGAAGCGCAACATGAACGCCGCGGAGACGGGCACGCTCAAGGAGCTGCTCGACCTCGAGGCCTGGCACCACACGCGCTGCGGGATGACGGAGGACCATCGCGAAGCGGCCCGCGCCTTCGTCGACAAGCGCGAGCCCGTCTTCAAGGGGCGCTAGCCATGGCCCGCCTGCCCGACATTCTGGGCTCGCTCGGTGCCGAGGCAAAGAAGGTCTACGACCGCATCGCCTCCAAGCGCGGCCGGATCGGCGGCCCCTTCGCCCCCCTCATGCATCACCCGCCCCTGGCCGAGCGCGTGGCCGCCGTCGGCGAGTACCTCCGCTACGACGCCACGCTCCCCGGCGACATCCGCGAGCTCGCCATCATCATCACCGCGCGCCACGTCTCCCAGCCCTACGAATGGGTGGCCCACGCGGCCATCGCCATCAGGGAAGGCCTTCCGGAGGAGATCGTCGAGCAGGTCCGGACCCGCCGTGATCTCTCGGCCCTGCCCGCCCGCTACGTGCGCGCCGCCCGCCTCGTGCAGCACGTGCTCGCGCGCGAATCGATCCCCCAAGCCCTCCAGGACGAGGTGGTGAGCGAGGTCGGCGAATCGGGGATGGTCGAGCTGGTGGTGCTGGCCGGCTACTACCAGGCCATCGCGGCCGTGCTCTTCGCCTTCGACGTGCCCCTGGCCGCGGGCACGCCGCCGCCGTTCTGAGACCGGCGGCCGCGGCCATCTCGATCGTCGCGATCTGGCGCTCGCGCGAGGGGCCGCCGCCGGCTCTCAGTCGAGGAGCGCCACCACTCGGGCCGGGGCCGACTCCGTCTTCCACTTGGCGGGGAGCGCGATGATCTTCACGCGGGACGGGATCTGGTCGAGGTTCATCAGGTTCTCGATCTGGCACACCACGCGCGGCAGGATCGTGCGGTGCACGCGCATGCCGCTCCCGAGGATCTCGTCGGCCGTCTGGTAGTCGGCGCCCTTCTCCTCCTGCGCGAAGTCGTAGCCGAGCACGCTGGGCTCCTTCGCCACCAGCCACTCCGCCGCTTCCTTGGTCAGGCACGGCGAGTCGTTCCACCAGCTCGGATCCGTGGTGTCATGCCCCTTGGGCCAGTCCGTGCGCAGCAGGAGCATGGCCCCCCGCGGGATCGTGATGCCCTGCCCCGAGAGCGCCCGCTCCGCGCGATCGAGGTCCTCCGGAACAATGCGGGCCTTCGCCGTCCCCTTGAACGTCAGGTCGAGCACGAGCGCCTCGGCGATCAGCGGCTCGAGCGGGATCTGCTCCACCCCGGGCTTCTCGCGGACGAAGTGGTGCGGCGAGTCGATGTGGGTGCCCGCGTGCACGGTCATCTCGACGAGGTTGGAGACGAAGCCCTTGTCCTCCCAGCGGACGATGGGCGTCAGCTTGAAGTACACGTCCTCGGGGGAGAAGGGATTGGTGTCGCATTCCTCGACGGTCATGGAAAGGTCGACGATCTTCATGGCGGTCACCGCCTTGGTCCTGGTCGAGGCCTCGGGATCGGGGTGCGCGCGCGCCCCCGAGGGCATCCTAGCCGATTTCGTCTCCGGGGACTACAATGCTCCGGGCTGATCTCCAGGAGGTGACGCCATGGCGCTCGACAAGCCGCAGGTGACGCAGATGCTGCGCACGATGATCCTGATCCGGGAGTTCGACGAGCTGGCCATCCAGCTGCGGGTGGCCGGCAAGATCTACGGCGCGGTGCACCCCTATGTCGGCCAGGAGGCGGTTGCGGTCGGGGTCTGCTCGAACCTTGGCGTCAGCGATCGCGTCACCAGCACGCATCGCGGCCACGGGCATTGCATCGCCAAGGGCGCGGACATCCGGCGGATGATGGCCGAGCTGTTCGGCCGGGTGGACGGCTACTGCAAGGGCAAGGGCGGCTCCATGCACATCGCGGACTTCAAGGTCGCCATGCTGGGCGCCAACGGGATCGTGGGTGGGGGCCTGCCCATCGCCTGCGGGGCGGCCCTGGCCGCCCAGCTCGAGGGCAAGGGCGACGTGACCGTGTGCTTCTTCGGCGACGGCGCGGCCGCGGAGGGCGAGTTCCACGAGGCGCTCAATATCGCCTCGGTGTGGAAGCTGCCCATCGTCTTCGCGTGCGAGAACAATCAGTACGCGGCGAACAACGCGGTGGCCGTGCAGCATCCCGGGATCGACATCGCCGCCCACGCGGGCGCCTATCACATGCCCGGCGTCATCGTGGACGGCAACGACGTGCTCGAGGTCCATGCCGCGACCGGCGAGGCGGTGGCCCGCGCCCGCCGCGGGGACGGGCCGAGCCTGCTCGAGTGCAAGACCTATCGCTGGCACTTCCACGCCATGCGCAACACCCCGCCCCCGGAGACCCGCTCCCCGGATGAGATCCTGTCCTGGAAGGCCCGCGATCCGATCGCGCGCCTCGAGCAGCACGGCCTCGAGCGGGGCCTGCTCTCGGCCGCCGGGATCGGCGCCATGCGCGAGCGCGTGAAGAGCGATCTCGAGGCGGCGGTGGCCTTTGCCGAGCAGAGTCCATTTCCCGATCCCAAGGATCTGCTCGTCGACATGTTCGCCGAGTAGAGAGGGCGAGGAGCACGACATGCGCGAGATCAGCTTTCAGAAAGCGCTCGAGGAAGCGGTGGCCGAAGAGATGCGGCGCGATCCCCGGGTCATCCTCCTGGCCACCGATTTCACGGGCGATCCCATCAAGGAGTTCGGTCCGGAGCGCGTGCGCTTCACGCCCATCTCCGAAGCGGTGCTGACGGGCATGGGCCTGGGCGCGGCGGGCTCGGGCTTTCGCCCCATCGTGAACTGGCGGATGGTGACGTTTTCCTTCGTGGCCATGGACCAGATCGTCAACCAGGCGAGCAAGATCCGCTACATGTTCGGCGGGCAGGCCGACTTCCCCGTCACCTATCGCTGCAGCACCGGGGGCGGCATCGGCCTCGCTGCCCAGCACTCGCAGAGTCCGTACTCGATGTGGATGCATCTGGCCGGGCTCAAGATCATCCTCCCCTCGACGCCCGCGGACGCCAAGGGCCTGCTCAAGAGCGCCATCCGCGACAACAACCCCGTCGTCTCCTTCGAGTGCAGCCGGCTCGCCACGACCACCGGCCCCGTTCCCGACGGCGATCACCTCGTGCCCCTCGGGGTCGCCGAGGTGAAGCGAGCGGGCACGGACGTGACGATCGTGGGCCTCGCCTACTACGTGGCGGAGGCGCTCGCGGTGGCGGAGGCCCTGGCGGGCGAGGGCATCTCCATCGAGGTGGTCGATCCGCGGACGCTCGTGCCCATGGACGCCGAGACCTTGCGCGCCTCCGTGCGCAAGACGGGGCGCGTGGTCATCGTGGACGAGGCCCCCGCCACCTGCTCGGCGGCCTCGGAGATCGCCGCCCTGATCGCCGAGGATCCCGAGACGTTTCGCTGCTTGAAAGCCCCCGTGCGCCGTGTGTGCGCCGCCCCCGTTCCCGTACCCTATAGCCCGACGCTGGAGCAGGCCGCCCTGCCGAAGCGGGATGACATCGTCTCCGCGGTCTACGACGTGCTCAAGGAGTCGCTCCGTCCGCTCTAGCCCGTCACCGCGGAATCTCTCGCGGCGAGCACTCCTCGGTCTCCCCGGGGTGCTCCTCGCCTCCTTCGCTCTTTCCCGGACCCTGTGGGCGGCGGACGAGTCCCCTCCGTTCAACGTGCGCAGCTATGGCGCCACGGGCGATGGCAAGAGCAAGGATACTCGCGCCATCCAGTCGGCCATCGAGGCCGCGGCGAAGACGCGCGGGACCGTCCATGTCCCCTCAGGCAATTATGTGTCGGGCACCCTTCACTTGAGAACTGGCATCACCCTTCGACTCGCCATCGGCGCCACGCTGATCGCGAGCAAGGACGACCAGGATTTCGACCCGTACGAAGAGCCGGGCTACGATTCGTACGCGGACCGCGAGACCGCGGACATGAGCTTCGCCCTGCTCCAGGGGCGCGGCGTGCGCCAGGTCAGCATCGTGGGACCCGGCCGCATCGACGGCAACCGGAGCAAGCGCGGTGGCCCGAAGCCCATCGCCCTCAAGGAATGCCGCGAGATCCGGATCCGCGACCTGACCATCGACAACGCCCCCAACTACAACATCAGCCTCCTTGGCTGCGACAGCGTGGACATCCAGGGGGTGACCATCCGGAACGGGTACTCCGACGGGATCGATCCCGACTGCTGTCGGAACGTGCGGATCGCCAAGTGCCGCATCGAGTCGCGGGACGATGCGATCGTGGCCAAGACGAGCCTCGCCCTGGGCGGCCGCCGGTCGACAGAAAACCTGATGGTGACAGACTGCGCGCTCGTCCACGTCCGCAACGCTCTCAAGCTGGGCACCGAGTCGAGCGGCGACTTCAAGAACATCGTATTCCGCAACTGCACGATCTCCGCGCGGCCCGACGGAGCGAGGCCGTATCCGAGCGCCGGCGTCTCGCTCGAGACGGTGGACGGGGGCAGCATCGAGCGGGTCGTGGTGTCGAACATCACGATGGTCGGGATTCGCGCGCCCATCTTCCTCCGCCTGGGCCGCCGCGGCCGGGGGCAGAAGGTTCCGGCCGCGGGCGAGCTGAAGAACGTCTCGTTCTCCAACATCGTGGCCACGGGCGCCGCCTGGACGTCCTCCATCATGGGCATCCCCGGCCACCCGGTCACCGAGATCTCCCTGAAGGGCATCCGGATCACCGCGAGAGGCGGCGGAAGCTCGGAGGCCCTCGCGCGCGACGTGCCCGAGTACGAGAAGGACTATCCCGACGCCAGCATGTTCGCCGACCTGCCCGCCTACGGCCTGTACTGCCGACACGTGAAGCGTCTCAGGATGGACGGAATCGACCTGAAGGTCGACCAGCCGGACGCGCGCCCGGCCCTGGTGCTGGATGACGTCCACGAGGCTGATGTCATGACGCTGGCCGCCATGCCACCCGCGGGCGGAGGGCCGCTCTTGTGGTTGCGCTCGGTGCGGGAGGGCCGGCTCCGCGGCGTCCGTCCCGGCGTCGGAACGAGCACCCTCGTGCGACTCACGGGCGCGGAGACGGCGAAGATCCTGCTAACCGGAAACGACCTCAGCCAGGTCGCCCAGGCAGCGACGATCGACGCGGGGGTGGATCCCACGGCGCTGCGAATGGAGAACAACGTGATGCGGAGGTGAGGACCCCAGACCCTCCGCCCCGATCAGCCTAGAGGCCGTGTGTGCTATCATGGTCACATCGTCATGACCATGAGCGGATGGAGGAGACCATGAGGACGATGCCGGCTGGCGAGTTCAAGGCGCGGTGCCTGCGTGTCATGGAAGAGGTGAAGAAGTACCGGACACCGGTGGTGATCACCAAGAAGGGCCGGCCCGTAGCCAAGCTCGTTCCACCCGACGCGCCCGCGACGGATGTCTTCGGCTGTATGAGCGGGACCGCGCGGATCGTGGGTGACGTCGAGGCCCCCGTCCTTGCCGCCGACACGTGGCGGGCCGTCGGCCGCAGGAGCACGGCCCAGCGTGCGCGGCCCCGCGCCCGCCGCAAGTGCCGGTGATCGTCCTCGACACCCATACCTGGCTCTGGCTCTGTCTCGAGCCTCGCCGGTTGTCCGGCGTGGCGGCGGCCGCGATCCGTCGGGCCGCGAATGACGGCGGCCTCGCCATCGCCTCGATCACGCTCTGGGAGGTCGCCATGATGATCGTGCGCGGTCGCGTCATCCCTCACGGAATGCCGGAGGCGTGGCTCGGGGCGTTGGTGGATCGCAGCCGCGTGACCGTCAAGGAGATCACGCCGTCAGTGGCCGCGCTGGCCACGCATTTCCCCGACGACTTCCCGGACGACCCTGCCGACCGGCTCATCGCCGCAACCGCCCGCGCGGACGGTGTGCCCCTGGTCAGCCGCGATGCGCGGCTGCGGGCAAGCCCGGTCCTCGAGACGATCTGGTGACGACCGGCTAGGCGTGGCCCTCGAGGGCACGGCACAGCTGATCCAGATGGTTCGGGTCGTGCCAGGCCATGACACCGAGAAAATCGTCGAGGGTGCGTCGGCCCCGCGAGTCCATCTGTACGCCCGCGCGCTCCCACTCCGGGTCCGAGAGTCCGCGTAGCAAAGCCAGCGTCTCTGCCCGGCGCCTCGTGAAGGACTCGAGGGCCTGCCCGGCGTGGTGGCGCAGATATTGCCGCTCCGCCGCCCAGCGGTTCGGGTTCGTGGTCGGAAAACGCGGCTCGTCCATGATCAGGGCGAGTCGGAAGCGCTGGAGAAAAGACTCCTCGGTGTCCCTGAGATGGCAGAGGACCTCGACGGGCGCCCAATTGACAGGGTCGGGCCGACGCGTGAGCCGCTGCAGGTCCTGCCCGGCAATCGCCCGAGCCAGCTCGTCGCCCGTCAGGGCAAGGCGCGCCAGGCGCTCCGCACGCGGCGCCTGGCGCCACTCCTCCATTGACCGCATGGCGCGACCCTCAGCAGCAGCCACCCGCCACCTTGCCCGGCTGGACGAGCTCGACGCGCGTGTCATCGGGCGCGCGCAGGAAGGCGATGCGCCCGCCATTCGGGAGCTGGATAGGCCCTTCGAGGAGCTGGGCGCCCAGACCCTCGAGCCGGCGGATATCGCCCTCGATCTCCGTGGTGTCGAAGCCGAAGTGCTCGAGGCCGAAATGGGCCGAGGCGTCTCCCGGTCCGAGCTTCTCTCCCGTGCGCGGGCCCGAGATGTTCACCGCCATGCCCCCGTCCACGCTCTGGCAGCGGATGAAGCGATCGCCGAAGACCCGCGTCTCGTCGTTGACGATCTTGAAGTCGAAGGCCTTGACGTACCACTCGGCCGTGCGCCGCGGGTCGGGTGCCTTCAGGTGAATGTGGTTGATGCGAAAGGCCATGGCTGCCTCCGTGGTGGTGGTTCAGTGCGAGACTGCGGGGCGCTTGCGAAGCAGGTACCGATGCACGCCGTCCATCACCAGCTCCCGATCCTGGTTGTGGATGGTGACTCGCATGGCGACGACACCGGTAGTCCGGCCGGGCGTGAGCTCCGTGATGACGAGCATGGGGTAGAGGGTGTCGCCGACGTAGACGGCCTTGAGGAAGCGCGAGGACTGCTCGAGAAAGGCCACGAGGGAATCGCCGATGACGTGCGGGAAGATCCCCGCCCCCGCCGCGCCCTGGGCCGCCACCAGGAGCCCGTGGGCGAGCAGATCGCGGTGACCGCGCGCCCGGCAGTACGGTCGATCATAGTGGATGGGGTGATTGTCTCCCGAGGCGGCCTGGAAGGCCGAGAAGTGCGCGTCCGTCATGGTCCGCGACGGGATGTAGAAGCGCTCGCCCACCGTCAGGTCCTCGAAATACCGTGGCTCGGCGAAGCGATGCGCTTCGGGCGAGAAGCTTTCGTCGGCCATCCGGCTCCCCTTCACTGGATCTTGCGGATCTCGACGACCAGATAGCGATCCGGGAGCTGCCGCACGGTCAGGCGCACTCGATCTCCGCGCTTCACGCCGGCCGCGTCCAGCAACTCTTTCGTCTCGGCAAAGAAGGCCATGTTCCTCATCTCGTCCATGAGGCCGGGGGCGGCGTCGTGGTTGACGACCATGAGCGTGTCGCCGGCCCGGGCCTCGAACACTCCCGTGATCCGGTGAAGGCCCGGCCCCGGATAGACGGCCCGCCACGTGCCCCAGATGCCGGCAGCGAAGCCTATCACGAGCAAGACGAAGAAGAGGAGGGGGACGGCCCGGCGGAGTGCCTGAGCCACAGCCGACCTTCAGGCGTTGCTGTCGCGGAGGGGCCGGCGGGTCGACGCTGCGAAGGAAGTCACTCGAGCGGAATTGGCGCGGAGCTCAGGCAGGCTATAGACACGCGCCGCCTATGCAAAGAACCCTCTCCCTCGGAGAGGGAGAGGGTAGGGCGAGGGTGGCGATGTCTCGCGAATGAACCAGGCCAGCTAGTAGCGACGGGTACCGGGATAGTAGCCCGCATCGCCGGGGCCAGGGATCTGACCGCTGACGTGCTCCGGCGTGAGGACCCAGTCGCCGCCGCAGCCTTCGTTGAACACGCCCGTGGCCGCCCGATAGCCGCTGCCGAAGGTCAGGAGCATGACGATCACGCTGGTAAGGGTCCCCGCCGTGCAGATGATGGCCTTGCCCGGGACGTAGATGATGTTGAGGAAGCCCGCGCCGACGGCGTCACCGGGGGTGGGGTCGGTGGACGTGACAGGATCAAGCGCAGGGGGCAGGTTCGAGTAGGGCATGGGGACGGGCTGCCGATCGATCAGGGACGGCTCGACCATCAACTGCTTCGGAGGCGGAGGAGGTGGCGGCGGAGCCGGGGCAGCAGGAGCCGGCGTCGCAGGTGTTGCCGGCGCCACCTGCGGCTGGTCCGCCGGCTGCGTCTGGGCCCAGGCCACCAGTGGCATCACCGGGCCGGAGAAAAGAACTGCGGCCGCGACGACCGCGGAAATCCACGAAGAAGCCTTCATGGCGCTACCTCCGTCACTCGTTACGAGGCGTCTTCTTACGTTGATGGGTCCGGCAACCACCCTTCACCTAAGATAGGCGCCTAGCCACGACTTTATCAAGGAAAAACCAGTCTACAGAAATCGTCCCCAGCCCCGGATACCCTGCCCCGGCAGGGGGTGTTATGATTCCGCCCGCAGCCCCAGACCGCTTCCCCAAGCACAAGGAGGAGCCTCACCCATGAAGATCGTCCGGTTCTCCCACAATGGCCAGTCGCCCCGCCTGGGAATCCTCGAAGGCAAGGACCGCGTAGTCGACCTCGAGGCGAGCTATGCCGCCCTCCTGGCATCCCGGGGCGTGGTTCGAGCCCGCGCCATTGCCGCCGCGCTCTTTCCCCAGAGCACCCGCGGCTTTCTGGAGGGGGGACAGGCAAGCCAGGACGCCCTCGCATCCATGATGGAGGCGGTCAAGGGGGGGCGCTTCCAGGCCGTGGCCCATGCCGCGGGCTCCGTCAGGCTCCACGCCCCGATCAATGACCCCGGCAAGTTCATCTGCATCGGGCTCAACTACAGGGACCACGCCGAGGAGTCGGGGAACCCCGTGCCCAAGGAGCCGCCCGTCTTTCCCAAGTGGAACAACGCCATCCTGGATCCGGGCGAGCCGATCCTGCGGCCGCGCGGAGAGAAGACCCTCGACTGGGAGGTCGAGCTGGGCGTGGTCATCGGCAAGACGGCGCGCTTCGTGCCGAAGGACAAGGCGCTCGACTACATCTTCGGCTACACCATCATCAACGACGCGAGCGCCCGTGACTTCCAGTTCCACACGAGCCAGTGGGGCCCCGGCAAGATGGGCGACACGCTGGCCCCGGTGGGGCCGTACATCGCGGATCGGGGCGAGATCCCGAATCCGCACGTCCTCGAGCTGAAGACCTGGGTCAACGGGACGCTCATGCAGAGCGGCAACACGAAGAATTTCATCTTCGATCTCGGCTACATCATCCAGTACCTGACCAACATCATGACCCTGTCGCCCGGCGATCTCATCGCCACCGGCACGCCCGCCGGCGTCGGCTTCACGCGCAAACCGCAGATCACCCTCGGCCCCGGCGACGTGTGCAAGCTCGAGATCACGGGACTGGGCACGCTGGAAAACCCCGTCAAGGACGCCTGAGCGCGTCCGGGGAGACCGACATGGCCGTCCGCTCCTTGCTGCACTACGCGCTCGAAGTGCCGGACCAGGCGCTCGGCCAGCGCTACTACCAGGATTTCGGGCTCGTGGACGAGTCCGGCCGCGGCGCCGCCGCGCGTCTGCGGCCCGCCCGTCAGTCGCGCGAGAGCGTGCAGCTCTACGAAGGCCCCCGCAAGCGGCTTCATCATCTCTGCTTCGGCGCCACCGGCGAGGACTTTGCCGGCACGCGCTCCGCGGTGCGACGCAGCGGCGTGCCCGAAGTCGATCCCCCGCGCGGGGCGTCCGGCGAGGGCTTCTGGCTCCGCGATCCGGACGGCAATCTCGTCAACGTGCGC
Organism: Candidatus Methylomirabilota bacterium; assembly: GCA_035635755.1. Lineage (GTDB taxonomy): Bacteria > Methylomirabilota > Methylomirabilia > Rokubacteriales > CSP1-6 > AR37. The sequence continues at coordinate 18,603 of DASQAK010000129.1, read as the reverse complement.
GAGGAATCGGCGCCCGGGGCCCCCACCGACCCGCCCCCGCCGCTCAACGGCCCCGGCTATGCGCCGCGCCAGGCCGTGCGCGGCGCCCCCGCGCGCGGCCTCAAGCCGGCCCCCCGCCGCCTGGGCCACGTCCTCCTCTTCACGCCGGACATCGCCCGCCAGGTCGACTTCTACACGCGCGTGCTCGGGCTCAAGCTGTCGGATCGTTCGCAGGAGATCATCGCCTTCATGCGCTGCACGACCGACCACCACAACCTCGCCCTCCTCGCCTCGACCGCGCCCGGCTTCCATCACGCGTCCTTCGAGGTCGGGGGCGTGGACGAGATCGCCCTGAGCGCGGCAGCCATGGCCGATCGCGGCTGGCAACCGGGCTGGGGGCTCGGGCGCCACGTCATCGGCTCGAACTTCTTCTACTACATCCGCGACCCCTGGGGCAGTTTCGCGGAGTATTTCTACGACCTCGACTACATCCCGGAGAGCTGCGCCTGGGAGCCGCGCAATTTCCCCCCCGAGGACTCCCTCTACGTCTGGGGGCCGCCCGTGCCCGCGGACTTCGCCGAGAACAAGGAGGCCTGAGCCGCGGTGGATCTCGACCTCCTGCGTGGGCTCGCCCAGCCCAACACCACGAAGATCGTGCTCTGCTCCCTGGATGGCCTTGGCGGTCTCCCGCGGCCCGAGACGGGCAAGAGCGAGTTGGAGACGGCCAGGATCCCCCACCTGCACGCGCTGGCCGCCCGCTCCGCCTGCGGGCTCCTGCGCCACGTCGGGCCCGGCATCACGCCGGGCAGCGGGCCCGGACACCTGGGGCTCTTCGGCTATGACCCGCTCCGCCATCCCGTCGGGCGCGGCGTGCTCGAAGCCCTCGGCATCGATTTCCCGCTCAAGCCCGGCGACGTCGCCGCGCGAGGGAACTTCTGCACCGTTGACGGCGAGGGTCGGATCACCGATCGGCGCGCGGGGCGCATTTCGACCGATCTCTGCGTCAAGCTGTGCGAAAGGCTGCGACAGATCCACGGGGAGGGCGCCGAGCTCCTGACCGAGCCCGTCAAGGAGCACCGCTTCGTGCTCGTGCTTCGCGGCCAGGGTCTATCCGGACATCTCTCGGAGACGGATCCGCAGGCCCTCGGCAAGCCGCCTCTGCCCGTGCGCGCCCTCGATGCGGTGGCCGAGCGCACCGCCGTCATCGTCAACCAGTTTATCGAGCGCGCGCGTGAGCTGCTCCGGGACGCCGCCCCCGCCAACATGATCCTGCTGCGTGGCTTCGACACCCAGCCCACCCTGCCGCTCTTCCCCGAGATCTACGGCTTTCGCGCCGCCGCCATCGCCGCCTATCCCATGTACCGTGGCCTCGCCCGTCTGGTCGGCATGGAGGTGCTGAAGACGGGCGCGACCTTTGCCGACGAGATCGAGACGCTGCGGAAGCAGTGGACGGCGCACGATTTCTTCTTCCTGCACTACAAGGACACTGACAAGGCGGGCGAGGACGGCGACTTCGACGCCAAGGTGGCCGCCCTCGAGCGCTTCGATGCGGAGCTGCCCGGTGTCCTCGCCCTCGAGCCCGACGTCCTCGCCGTCTCGGGCGACCACTCGACGCCGTCGATCCTGGCCGCCCACGGCTGGCAGCCCGTTCCCGCGCTCGTGGCGAGCCGCTACAGCGGCGCCGACCACGTCAGCCGCTTCACGGAGCGGGACTGCGCGAGCGGGGCGCTCGGCGTGCTGCCCGCGCAGGAGCTCATGCCGATCCTGATGGCCAACGCCCTGCGCTTCATCAAGTACGGGGCGTAGCGCCCGCTCAGTGTTCAGGAAGCGGTCGGGATCGATCCTCTGCTACGCCTGCGGCAAGCTCAACCGCGCGGACGCGCCTGCCTGCTTCTATTGCGGACGGAGGAATCCCGGGCTGTGGGGCCTCGCCCCCGGCCTCGGACGCTGGATGGGCCGCCTGGACTTCGCGGGGCTCGTCACCATCGTGGCCGTGGCGGCTTACGTCGCGTCGCTCCTCCTCGATCCCGTCGGCCTCCTCAGGGCGCGCGGCCCCTTCGACTTCCTCGCCCCGAGCGGCCTCGCTCTCGAGTATCTCGGCATGACGGGCGCGGAGCCGTGGCGCCAGGGCCGCTGGTGGACCGTCCTCACCGCCATCTACTTGCACGGCAGCCTCCTCCATCTGGTCTTCAACCTGCTCTGGATTCGCCAGATGGCCTCCGATGTCGAGGAGGTCTTCGGCCACGCGCGCTTCATCGTGATCTTCACGGCGAGCGGCGCCCTCGGCTTCGTGCTCTCGAATTTCGTCGGCGTCCCCTACACCCTCGGCGCCTCGGGCGCCGTCTTCGGGCTCTTCGGGGCCATGGTGTACTACGGCCGCCAGCGCGGCGGGTTCTTCGGCCAGGCCGTCCTCAAGCAATACGGCACGTGGGCGCTCGTGATCTTCGTCCTGGGCTTTCTTCCCGGCTTCCACGTCAACAACTGGGGCCATGGCGGCGGGTTCGCCGGCGGCTTCCTGGCGGCCCTGGTGCTCGGCGCGGGTCGGTCGGAGCGCGGCACGCACCGTGTCCTCGCCGCGCTGTGCCTCGGCCTGACCGCCGTCGCCTTCGCCCTCGCGCTCTGGACGGCCTTCGCCGCCTGAGGCGGCTCAGTCGCCCGCCTCTCGTCGGAACGACGCGAGCTGATCGGGAAGGCCGAAGACCCGCACGCGGTCGCCCGTGCGCAGCACCGTGTCGGCCGTGGGATTGTGCAGCACGGGGCCGCGGGCCTTCGTGATGGCAACCACCGTCACCCCGAAGCGCTCGCGGACACGCGCTTCCCCCAGCGTCTGATCGGCGAGCGGCCCTGACCCCATCACCACCTCCTCTACCGCGGGCAGCGCTTCGGCGGCGCCCGTGTTCGCCTGCGCCCTCTCCATGGCGCCGCGGAAACGCCCCAGGTAGGCGAGGATGCGCTCCTGGGGAAGCTCGAGGCGGCGGAGCGCGTGGCGGATCAGTGTCGCCGCGGCTTCCGTCTCGGGCTGGATGAGCTCGTCGGCGCCCGCGCGCAGGAGTCCGTCGCGAGAGGCCGCGTCGTGGAAGCGCGCGAGGATGGGCAGGTCGGGGCGCATGCGGCGAAGCCCCTGCACGGCCAGCCGCGCGCGATCGGCCTCGGGCACGGTGACCACGGCGAGCGCCGCGCGATCGACGCCCGCGTACTCGAGAATCCGGCCGTGCCCGGCGTCGCCGAAGAGGCAGGGCACGCCGCGCGCGGCCAGTCCCTTGATCACATCGGGATCGAGCTCGATCACGAGATACCGGATGCCGAAGCTCTCGAGGGCCTCACCGATGGCGCTCCCCACGCGGCCGAAGCCGCAGAGGACGACATGATCGCGCAGCCCGGCCCGCTCGACGGCCAGCTCCTTCCGATGGCTTCGACCGCCCAGGCCGAGCTTGCCCACCCAGCTCTCCATGAGGCGGAAGAGCGCAGCGTTGAGCAGGATCGTGATGAGCGAGGCGGCCAGCGTCGTCTGGTACACCTCCTGGCTGATGTGCCCGGCGCTGCGCGCGACCTGCACGAGGACGAAGGAGAACTCGCCGATCTGCGCCAGGCCCGTCCCGACGAGGAGGGAGGTGGAGAGCGGCTGGCCGAGGGCCCACACCACGGCCGCGCGCAACACGAGCTTGCCCACCACCACGAGCACGACCATGGTCGCGAGGAGCGGCAAGTTGCTCAGCACGCTCCGGACGTCGATGAGGACGCCCACGGTGACGAAGAAGAGGGCCACGAAGGCGTCCCGCAGGGAGAGGAGGCGCGCCAGGATCTCGTGGGCATAGTCCGACTCGTTGATGAGGAGCCCGGCCAGGAAGGCCCCCAGCGCCACCGACAGCCCCATGGCCTGAGTGGCGGCGGCGGTGCCCAGGCCCACGGCGAGAGCAAAGAGCAGGAAGAGCTCCGAGCTACGCGTCTGAGCCGCCCGCGTCATGAGCGGCGGAAACACCTTGCTCGAGAGATACCAGAAAGGGATCAGGATGAGAGCGGACTTGCCGAGGGCGGCACCGAGGCCGAGGAGGCGCGTGGTCTCGACCGAGCCCAGCTCCGGCGTCACCACCATGAGGACGACGGCGGCCAGGTCCTCGACGAGGCTGATGCCGATGAGCACACGCCCGTGTCGCGAATGTAGCTCGCCTCGCTCCATGAGCAGTCGGGCCAGCACCATGGTGCTCGACACGGAGATCACGATACCGACCATGAGCCCCTGGAGGGGCGGCCAGCCCAGCGCGGCCCCCGTACCCGCGCCGAGCCCGATGGTGAGGAGGACGGCGAGCGGCGCACCCACGAGGGCGACCCAGCGCACGCGGTGGAGATCCCGGAGGGAGAACTCGATCCCCACCGAGAACATCAGGAGAACGACGCCGATCTCCGCGAAGAGCTCGAAGCTGTGGACGTCGCTGAGGGAGGGCCCCGGCGTGAACGGACTGATCAGGAGCCCACCCACGACGTAGCCGAGGACGAGAGGCTGGCGCGCGATCCAGGCGAGGGCGCCACCCACCACGGCCGCGATGAAGACGTACGCCAGGTCGCGGAAGAGAACGGGGTCGGCGCTCATGGCCCGGAACGCAGAATACCCGGTGCAGGGCCAATTTGCTTCGCGAGTTCTATTCAGCCCTCGCCTCGCAGCAGGGCTGCTCAGCTCGAAATACCACGTTCTCGGTCGCCAGCAACGCTCAACGTACACCCACGTACGCCTCGCGTTGCTGGCTCCCTCGGGCGTGGCCGTTCGAGCTGAGGGCGGAGCCCGAGGCGAGGGCTGAGTCAATATGGCTCGCAACTTGGCCCTGCACCAGATGCTTGCTTCCCGGGCAGGCCTTGAGGTACTTCTGGGAGAGCGCTCTCTCTACTTGCGTCACACGGGAGGAGACATGGCCGAGCGTCCCCGACGTCGCGCAGCGCCGAGCGCCGCGCAGACACGCCTCAAAGAGCTCGAGGCGCGCCTGGCGCAGCTCGAGAACCAGCTCAAGGCGCTTCGCGCGGAGACGGCGGGCAGCGTGGGCGCCGCTCGTGTGAAGCTCCGGCGGGTCGAGCGCCGCGCGGCCGGACATATCAGCCGGGCCCAGCGCACCCTCAAGCAATCCCTCGACTCGATCAACCGGACGCTGGCCACCTCGCGAGAGAGCGTGGGCGACCGGGCGAGCCGGCTCACCCGGGCCGTCCGCGCGGGCGTTCGCGCGGGCAGCCTGGCCTACCGCCGCGCGCGCGGCTAGGAGACTGTCGAAGTGATTCCCGTGCCCTCGCGAGCAAGAACGTTCCGCTTCGAGCGCCGGCTTCGCCGGCGCCATCTATCTTTCGGGGGGAGGCTTCGGAAGAGGGGCGGAGCCTCCCTCCGAGCTTCCTAGGAGACCTCCGCCTCCGCAGGCGCTCATCGATGCGCCCCGTGCTAGTCGTGCCCGAAGATCTCGTGTCCCACCTGGGCAGCCACGTCGCCTTCGGCGGCGAACCGCCGAGCTATCTGGTCGCCTCCCCCGCCCTGCGGGCGCGTCTCGCGCGGCGGAAGATCCGCGCCACCGTCGGTGATCCCGAGCACGCGCCGTCGTACCGGCGGCTCCTCGCCAAGGGTCGCGGGGCGCTCGTGGTCGCCGCGCCCGCCGCCCGCCTCGCGCGCGTGGTCGCGGCCATCCGGGCCGGCGTCCCCGACGCGGCCGTGCTCGTGGTGGCCGAGGAGCGGCCGCGCGGGGCGGGCATCGTCACCGTGTCGCCCGCCGCCTTCGCCGAGCGGGTGCTCCAGCCCGAGCTCGAGCGCGCCTGCGCCCGCGCGCGCGCCGAGCGGCTGCGCGCGCACTTCTACGACGCCGAGCGGGTCCTCATCCTGATGCAGGACGACCCCGATCCCGACGCCATCGCCTCCGCCCTCGCCCTGCGCACCCTCCTCGGACGCAACCGCACGGGAGCACCCATCTGCACCTTCGGCACCATCACGCGGCCGGAGAACCTGGCCATGTGCAAGATCCTCGAGATCGACGTGGAGCCGATCACCACGAAGGAGATGCACGCCTTCGACCGGGTGGCCATGGTCGACGTGCAGCCCTCCTTCCTCGAGGAGCGCTTCGTCAACGTCGACCTCGTCATCGACCACCACCCCATCGAGGAGCCCGTGCGGGCGGACATCCGGGACGTCCGGCCGTCCTACGGGGCGACCTCGACGATTCTCGTGGAGTACCTCCGGGCCGCCGACGTCAAGATCAGCCAGCGTCTGGCCACCGCCCTCCTGTACGGCATCAAGGCCGACACCCTCGGGCTCGAGCGCGGCGGCACCAAGGCCGATCTCGAGGCCTTCACGTACCTCTACCTGCTCGCCAATCACAATGCCTTGCGTCGCATCGAGCGCCCCGAGCTGTCCGAGACCGCCCTCGATGCGCTGGCCGCCGGGCTCGCCAAGCGCCGCATCGTCAAGGGCGTCTTCTTCTCCCACCTGGGGCGCGTGGCCACCGTGGACCTGATTCCGCAGTTCGCGGACTTCGGGCTGCAGGCCGAGGGCGTCGAGTGGTCCGTGGTCTCGGGCGAGGTCTCCGGTGACCTGCACGTCTCCGTGCGCAACGTCGGCTACGTCAAGAGCGCGGGTGATGTGACGCGGGCGGCCTTCGGGGACCTGGGCTCGGCAGGCGGCCACCGCACGATGGCCAAGGCGGTCATGCCCCTGCGTGACCTGCTGGAGGCGGGCGGCGAGACGCGATCCGCCACCGGATGCCAGGAGCGAATCATCGAGCGGTTCCTCCGGGCGCTCGGCCAGAACGGCAAGGCCCACTAGGTAGCTCGGAGGGGGGCTCTGCCCCCCTTCCGAAGCCTCCCCCCGGACGCAGTGCGAGCCGGAGGACGTCGTGGGGCTGGGGCCCCGCCGTCCAAGGCGAGCAATCTGAGAACTGCGCCGGCAAGCCGGCGCTCGAAGCGGTACATTCCCACTCGCGAGGGCTGGAGAACTACTGGGACAGAGTCGCGTCGGTGCGATCCGAAAGGGAGGCGCTCATGCTCTTCATCTATCTCCTGATGGGCGTGGTCGGAGTGCTCGCCATGATCTTCGCCGTCCAGAACCCGGACCCCGTGGCGGTGCGCTTTCTGCAGTGGCGCATCGCGGACCTGCCGCTGTCCCTCGTGATCCTGTTCTCGGCGATCGTCGGGGTCATCTGCGCCGCCGTCAGTGGCTTTGCCCAGCAGGTCCGGCTGAGACTCAAGATCCGCCAGCTCGAGCGTCGGATCGCCCAGCTCTCGGACGCTCCCGACAAGTCTTCGTCCGCGGCGCCCGGACCTGACACCACCCGCGGGTGAGCAGCCCCGTCCCTTCCGTCGTCGCCTCGAGCGTCACCACAGCGACAGTCGTAGTGAACATCCCGCGCTCGCGATTCTAACTTTTCTCCTTTAGGATCAATAGGTCAGAAAGCGCTTGGCAATGCCGGAGCCTTATGTTAGAAGTGCAGAAGTTGCGCGCGCGGGGGACAACGTTTTAACCCCGTCCCAAGGAGGCTGAGGGTGGACAGGGCGCTAGAAAAACGGCAGGTGAAGCGTGCCTACAAGTTCTACGCTCCCGCCTACGATTTCGTCTTCGATTGGATCTTCCATCCGGGCCGCGAGCAGGCCATGCGCTTGCTGGACGTCAAGCGCAACGACCACGTCCTGGAGGTCGGCATCGGCACCGGGCTCAACCTGCCCCTCTATCCGACCCATTGCCACATCACGGGCATCGATCTTTCCGAAGAGATGCTGGAGAAGGCGCAGGACAAGGTCATCGAGCTGGGGCTCATCAGTGTCACCCTCAAGGTCATGGACGCCACCGTCATGGATTTCGGGGACAGCGAGTTCGACTCCGCGGTGGCGACCTATACCATCAGCGCGGTGCCGGATCCCGTGGGCGTGCTGCGCGAGATGCGTCGCGTGGTCAAGCCGGGCGGGAGCATCGTGCTGCTGAACCATTTCCGGAGCGAGCGACGCGTGGTGGGGCGGCTGGAAGATCTGGTCTCGCCCGTATGCACTCGCCTGGGCTGGAAGTCCAACCTGCCCTTCGAGCCTCTGCTCAAGCAGGTCGGGCTCATTCCGGATCTCTCGACCAAGGTCAATCTGTTCAACGGCTGGCGCCTGATCAAGTGCGTCAACCGTAAGTAGCCAACTCCACCCGCCCCTCGCTCTCGTAGCCTTGCCCGCTCCCGCCGCCTAGCTTCGCTCGCCTGCAGCTTCGGGCAGGTCCTTGATCTCGTCGACCCGGCGGATGCCCCATGCCGTCATGCGCGCGATCAGCGTGTTTCGGTGGATGCCCAGGCTGCGCGCCGCGCGGCTCTGATTCCAGTTCTCCCGCTCGAGGGCGCGAAGAACATACGCCTGCTCGAACCGGTCCCGCGCCTCACGGAGGGGCAGAGGGTCGCTCCCGATGTCGCCCGCGCGCTGGCCCACCTCGTGGATGGCGAGGTCCACGGGGAGGTCGTCGAGGCGGACCACGGGACGCGTGGCCAGGGCCACGCTCCGCTCGATGATGTTCTCGAGCTCGCGGACGTTGCCGGGCCAGTCATAGACCATGAGGGCGGGCAGGGCGCCCCGGGAGATGCCGCGCACGTCCTTCTTGAACTCCCGCGAGTACTTCCGCAGGAAGTGCTCGACCAGGCCCGGAATGTCGTCCTTGCGGGCGCGCAGGGGCGGGATGGTCAGGGGCACCACGTTGAGCCGGTAGAAGAGGTCCTCGCGGAACGTGCGGGCCCGCACGGCCTGGCGGAGGTCGACATTGGTGGCGGCGATCACGCGCACGTCGACGGGCAAGGGGCGGGCGCCCCCCAGGCGCTCGATCTCCCGCTCCTGGAGGACGCGCAAGAGCTTGGCCTGCAGGTCCACCCGCATCGTCCCCACCTCGTCGAGGAAGATGGTGCCGCCGTGGGCCAACTCGAACTTGCCGAGCTTGCGCGAATGGGCGCCCGTGAACGCTCCTTTCTCGTGTCCGAAGAGCTCGGACTCCACGAGGGTGTCGGGAATGGCCGCGAGATTGACGGCCACGAAGGGCTGGTCGCGGCGCGGGCTCTGGCGGTGGATGGCCCGGGCCACCAGCTCCTTGCCCGTGCCGCTCTCCGCCCCGATGAGCACGGTGGCCGGCGTCTGGGCGACCTGGGAGATGAGCTCGTAGAGCCTGACCATGCTGGGGTGGCGGCCGACGAGCGCGTCGAAGCCGTGGGCGCGATCGAGCTCGGCGCGAAGGTAGCGGACCTCGCGCTCGAGGACGCGCTGGGACGCGGCCTGGCCCACCAGGGCCAGCATCTCGTCCACGTCGAAGGGCTTGGTGACGTAGTCGTAGGCCCCGCCCTTGATCGCCTCCACCGCCGTGCGCACGTCCTTGACGGCGGTGATGATGATCACGGCCACGGCGTCGTCGAGGGCCAGGATCTGGGGGAGGAAGGTGGGGCCGGGAGGGCCCGGCATGCAGACATCGAGGAGGACGACGTCGACGCGGCGCGAATGCAGCACCTCGACGCCCTTGCTCCCCACCTCCACCTCGATGACCTCGTAGACCTCTTCGAGGAGGACGCGGAGCGATTCGCGCACGCCGGGCTCGTCATCGATGATGAGCACGACAGGCTTCGGACGGGTCGGATCCGACACGACCATCAGTACGCCTCGTCTGGCCCGCTCAGGGTTTCTCGGGCGCCTTGAGAACCACGTACTCGCGCCCGCCGCCGCCACGCTGGAGCTGGACGGGCACGGATTCGCCCGGCTTGAGACCGCCCACGATTTTCCGGAACTCGTCGACGGAGCCGACGGGGCGTCGATTGACCTCGAGGATGAGGTCGCCCCCGCGGATCCCCGCCGCCTCGGCCGCGCTGCCCTCGGCGACATCGGTGACGACCACGCCCGAGCGGCCACTGAGACCGTAGGTCCGGGCGACGTCGGGAGTCAACGGCTCGACGGAGAGGCCGAGCCCCGTGCCTTTCGGGACCGCGGCGACCACGGTGTCATCGGTGGGCTGCTCGCCGATCTTGATGCTGAGCTTGGTCGGCTTGCGATCGCGGAGCACGGTCAGCGGCGTGGGCTTCCCCGGCGGAATGGCCGCCACGCGCTTCTGAAGATCCGTCGACTCCTTGATGGGCGAGCCGGCCAGCTCCACGATGATGTCCCCGGCCTTGAGGCCGCCCGCCTCCGCGGGACTCTCCTTGATCACGTCGGCCACGAGCACACCACCCGTCCCGGGCACGCCGAAGCCCGCGGCCAGATCGGGCGAGAGATCCTGGATGGAGATGCCGAGCCAGCCCCGCACCACCCGGCCCTTGTCGATGAGCTGGGTCATGACCTCCCGGGCCATGTTGATGGGGATGGAGAAGCCGATCCCCTGCCCGCTCGACACGATGGCGGTGTTGATGCCGATCACGCGCCCGTCGATGTTGAGGAGCGGCCCGCCGGAATTCCCCGGGTTGATCGAAGCGTCCGTCTGGATGAACGCCTCGTAGGTGGCGACCCCCACGTGGGTGCGTCCGGTGGCGGAGATGATGCCCACGGTGACCGTGCGATCGAGACCGAAGGGATTGCCGATGGCGATGGCCCACTGGCCGATCCTGAGCTTGTCGGAATCGCCGAGGGCGGCCACGGGCAGCACGGTCCCTGCGGGCTCGATCTTCAGCACGGCCAGATCCGTCTTCGAGTCGCGCCCCACGAGCTTGGCGGGGAACTTGCGGTCGTCGGAGAGCCGCACCTCGATCTCGTCGGCGTTCTCGATCACGTGATGATTGGTGAGGATGTAGCCGCGCCCGTCCACGATGACGCCGGAGCCCGCCGCGCGCTCGGGCTCCTGACGCGGCCCCCGGCGCTTGAAGAATCGCTCGTAGAACTCGGGGCCGAAGAACTCCCGGAAGCGCTGTTCCGTCTCGGGCGACGGCGTGCCCTCGGCGGGCGCGGACTTCTTGGCCTTCACGCTGACATTGACCACCGACGGCGTCGCGCGATCGGCCACGGAGACGAAGGCATCCTCGAGAATCTGCAGGATGGCCCGGGGATCGGGAGCGGGGGCGGACTGCGCGGGCGCCGGCGCAGGCGCCCAGAGGAGTGCTCCGGTCAGCAACACCATCGAGTACAGCCGATTTCGCAACGAGCGCATGGTCTCCTCCTGGCGGGCCATCTTACCTCCCGGGCGAGGCGACCACCAGAGGCACGGAGAGTGTCACCTCGAGGATACGGGTCGTGCCGGGCCCGACGGGCGCCGCCTGGCCCCGACGGAGTCCGGCCACCCAGATGAGATCGCCGTCTGCCTCGAGGAGGGGCACGCGGGCACGCTCCCAGCGCGGCACGCCGGCGTCGATCAGGAGGGACTTGAGCCGGCGCTCCTGCGCGCCACCCCAGGGCATGAAGCGATCGCCCCGGCGCCGGGCCCGAACGGTGAGCCGCGATGGGAGACGGTCCGCGTCGAAGGCGACGCTGCCGGCATCGCGCGGCACGATGTAGCCGGCGCCGGCCTCGAAGCAGCGCGCCTCGAGCGCAGCGCCGATCTCGGGCAGCGGCAGGGTCCCCGGCACCACGAACTCGCGCGGCTCGAGATCGGCCAGGCGGCCTCGCCCCACCCGCAGCCATCTCCCGCTCTTCTCGATGACCAGCCCGCCCGCGCTCACGAGACCGCGCGGGATGTTGGGGGCCAGGAGACGGCGAAGGACGCGCTGGCCGGCCCCACGCATCGCCCCGGAATGTCCCAGGCTCAAGGCCGCCGCGCGCAGCGTCTCGGCAGCGATCTCGCGCGGTAGCGCCCGCAGGTCTGCGATGCCGAAGACCCAGCCCGCTCCTCCCTGACGGCCCAGGCGAGTGAGCTCACGCGCCCCCGCTTTCTCGAGGTCGTCCATGAGCGTGCGCACGAGGCCCGCCGAGCGGGCGAGCCCGGCCGCGATGCCGGGATCCACCGTGCGCTCGAGGAAAGGCAGCACGTCGTGGCGCACGCGATTGCGCAGGAAGCGCGGATCTCGATTGCTCGCATCTTCCATCCAGGCGAGCCCGCGCGCGCGCAGATGAGCCTCGACGTCGCTCCGGCGCGCCTCGAGCAGCGGCCGGATCAGGAGGCCGCGGACGGGCGCGATTCCCGCGAGCCCACGGGGCCCCGCGCCCTCGAGGAGTCGCATGAGCACGGTCTCCGCCTGATCGTCGGCGGTGTGCGCGGTGGCGATACGCGGGGCGCCGATGCGCTCTGCAACGGCCCGGAAGGCGCCGTAGCGGGCGCGCCTGGCCTCGGCCTCGAGCCCTTCCCAGGGCGGCTCCCGGCGGACCGTGACGCGCTCCACGTGGCAGGGCACACCAAGGTCGCCGGCCAGTCGCTCGACGGAGAGCTGCTCGGCATCCGCCTCGGGGCGGAGCCCGTGATTGACGTGGACGAGGTGGACCTTCAGGTCGAGCTCAGGAGCGAGGCTCACGAGCACGTCGGCCAGCGCGACGGAGTCGGCGCCCCCCGAGACGGCGGTCAAGACAGTTTCGCCGCCCCGGAGCATTCCGGCGCGGCGAAGGGCGGCACGAACGAGGGCGACGAGGCTACGGTCGCCCGTGGCTACATTCCCCCTGCAAGCCCACCCAGACTTCGCCGTCCTCGAAGTACTCCTTCTTCCACACGGGCACCGTCGTCTTGAGGGTGTCGATGGCGAAGTGACAGGCCTCGAAGGCCTCGGCCCTGTGCGGCGAGGCGACGGCGATCATGACGCTCGACTCACCGATCTCGAGCCGGCCGATCCGGTGGACGAGGGCGACCTTGCGGACGCCGGGCCAGCGCGCGCGGACGGCGGCGGCGATCTCGCGCATCTTCGCGACGGCCATGGGCGCATGGGCCTCGTACTCGAGATACTTGACACGGCGGCCCCCCGTCTCGTCCCGGACCACGCCCGAGAAGAGCACGATGCCTCCCGCTCCCGGGTCGCCCACCGCCGCGGCCAGGCGCTCCTCGGAGAGCGGGCTGGCCGTGACCTCGACCCAATCGCCGTCCGAGCCGCCGCTCACGGGGGGAAAGAGACAGACCTCATCGCCGGGGCGTAGCGGGTGGTTGGGCTGCACGTAGTCGGTGCCGAGCGCGAACAACGTGAAAGGGCGGTACGGCTGGAGGACCGGGAAGCGGCTCGCCACCGCCTCCCAGGCCGCCTCGACCGTGCCGCCCTCGGGAAGCTCCAACTCGACGTGATCGCGCCCGGCCGCCTCGCGATAGCGGGCGAAGAACCGGACGGCGACCTTCATGTTACAGACCGATCAAAAGGGTCCAGATGCAAGGCGGCGACAGAGCGACGACCGAGGCGTACGTGGTCGTTCGAGCTGAGCGGCACCGCCGCGAGGCGAGCGCTGAGTTGAGCGTACGTCGCAGGGAGGAGCGACGGAGCCAACGCCGCAGATGGGCCCTTTTCATCGGTCTGGACTAGAACTGGTGCGAGCTGCCGCACCCGCAGGACGACTTCACGTTGGGGTTCCTGATCGCGAAGCCCGCCCCCAGCATGTTGTTGTCCACGTAGTCGATTTCACTGCCCTGCAGGTACGGGGCGCTCTTGCTGTCCACGAGGACCTTGACGCCACTCGACTCCGTGACATTGTCGTCCGCGCTGGCCGTATCGTCCCAGCCGAGCTCGTAGGACATACCGGAGCAGCCACCGCCCACCACCCGGATCCTGAGAGCCAACTCGGGCTTGCCCTCTTCGAGCCGCAGGTCCGAGATCTTCTTCGCAGCCGTTTCGGTCAGCGAGATCATGCACTCCTCCTTGAAGTCAATGCCGGGGATGTCAATGCCGGCTCGATAGTCCAGCGAACCAGGCTAAGTATAGCAGAGCGACGGGCGCCCTGGCGCCCTTCAGAGGATGCCGTCTTGTGGCAAGAGGGTGACCTCCTCGAGCGTGGCCCCCGGCTCCAGGGTCGCCATGAGCAGCGCGGCCCGGGCCACCTGCTCGGGCCTGACCATCCGGGCGCGAGAGGGAGGATTCGGAACGGCATCCCACAGTGGCGTATCGGTGGCGCCGGCCGAGAGGACTCCGACGCGGACGCCATGGGGGCGCATCTCCTCCGCGAGCACGCGCGAAAGGCCGAGGAGGCCATACTTGCTGGCGGTATAGGCGGCGCTGCCGGGCAGGGTCCGGCTGGTCACGATCGAGCCGATATTAATGATGGTGCCTCGGCCCGCGGCCATCATCGTGGGCAGCACGGCGCGACAGCACAGGAAGACCCCGCGCAGGTTGACGGCCATGGTCTCGTCCCATTCCGCGGTCTTGGCCTCCGCCACGGGGCCAAAGGCCGCCAGCCCCGCGGCCGTCACCAGGCAGTCGATACGCCCGAAGGCGCTGAGCGTCTCGCTCACGAGAGCGGCCACGGCCGCCTCGTCGCTCACGTCGGTCGGCCGGACCATAGCTCTCCCGCCCGCCGCCTCGATCTCGCGCTGCACCGCCTCGAGCTCCTGCGCTGACCGCGCACAGAGGGCGACCACCGCCCCCTCGCGCGCAAAAGCCTGGGCGACGGCCCGTCCGATGCCCCGCCCGGCGCCGGTGACCACCGCGACCTGCCCGGCCAGACCGCTCAGCTCTGACGAGGTCAAATGACCAGGCCGCTCCGCGACTTGATCAGCTCCATGAACTCCGCGCGCGTCTCGGGCCGGTCGCGAAACGCGCCCAGCATGGCGGAGGTGACCGCCTTGGAGTTCTGCTTCTCCACGCCGCGCATGAGCATGCACATGTGCAGCGCCTCGACGACCACGGCCACCCCGCGGGGCTGGAGCACGTCCTGGAGCGTCTGCGCGATCTGCGTGGTGAGCCGCTCCTGGACTTGGAGCCGGCGACTGAACATCTCGACGAGACGCGGCAGCTTCGAGAGCCCCGCGATCTTGTTCGATGGCATGTAGGCGATATGGCACTTCCCAAAAAATGGGAGAAGATGATGTTCACACATCGAATAAAAGTCGATGTCCTTCACCACGACCATTTCGTCGTAATTTTCGGTGAAGAGCGCGCCGTTGAGTATATCGGCGACGTTCTGCGTGTACCCCGAGGTGAAGTAGCGCCACGCCTTCGCCACGCGCTCCGGCGTGCGCTCCAGCCCCTCGCGCGACGGGTCCTCGCCGATCTCCTTCAGCAGCTCGCGAATCAGCTCTTCCATCCGGATCACCCCCAGGTCTCAGCCGCGGTATTCAAAGATGTTGTTGTCGGTCTCGACCACGGCGACGCGGCGAAGCGCTCCCGCGGGCAGGGCGGGAGCGATCCACTCCCAGAAGGCCCGCGCGAGATTCTCGCCCGTGGTGGGGATGCCGTCGAGCGCCCGCACCGCGCTCGAGAGATCGTAGTGGTCCACGCGATCGAGCACGAGCCGCTTGACGGCGGCGTCGAGGGCGCCGAGGTCGGCGGCCATGCCCGTGAGAGGATCGCGCCGCCCCTGCACCGTCACCTCGACCAGGTAGTTGTGCCCGTGCTGGCGATAGCACTGGCCGTAGAGACGCGCGTTGTCCTCGGGGGAGAGAGCCGGGCTCTCGAGTCTGTGGCCGGCGCTGAAGTGGTACTGCCGCGTGAGCTCGAGCGCGCTCACGCGCCGAAATACTCCACGTAGAAGACCGGATCCTCCCAGAGCCTCAGCCGCCACAGGCGCTCCGGCCCGAGCTTGGGGAGGAGAAGGTCCCAGGCGGCGACCACGAGATTTTCCGTCGTGGGAATGTCACCCTGGCTGAAGAGCGGATCGGCGTTGAGGTCGGCGTGGTCGAAGCGCTGGATGACGGCGTCGCCGACCACGCGCTTGAGCTCCGCGAGGTCCATGACCATGCCCGTCTCCGGATCCACCGCCCCGCGTATGGTCACTTCGAGGACATAGTTGTGACCGTGCGCTACGGTGAGATTGCCGAAGACGCGGCGATTCTCCTCGGCGGGCCACTCGGACCGCCCGTAGCGGTGGGCCGCCGAGAAGGTGAACTTCCGCGTCGCGTAGACCAGGCCGTGGCTCATCGGGATCTCATGCCTCCCACTCCCAATCTTACCGCGTCCAGGAACCGCCCCGCGACCCGTTCGATGCCATAGGCGGCCACGGCGCGCCGGCCCGCCGCGCCCATGACGCGGGCTCGGGTGGGGTCTCCGAGGAGCGTCTCGAGCGCGTTCGCGAGCGCCGCCGGATCGCGCGGAGGGACGAGCACGCCCGTGACGCCGTCCTCGATGACCTCGGGCATGGCGGCGGCCCCACAGGTGACCACGGCCAGCCCCGCCGCCATGGCCTCGAGGAACACGATGCCGAAGCTCTCCTGCACGGAGGGCAGGCAGAAGAGATCAGCGCTGACGTACTCCTCGGCGAGCTGCCCCGGCGAGACGTCCCCCAGCAGCGTCACCGTCTCGCCAAGGGCGAGGGTCTGGTGCCGCCGACGCACCGTCTCCCACTCCGGTCCTCTGCCCACGATGCGCACGGCGAGGGCGGACACTCGCCCGCGAAGGAGGGCGGCTGCCTCGAGCAGGTCGACGATGCGCTTGCGCGGGTACATGCGGGCGACACACAGGACGGTCGCTCCCGTTCGCGGGCGGGCCCGCGCGGCGGCGAAGCGCGCGGTCCAGCCGTCGAGGTCGATGGGCTCGGGCAGCACGGCCAGCTTCGACGGCTCGAGGTCGTACAGCCGGCGGGCCACCCCCTCCGAGTAACGCGTGGGAACGAGGACGAGGTCCGCGCGCCGCGCGTTGCGCCGCTCCCAGCGCGCCTGGACGGAGAGGAGGACCCGCACCCAGCCGCGCTCGTTCTTGAGCTCGTCGGCGATGACGCCCTTGAGGCTGACCACGAAGGGCAGCCGTCGGCGTCGGGCCCAGAGGAAGCCATCGAGGTCGACACCGTACACGAGGTCAGCGCCCACGGGCGGACGGAGGGCGACGCCGGCGTTGTAGAGCCAGCGGTCCAGGGTGTGAAAGCCGGTGCGGAGGCGAAGAGGACGGAGCTCGAGGGTGTGGCCGAGCCGCAGGAGGCCCCGACGGAGTCCGTCGGTGCCGATGAAGGTGCCGCTCCCCTCCAGCGGATTGGGCGGCGTGGAGGAGAGGGCGACGATGCGCAGACGCTACGTACCGGTGAACTTCGCCTTCCGCTTCTCCAGGAACGCCTTCGTGCCTTCCGCGTAGTCGTGGCTGTTGAACGTCCCGATGCCCATCTCGAAGAGCTTCTTGCGGTGGGCCTCGCCCACCCCCTCGAAGATGGCCTGCACCTGCGTCTTGGTCCCGCGGATGGACAGCGGCGCGTTCTCCGCCACCGTGCGCAGGTAGTCGTACGTGCTCGTCTCGAGATCGTCGGCGGGCACGAGACGCTGGATGAAGCCGATGCGGAAGGCCTCCCCGGCCTCGAGGGTGCGCGCGGAGTACAGGATGTCCTTGGCGTAGGCGGGGCCGACCAGATCCACGAGTTGATGCACGGGATCGAGACCGTAGATGATGCTGAGCCGCGCCGCAGGGATGCCGAACTTCGAGCCTTCCGCGGCGAAGCGCAGGTCACAAGCCATGGCCAGCGCCATCGCCCCCCCCATGCAGTAGCCGAAGACCATGGCCACCGTCGGCTTGGGGCAGAGGCGGATCGACGAGTAGGCGGCCTCCGTCTTCTTGTTGTAGGCGAGGGCGGTCTCCGTGTCCTTGCGGTTCTCCTGGAACTCGGAAATGTCGGCGCCGGAGGCGAAGGCATCGCGCCCCGCCCCGCGGTACACGATGGCGCGCACGGAGTCGTCCTTGGCCAGCGATTCCGTCACGTTGGCGATCTCGCCCCACATGGCGAGGCTGACCGCGTTGCGCACCTTGGGCCGGTTGAACACCACGGTGGCGATGCCGCCATCACGCTCTACCAGGATCTCGTCGCTCACCCCGTTCCTCCCTTTCGATTCGCCATGACCCTCCGGACGGGGCACGCGCCGATGGTGACGGTATCGAAGCCGACGCTCATCACAGGCCGCCAGTCTAGCGGAGGCGTCGGAAAACTTCAACGCGCACGGGCGGCCGGACGACTCGAGCCTCCGCCCCCAGGCTCAATCGACCACGGCCACCGCCTCGATCTCGATCAGGGCGCCCGGGATGGCGAGGCCGGCCACCTGCACCAAGGTGCTGGCGGGCGGCGTGGCGCCGAAGAACTCCTGGCGCACCTCCCCGTAGCCTTCCCGGTAGCGGATGTCCGTGACGAAGACGGTGACCTTCACGACGTCCCGGAGGCTGGCCCCACCCGTCTCGAGGATGCGCCGCATGTTCTCGAGGACGCGTCGCGTCTGCGCTCCGATGTCGTTCGGCCCCACGAGCTTGCCGTCCTTGTCGAGGGCGAGCTGGCCGGCCACGTAGACCGTATTGCCGACGCGCCATCCATGCGTGTAGCGGGGCCGAGGATCGGCCATGTCCACGGGCTGGATCGCCGTGCGTGCCATCGCGTGCCTCCTGCTCGTCGGGGTGTGATGTTGTTCAGCCCTTGCCTCGTCGGCAGCGTCTCCGCTCGAACATCATCCAGAGGACGGTCAGAGGACGGTCACCATGGCCATGGCCTGGCAATCCGGGAAGACCGTCGCGCAAGACTGGGTGAGTGGTGGCGGCGGGAGGACTCGAACCTCCGACACGGGGCTTATGAGACCCCTGCTCTGCCACCTGAGCTACGCCGCCGAAAATCGCGTTGACACCAAAAGCATTTTGCTATGTATAATCCCGCCGAACGACGTCCAAC
>DASQAK010000128.1:0-35278 GCA_035635755.1 Candidatus Methylomirabilota bacterium | reverse complement strand
GTCTCCACCGCACGCTCGACCCTCCTACCGCTTGAGGAATGAGCCGTCCTCGACGAGGCTGCCGAGGAGCGAGTGGAAGATCAAGAGGCCGTCCGTGCCGCCCATGGCGTTCTCGCTGGCGCGCTCCGGGTGGGGCATGAGACCGAGCACGGTGCCCTCCTCGTTGATCACGCCGGCGATGTTGTCCAGCGAGCCATTGGGATTGGCGTCCTTGACCACGCGGCCGTCCTCCGCGCAGTAGCGGAAAACGATCTGCTTCTGGTCGCGGAGGCGCCGGAGGGTCTCGGGATCAGCGTAGAACTTGCCCTCGCCGTGCGAGATGGGCATCTTCAGGATCTGGCCGGGCCGCATGAGCCGTGTGAACGGCGTCTCGGCGTTCTCCACGCGGAGGTGGGTCGACTGGCAACGGTACTGCAAGCACTCGTTCCGCATGAGGGCCCCGGGGAGGAGCTTCGCCTCACAGAGGATCTGGAACCCATTGCACGAGCCCAGGACGAGCCCGCCCTTGGCCACGAACTCGGGCAGGGCCTCGACGACTGGCGAGCGGCCGGCCACGGCGCCTGCGCGCAGGTAGTCGCCGTAGGAGAAGCCGCCCGGAAGAATCAGGCAATCAAAATCGTCGAGCTGCCGGTCCCGGTGCCAGACGTAGCGGACGGGCTGGCGGAGGACCTCGCTGATGACGTAATGGAAATCGCAGTCACTCCACGTCCCGGGAAACACCACCACGCCGAAGTTCATGGGGCCGAACCATCCTCCTTGTATGAAGACTAACCCACTCTAACCTGCCGGCAGGAATCTGACAAGAGGTACGCGCCGCTAGGCGAGCACTTCGACCGTATAGTCCTCGATGACCGGATTGGTGAGCAGTCTCGCGCACATCTCCTCGATCCGGCGCCGAGCCGCCTCGCCCCCGACACCGTCCAGCTCGAGCTCGAGCACCTTGCCCACGCGGAGCTCCTGCACCTCGCCGAACCCGAGTCCATGGAGAGCGCGCTGGACGGAGGCTCCCTGGACGTCGAGAATTCCCGGCTTGAGTCGGACGAGGACGCGGGCCTTCACGACCCAGAGCCCACGAGCCGGCGATACACCTCCTGGTAGGCTTCCTCCACGCGGCCGAGGTCTCGCCGGAAGCGATCCTTGTCGAGCTTCTCGAGGGTGTCGGCGTCCCAGAGGCGGCAGGTGTCGGGGCTGATCTCGTCGCCCAGGTACAGCTTGCCCCCCGCCCGCCCGAACTCGAGCTTAAAGTCCACGAGGATGAGCCCCTTGCGCTTGAGGAGCGGGCGCAGGAGGGTATTGATCCGCAGGGCCATCCGCTTGATCCAGACGAGCTCCTTCGGGGTGGCGAGCTTGAGCATGCGGACGTGCTCGTCGGTGATCATGGGATCGCCGAGAGGGTCCGATTTGTAGAAGAGTTCGACGATGGGCGGCTTGACGGCCACGCCTTCCTCCAGCCCCGTCCGCTTGGCCAGCGAGCCTGCCACGATGTTGCGCGGAATGACCTCGATCTTGATGATGTCGAGGCGGCGACAGAGCATCTCGCGCTCGGACAGCATGCCCAGGTAGTGGGTGGGCACCCCCGCCTTGGCCAGCCGCTCGAAGAGCACGGCCGACATCTTGTTGTTCACCACGCCCTTGCCGAGGATGGTCCCCCGCTTGAGGGCATTGAAGGCGGTGGCGTCGTCCTTGAAGTACTGGATGACCTTGCCGGGGTCGTCCGTGCTGTAGACGATCTTGGCCTTGCCCTCGTAGATCTTTTGCCGCTTCTCCATGTCACCCCCTCACTGGGACTCGAGCCGGAAAATGGGGGGCGCCGCGCCCCCTGGCCATGTCGGGCGGCCCGGCACTACAGGAGACCCGCGCGCCTGTAAATCGCGTCCACGTTGCGGAGGTACCAGGCGGGGTCGAAGCAGGCGTCGAGATCTGCCGGACTCAGGCGCGTGGTCACCTGCGGATCGGCGGCCAGGAACGCGCGGAAGGGCTTTCGCTCCTCCCAGGCCCGCATGGCGCTCCCCTGGACGATCTCGTAGGCCTGCTGGCGCGGGAGCCCGGTCTCGGCCAGGCGCAGGAGGACGCGCTGGGAGAACATCAGCCCATAGCTGCGCTCGAGGTTTTCCCGCATCCGCTCGGGATAGACCTGGAGACCCTCGATGATGCGAATCATCTGATGAAGCATGTAGTCCACGAGCAGGGTCGAGTCCGGAAGGATGACGCGCTCGACGGAGGAGTGGCTGATGTCCCGCTCGTGCCAGAGGGCCACGTTCTCGAAGGCGGCCAGGCTGTTGGTCCGCACGAGCCGGGCGAGCCCGCAGATCTGCTCGCACGAGACGGGATTGCGCTTGTGCGGCATCGCGCTCGAGCCCTTCTGGCCTTCCGTGAAGGGCTCCTCGACCTCGAGGATCTCCGTGCGCTGCAGGGAGCGGATCTCCGTGGCGATCTTCTCGAGGGAGGCGGCCACGATGGCCAGGGTCGCGCACAGCTCGGCGTGGCGGTCGCGCTGGACGACTTGCGTGGAGATCGGCGCCGGCTCGAGCCCGAGGAGCCGGCAGACCTCCTCCTCCACCTCCGGCTCCACGTGAGCGAAGTTGCCGACGGCGCCCGAGATCTTGCCCACGCGCACGGCTTCCCGGGCCCGCCGCAGGCGCTCGAGGTTGCGCCCCGCCTCGGCGAACCAGAGAGCGGCCTTGAGGCCGAACGACGTCGGCTCCGCGTGGATGCCGTGGGTGCGCCCGACGCAGATGGTCTCCTTGTGGCGGAGGGCGAGGGCGCGGAGGGCCGCGCGCAGCCGCTCGAGCCCGGCCAGGAGAAGCTCGGAGGCCGCCACCAGCTGCAGGGCCTGGGCGGTGTCCACCACGTCGGAGGAGGTCAGCCCGAGGTGCACATGGCGGGAATCGGCGCCGATGGACTCCTCGAGGTTGGTGAGGAACGCGATCACGTCGTGGCGCGTGCGCGTCTCGATCTCGTCGATGCGCGCGGCATCGACCTTGGCTCCCGCCTTGATCCGCCCGAGGGCGTCGGTGGGGATGATTCCGCGCTTCGCGTAGACCTCGCAGACGGCCAGCTCGACCTTGAGCCAGGCCTCGTACTTCGACTCCTGGGTCCAGATCCGGGCCATCTCTGGACGGGAGTAGCGGGCGATCATGCTAGATGGCCATCTCGCGGGGAAGGTTTCGCTTGTCCACGGGGCCGAGGGTGACCAGGGCCATCTGCTCCTCGTCGAGCACGCGGTGGATGAGCGCCTCGACCTCTTCGGGCCGCACGGCGTCGATCTCCCCGAGCATGCCCTCGATCGAGTGAAAGGCCCCGAAACGCAGCTCCTGCTTGGCCAGGCGGTTCATCCGCGAGGAGGACGACTCGAGCGAGAGGAGGAGGTTGCCCTTGAGATGGTCCTTGGCGCGGCGCAGCTCCTCGGCGGTGACGCCATCTTTCTTCAGCGCCCGCACTTCGCGAACGAAGGCCTTGAGGACCTTGCCGAAATTGGCGGGATCCGTACCCGCGTAGAAGTACAGGATCCCGGTGTCCCGGTACTGCTGGGTGCCCGAGTGGACGGAGTAGACGAGGCCCTGACGCTCCCGCACCTCCTGAAAGAGGCGCGAGGACATGCTGCCGCCCACGATGTCGTTGAGGAGATACAGCGCGTACCGCTCGGGCGCGGTGTCCGAGACGCCGGGAAAGCCCATCACCACCTGCACCTGCTCCAGCGGCCTCGAGTGCATGTGGATGCCCGGCTGGAGGCTGGGCGCCTCCATCGGGTGCGGCGGGGCGGGCCCGCGCGAAAAGTCATCGAAGCGGCGCGCGAAGCAGTCCACCACCCGCTCGTGCTCGGCATGGCCCGCCACGGCCACCACCACGCGCCCGGGCGTGTATTCCTCCCGGAAGTGGCCCAGGATGGTCGGGCGGTCGAGCGCCTCCACGACCTCGCGCCGTCCGAGGATGGGCCGCCCCAGCGGATGGCCGGGCCACACCCGCTCCGCGAAGAGATCGTGGACGAGATCGTCGGGAGTGTCCTCGACCATCTTCATCTCCTGGAACACCACGGCCTTCTCGCGCTCGATGTCGTCAGCGGCGAAGCGGGAGCGCAAGAGCACGTCGGCGAGGAGATCGGTGGCCAGCTCGAGATGCTCGTCGAGCACGCTGACGTAGAAGCACGTGTGCTCCTTGGCCGTGAAGGCGTCGAGCTGGCCGCCCACCGAATCGATGGCGCGGGCGATGTCCTCGGCCGAGCGATTCTCGGTGCCCTTGAAGACGAGGTGCTCGATCAGGTGGGAGATGCCGCCGCGCTCCACGGGCTCGACCCGGGAACCCGTCTCGACCCAGATTCCCACGGCCACGGAACGGACATGGGCGAGGAACTCGGTGACCACGCGAATACCACCGGGCAGCACCGTCTTGCGGTACGCCTCCGGCCGGTCGGGCGAAGCCACGCGGTCCCTCCCCCTACCGCCGGCTCGTGCCGGAGCGAGTCGCGAGCCAGACGAGGCCCGAGGGAGAAGCCAACCCGAGACGTACGTGGGTGTACGTTGAGGGCTGGCGACGACCGAGAACGAAGTCTGGCGAAGTGAATCGGTCCGGCATCAGGCGCCGGCGGTGGTGGGTGCTATCTTCAGCTTCTCCTTGTCGGCGAGGGCGGGCTGGTCGCGCAGGGCCTGCTTGCGCGAGAGCCGCACCTTGCCGCTGGCGTCGATCTCGATCACCTTGACGAGCACCTCGTCACCCTCCGTGAGCACGTCGCCCACGGCGCGGATGCGGTTCTCGGCGATCTGGGAGATGTGGAGCAGCCCTTCCGTCCCCTGCATGATCTCCACGAAGGCGCCGAACTCCTTGATGCTCTTCACCTTGCCGAGGTAGATGCGGTCCAGCTCCGCCTCGCGGCAGATGTCCTGGATGATGTCGATGGCCATCTGCGCCTTTTCGCTGGAGGACGAGAACACCGTCACCTTGCCGTCGTCCTCCACGTCGATCTTGGCCCCCGTCTTCTCCTGGATGCCGCGGATGACCTTGCCGCCGGGGCCGATGATCTCCCGGATCTTCTCCGGGCGGATGCGGATGGTGATGAACCTGGGGGCGAATTCGGAGAGCGCGGTACGGGACGCCTTGATGGTCTCGGCCATCTTGGCCAGCACGTGCAGCCGGGCCTCGCGGGCCTGGGCGAGGGCCTGGCGCATGATGTCCACGGAGACGCCGCCGATCTTGATGTCCATCTGGAGCGCGGTGATCCCCTTGTCGGTGCCCGCGACCTTGAAGTCCATGTCGCCGTAGTGATCCTCGCTGCCCATGATGTCGGTGAGTATCCCGACCTTGTCGCCCTCCTTGACGAGTCCCATGGCGATGCCGGCCACGGGAGCTTTCAGGGGCACGCCCGCGTCCATGAGGGCCATGGAGGCGCCGCACACGGTGGCCATGGACGAGGAGCCGTTGGACTCGAGGATGTCCGAGACGATCCGGATGGTGTACGGGAAGGCTTCCTTGGTCGGCAGCACGGCCTCGACAGCGCGATGGGCGAGGGCGCCGTGGCCGATCTCCCGTCGGCCAGGAGTGCCGAACCGCTTGACCTCGCCCGTGGAGAAGGAGGGGAAGTTGTAGTGGAGCATGAAGTGGCGGTACGAATCGCCTTCGAAGGATTCCATCTTCTGCTCGTCGTTCTTCGTGCCCAGGGTCGCCGCCACCAGGGCCTGGGTTTCGCCGCGGGTGAACAGCGCGGAGCCGTGGGCGCGAGGCAGGTAGCCGATTTCCGACCAGATCGGGCGGACTTCCTTCACGCTCCGGCCGTCCACGCGAATGCCCTTGTCCACGATCAGGCGCCGCACCTCGGTCTTCTCGACCTTCTCGAAGTACTCCCGCGCTTTCGCCTTCGTCGCCGGCTCGTCAGGCACGTGATCCACGCTCACGAGATGAGCCCATACGGCCTCGAAAGCGGCCACCATGGCCTCGGCACGCGCCTGCTTTTGATGAATGGCGAGGGCCTCGGCCACCCGGGGGGTGGCGACCTGCTGAACCTTGGCCTGGAGGGTCGGATCGGCCCCGGCATTGGCGTCGAAGGCCCAGCGCGGCTTGGCCGCCTTGCCCATGAGGTCCTGCTGGATGCGCGCCAGCGCCTTGCACTGCTCGTGGCCGAAGGCGAGCGCTTCCAGCATCTGGTCCTCGCTGATCTCCCGGCCCCCGGACTCGACCATGAGCACCGCGTCCTCGGTGCCTGCGATGACGACCTCGAGCTGAGAGGCGGCCAGCTGCTTGTACGTCGGATTCGCCACCAGCTCGCCCTCGACCAGCGCCACCCGCACGGCGCCCAGAGGGCCCCCGAAGGGGAGGCCGGACAGGCAGAGCGCGGCGGAGGAGCCGATCATGGCCAGCACATCCGGGTCATTCTCGTCGTCGGCCGAGATCACCAGGTTGATGACTTGAATCTCATTGCGGAAACCCTTCGGAAAGAGAGGGCGGACCGGCCGGTCGATGAGGCGGCAGGTCAGCGTCTCCTTTTCGTCCGGCCGGCCCTCGCGCTTGAAGAAACCTCCGGGGATCTTCCCGCCCGCGTAAGCGCGCTCTCGATACTCCACGGTGAGAGGCAGGAAGTCGCGCCCTTCCATGGACGCCTTGGTCGCGACCACAGTGGACAGCACGATGGTGCCGCCGCAGCGCACGACGACGGCGCCGTCGGCCTGCTTGGCCACCTTGCCGGTCTCGATGGAGATCGCGCGGCCGTTGAGCTTGGTCTGTACGGTATGGCTCGTCATGAGATCAATCGTCCTCCGGTAGTAATAGAAGCGTGGGCAGCCAACAGAGCGAATGACAGCCTGACATCGCAGACGGCTGTCGACGTGTCGGCCATGAAAGCGGCGCCACGTGGTGCTCGGGCTGATTCAGGGGTGAGTGAAGCGAGGATGCGGCGGGCCCGGCGACGCCAGGCGGTCCGTGGTCGAAGCCTGTCGGGATCCGCGGTCACCGGCGGATTCCGAGCTTTTCCGTCACGACTCTGTATCGTTCGGAGTCCTTCTTTCGCAGATACTCGAGCAGGCCGCGGCGCTTGCCGATCAGCATCAGGAGGCCGCGCCGCGAATGATGGTCTTTCTGGTGGGTCTTGAAGTGGTCCGTCAGCCCGTTGATCCGCTCCGACAGGAGCGCGATCTGCACCTCGGGTGACCCCGTATCCCCATCGTGCACCTTGAATTGCTCGATGAGGGTCTTCTTCCTGTCGACGGACAGTTTCATTCCTCAACCCTCCCGGGGGCTCCCCCCCCAATCGCCACGCCCCCAGGGCTCTTGCTTCGGCTCCGCGGGACGGGTTCGTGTGATGAACTCAAAACTCAAGGACGGCAACACTTTACCACGCGAGGGCGAGCGTCGCAAGCGCTCAGCCGAGAGTTCCGCCGGAAAAGCGCGCGCGGGCGGCCTCGATATCCCTCATGACCTGCCGCTTGAGCTGCTCGACGCCGGGAAACTTCATCTCCGGTCGGATCCGGTCGAGAAACGCCAGCCGAAGCGTCCGGTCGTACAGGTCGCCGGAGAAATCCAGAAGATACGCCTCGACCCAGTACTCGTTCTCTCCGAAGGTCGGGCGGTAGCCGACATTGACGACGGCGTTGGCCTCTCCCCCGTCCCATGTGGCACGAGCGACGTAGACGCCGGCGGCCAGCGCCAGCAGCCTGTCCGGTCTCACGTTCGCCGTGGGAAAGCCGAGCGTGCGGCCCCTGCCCGCGCCGCGCGCGATGACACCCGCGATGGCGTACGGGTGGCCGAGGAGCTCGGCCGCCCGCGCCGCATCGCCCTCCCCGAGCGCCTCGCGGATGGCGCTCGAGGACACAGTCTGGCCGCGGACCTGGAGCGGGGGCAGCACGCGGGCCACGAAACCGAGCTTGGGCGCGAGCTCGGTCAGCAGGGCCGCCGTGCCGCGCGCGTTGTGGCCGAAGGTGTGATTGAAGCCCACCACGACCTCCTGCGCCCCCAGGGTCCCGACGAGCACCCGCTCCACGAAGTCCTCCGCCTCAATTCTCGAGAAGTCGAGGGTGAAGGGAATGACGAGCGCCGCATCGGCGCCGATGCCGGCCATGCGCTCGAGATTGTCCTCGAGGGGGGCAATGGGAACGGGCGCCCGTTCGGGACGGAGCACGGAGGCTGGGTCTGGGTGGAACGTGCACACCACCGAGGGCACGTGAAGGGCCCGGGCGCGCTCCACCGCGGTCTCGATGAGGCGGGTGTGGGCGAGATGAATGCCGTCGAAGACCCCGAGCGCCGCCACGCAGGGGCGGAGCTCAGGCGGGTAGGACGCGAGCCCGCGGAGGATCCGCATGCAGGAGTCGATCGGGCTTCACGCTGGGGCCTCGACGCGAGCCGATGCCCAGGAAGACGCCGTCGGGACCGTAGACGCGGAGGAGGGCCCCATCGGCAGGGTCGGCGCCACCCTCTGCGGCAACGGCCTGCCCATGAAGAAAGGCGTGGGCGGGCGCTTCGGCGAGGCGCAGCTCGGGCATCCCCATCAGTGCAGAGTCGGGCGGAAGGAGCTGCGGCCGGAGGAGCCCGCCGTCACGCGCGTCCCGCACGGTCTCCCATGGCACCGCCGCCTCGAGGCGGTACGGGCCCACGCGCGTGCGCTGAAGCGAGGCGAGCGAGCCCCCGGGCCCGAGCGTCGCGCCGAGATCGGCGGCGAGCGTCCGCACGTAGAATCCCTTGCCGCAGCGGACGCGGATCACGAGGTCTGGCAGGGCCATCGACTCGAGCGCGATGGCGTGGACCATGACCTCGCGCGGCTGCCGCTCGACATCGAGGCCCTGGCGGGCCAGCTCGTAGAGCCGCTGGCCCTCGTGATGGAGCGCGGAGTACATCGGGGGCACCTGACGGATGAGGCCCACGAAGCCTCGCAGGCACCGCTCCACGTCTGAGCGTTGGAGGTCGGGGACAGGCCGCGTCTCGAGGGTGGTGCCCGTGAGGTCCTGGGTATCGGTGGCGACGCCCAGGCGCACGGTGGCCAGATACTCCTTGTCGAGATCCACGAGATACGGCGTGAGCTTGGTCGCCTCGCCGACCAGGATGGGTAGGACGCCTGTCGCGCCCGGATCCAGGGTGCCGCCGTGGCCCATCTTGGGGACACGCAGCAGGCGGCGCAGATGCGCCACCACCTGGAAGGATGTGAGCCCCGCGCCCTTGTCCACGGGGAGCACGCCCGAGCTACGCTGAGAGGTCACGACCGGGCCGAGCCCAGCGCTTCCCGCACGGCCTGGAGCAGGGTGGCCGCGGCCTCCTCGAGGGTGCCGCTGAGCGTGCAGCCGGCCGCGTTCTCGTGGCCGCCGCCGCCGAACCGATGGGCGATCGTGTTCACCGCCACCTCGCCCTTCGCGCGCAGGCTGACCTTGACGGTGCCGGGTGCCTCCTCACGAAGGAGCACGGCGACCTTGACGCCGCCGATGGAGCGAGGGTAGCTCACGAGGTCTTCGGACTCGATGAGCTCGCGGGGGACGAGATCCCTGGGCACGCTGAGCCAGGCCACCTGGCCATCATCGCTGACTTCAACGCGCCGGAGGACCGTCCCGAGCTGAACCAGCGAGTCACGACCGCGCTGCTGGTAGAGCCGGTCGGAGACGAGGGCGGGATCGGCGCCGGCCGCCGCCAGCTCCGCCGCGATCCGGAACGTGCGGGGCGTGGTGTTGGAGTACCGGAAGGAGCCCGTATCCGTGTGGACGGCGGTGAAGAGGTTGAGGGCGATGGCCGGGGTCAGGGGCAGGCCGAGGGCCACGAGGAGGTCGAAGACCATTTCCCCCGTGGCCGCCGCCGACGGGTCTATCCAGTCGATCGACCCGTAGCGGCGATTGTCCGGGTGGTGATCGATGTTGAAGACCCGGCTCTGCGGCCCGCGCGCACCCTCGAGCAATCCTTCCGATCGATCGGGATTCGGGCAGTCCGTCATCACGATGATGTCGAAGGAGGCGGGCGCCGTCTTCCACACCTGCCAGCGATCCGTGCCCGGCAGGAAGGCGAGAACGTCCGGGACGGGGTGCGGCCCGGCAAAGGTGACCGAGGCGCCCGCGGCGCTCAGGGCGAGGCCCAATCCCAGGAGGGTACCGAGCACGTCACCGTCGGGGTGGACGTGCCCCAGGCACAAGATGGTGCCGCTGGGCTTCCGAAGAGCCTCGAGCAATTCGCCCGGCGGACTCACGGCCCTGCTCACTCCTCGCTCCCCGGCTCGCTCGACTTCAGCCCGGCCAGGAGGGCCTGGATGTGCGCGGCATGCTCCATGGAGCGGTCGGGCCGGAAGACGAGCTGCGGCGTGGCGCGAAGGTCGAGGTGCTTGCGCAGCCAGTTCCACACGAAGCCTCGCGCGCTCTCCAGGGCCTTGAAGGACGACGTCCACTGCTCGTCCGGGCCCAGCACCGAGACATAGACACGGGCCAGCTTGAGGTCGGCCGTGGTATCCACCTCGGTCACCGTCACGAAGCCCAGGCGCGGGTCCTTGAGCTGTCGCTGGAGGACTGCCGAGACTTCCTCCTTGATGAGCTGGTTCACGCGCTCGAGCCGCTTCCCCTGCACTACCAGATCTCCGTTTCGATGTTCGTGATATAGCCGTCCACGTTGTCCTCGATGAAGTCGAGAGCCTTCGAGATCACTTCGTTGGCGTGGCGCGAGCTGCCGGAGACGTAGGCGACGGCAAGGGTGGCGCGCTGCCACATGTCCTGGTCATCGACCTCGGCCACGGACACCTCGAAGCGCCGGCGGAGCTTGTCCTTGAGGCCCTTGAGCACGTGACGCTTGCCCTTGAGGGAGCCCACGTCCGGCAGGTGCAGCTCGACGGTGCCGACCGCCACCCGTGCGACCGACATGCTCGCCCCTCGTCACCGGCCTGCTACAGCGACCGCGCGACCTCTTCGGTCGTGAAGGCCTCGATGATGTCGCCGGGCTGCACGCCCTTGATCCCCTCGACCCCGATGCCGCACTCGAGGCCCTGCAGCACCTCGCGGACGTCGTCCTTGAAGCGCTTGAGGGAGCTGAGGACGTTCTCCCCGAGCAGGGTGTCGCCGCGCTTGATGCGGACGCGCGCGGTGCGGACGATCTTCCCCTCCGTCACCACGCAGCCGAAGATGGTCCCGACCTTGGAGATCGGGAAGAGCTGCTTGATCTGGGCGCGACCGTGCACGGTCTCGCGGATCTCGGGGGCGAGGAGGCCGGAGAGCGCGGCCTTGACGTCGTTCAGGACGTCGTAGATCACGCTGTAGTTGCGCAGGTCCACACCGTCGGACTGGGCCTGGGTGGCGGCCTTGGGCTCGGCCTTGACGTTGAACCCGAGCACGATGGCGTTGGAGGCGGAGGCGAGCATCACGTCGGACTCGTTGACGGCGCCCACCGAGCCGTGGATGACCTTGAGGCGCACCTCGTCGGTGGAGAGACGCTCGAGCGATTCCGTGAGCGCCTCCACGGAGCCCTGCACGTCGGCCTTGAGAACGAGCCGCAGCTCCTTGACCTCGCCGGTGACGATCTGCTTGTGCAGGTCCTCGAGGGTGACGCGGGTGGCGCCCTTGCCCTTGAGCCTGTCCCGATCCGAGCGCACGGTCGCGATCTGCCGCGCCTTGCGCTCGTCGGCGACCACGAGCAGCGTGTCCCCGGCCTGGGGGACGCCCGAGAGTCCCAGGATCTCCACGGGGTCCGAGGGACCCGCGCTGGGAACCTTCTTGCCGCGGTCGCTGAACATCGCGCGCACGCGGCCAGAGTGGGAGCCGACGACCACGGCGTCCCCCTCCTTGAGCGTGCCGGACTGGATGAGCGCGGTCGCGACCGGACCACGGCCGCGGTCGAGCCGACCTTCCACGATGATGCCGCGGGCGGCGCGGTTGGGATTGGCCTTCAGCTCGAGCACCTCGGCCTGCAGCGCCGTCATCTCGAGGAGCTGCGGGATGCCATCGCCCCGCTTCGCCGAGGTGGGCACGAAGATGGTCTGTCCGCCCCAGTCCTCCGGCACCAGCCCCAGATTCGACAGCTCGCGCTTCACGCGATCCGGCTCCGCCCCGGGCTTGTCGATCTTGTTCACGGCCACCAGGATGGGCACGTTGGCGGCCTTGGCGTGATTCACCGCTTCGATCGTCTGGGGCATGACCCCGTCGTCGGCCGCGACCACGAGGATGACGATGTCGGTCGCCTGAGCCCCACGCGCCCGCATGGCGGTGAACGCCTCGTGGCCCGGCGTGTCGAGGAAGGTGACCTTCCCGTGGGAGGTGTCGACCTGGTAGGCGCCGATGTGCTGCGTGATGCCTCCCGCCTCGCGCTCCGCCACCTTGGTGGTCCGGATGGTGTCCAGCAGCGAGGTCTTGCCGTGGTCGACGTGACCCATGACGGTGACCACGGGCGGCCGCAGGGTCAGCTGACTCGGATCGACGTCTTCCTCTTCGAGAATGTCGCCCTCGAGCGAGCGGACCTCGACGTCGAAATGGAACTTGTCGGCGGCGAGCTTGGCCGCGGTGGGGTCGAGCACCTCGTTCACCGTGGCCATGACGCCCAGCTCGAGCAGCGCCTTGATCACCTCGCCGGATTTCCTGCGCATGGCCGCGGCGAGCTCGCCCACCGTCACCGATTCCGGAACCTTGATGAGCTCGCGCTTGATCTCGACGGGCGGCTCAGGCGGTGTGGGCTCGGGCCTGGGTGCTGCGGGCTTGACCTCGACCTTGGGCGGAGGAGTGGCGGCGGCCGCGGGCTTCACGGGCGCCACGGGCACGGCGGGCCGGGCTGGAGGCGTAGGCGTCGCGGGACGCGACGGCGCAGCGGGGGCGACCCGCCGGGGCGCGGCGGGCGGAGCGGCGATACCAGAGGCGGCGGCTGCCGCGGGCACGACGGGACGTGGCGCTCCGGGAGTCGGCGCCGCGGAGGGTCGGAGAGGCGTCGGCGTGGGCGCATCCTTGGTCACGATCGTGGGAGGTACGGTCGAGGGCGTGACGGTCGTCGGCCTGATGGTCGCCGGGGGCGTGGGGGCCGTCGACGGGGGAGCAGACGGGAGCGCCGAAGGCGCGGGGGCGATTGGCGCGGGTGCCGGCGATGTCACGAGGGGCGTCGCTGCCGGCGCGGCCTCGACCGGTCCTGCCGCGGCGGTGTGACGGAACAGCGTCGCTGCCGGCTTGAGCTCTTCGGTGGGCTGCGGCGCCAAGGGCTCCTCGTGCTCGAGAACGGCCGCCTTCTTCCGCGGGGGCTTCGCGGCGGGCTCCGCACCCTCGATCTTCTTCCGGGATGCTCCGGGACTCTTGGGCTCGGTGGCGGCAGGCTTGGCCTTGGGCACCCGCTTGGGCTTGGGCTCTTCGGGGAGATCGCGGCCGCGGCCGAGCTTCACCCGCAGCTCATTGGCCGTGGTCGTCTGCAGCGGGCTCATGGCCCGCATGCCCTTCTGGCCCATGGACTCGAGGGCAACGATCAGATCTTTGCTGGTGACTCCAAGCTCTTTCGCAAGGTCGATGACCTTCACTCGTGCCGCCACAGCCCCGTTACCTCCTCAGCTTGAAGTTGAGAGCCTCGACGTCCTCGAGAGGCTCGCGCCCGATGGCGGGCTTCCCCCCGGACTCATCCAGGACCCCCGCCGCGCCCGTCGTGGGCGGCTCGCTGGGCCGCTTGAACGCGTGCGCCAGCTGACCCGCCCGCAGCGCCTTGTCCACGCACTCAGCATCGCGACACACGTATGCGCCGCGGCCGGGCGCCCGTCCCCTGTCATCCACGATTACTCGCCCGTCTCTTCCCCTCACCAGGCGCGCGAGCTCTCGCTGGGGCCGCGCGCGCCGGCATCCGATACAGGTGCGGGTGGGTCCGGCC
Source organism: Candidatus Methylomirabilota bacterium (assembly GCA_035635755.1). Lineage (GTDB taxonomy): Bacteria > Methylomirabilota > Methylomirabilia > Rokubacteriales > CSP1-6 > AR37. The sequence continues at coordinate 21,514 of DASQAK010000128.1, read as the reverse complement.
GTCACTCCGCCGATGTCCGCGCCACGCTCTCGGGCGGAGCCTCACCCTCTGGCTGAGACTCTCCCTCGACCGCCCGGGTATCGTCCGTGCTCTCCGGCGTGGCCTCGGGCTCGGGCGCGACGGGAGGGTGCTGCGTGATCCAGTCCTCGGCAGCCGCGAGGACGGCGGCCGCCTTCTTTTCGCCGAGCCCAGGTATCGCCTCGAGGGCCTCGAGTCCGGCGCGCACGATGCGTACCGGCGAGAACAGACCGTGCTCGGAAAGGCGCTCGACCATTTGAGGGCCCAGGCCCGGGAACTCGGCGAGGGCGGCCTGCCCCCAGGTGCGCTCCTCTTCGAGGAGCCGGCGCTCTTCCTCCACCTCGCCCTCGCTCTTGATGTCGACGTGAAGTCCGGTCAGCTTCGCCGCCAGCCGGGCGTTCTGGCCCTTCTTGCCGATGGCGAGCGAGAGCTGGTTGTCCGGCACGATGACGAGAACCGCGCGCGCCTCCCCGCTCTCGTCCGGCGGGCCGAGGGTGACCGAGGACACCTTGGCCGGCGAGAGGGCCCGCGCCACGAAGGTGGCGGGGTCGGCTGCCCACTCCACGATGTCGATCTTCTCGCTGCGCAGCTCCCGGCTGATGACCTGGATGCGCGTGCCGCGAAGCCCCACGCAGGCGCCGATGGGATCGACGTCGCGCTTGGTGGAGACCACGGCGACCTTGGCGCGCTCCCCCGGCTCCCGCGCCGCCGCCTTGACCTGTACGATGCCCTCGGCGATCTCGGGAATCTCGGCCTCGAAGAGGCGCACGAGGAACCCCGCGTCCGCGCGCGAGAGGAGGATCTGCGGCCCCTTGGCCGTCTTCTTCACCTCCTGGACGTAGGCACGCACCCGGTCATTGGGGTTGTAGCGCTCGCCGGGAATCTGCTCGCGCTCGGTGATCACCGCCTCCGCCTTGCCCAGATCCACGATCACGTTGCGCTTCTCGATCCGGTGGACGGTGCCGCGGATGATCTTGCCCTGCTTGTCGATGAAGTCGGAGTAGACGGCGTCACGCTCGGCGTCCCGCACCCGCTGCAGGATGACCTGCTTGGCCGTCTGGGCGGCGATGCGGCCGAATTCCTGCGGGGGCAGCTCGACCTCGATCTCGTCCTCGAGATCGGCCTCCGCGTTGAGCTTGCGGGCCTCGCTGAGCGCGATCTCGAGCTTGGCGTCGCTGACGCTCTCCACGACCTTCTTGCGCGCGAAGACCCTGAGGGCCCCCGTGTGCCGATCGAGCTCCATGCGCGCGTTGTCGGCCACGCCCATGGTCTTCTTGGAGGCCGACAGAAGGGCAGACTCCAGCGCCTCGAAGAGGACCTCCTTGTCTATCCCCTTCTCTGTCGCCATCTGGCCGATCACGTAGATGAGCTCTTTGTTCATCATGGCTGCGTCCACTCACTTCCGTCTGAACGGCGGGTCCAGCCGCGCCTTGGTCAGGAGCGCCCGGGGCACCTCCTCCCGCCCGCCGTCTGGAGCCTGGATGACCAGCCGCTCCGTCGACGCCGACTCGAGACGTCCCGCGAACTCGAGCCGGCCTGCCACCGCCTCGCGCACCCAGCACCGCACGTCCTTCCCAACCGCCCAGACAAACTCCCTATCCTTCCGGAGCTCGCGGTCGAGCCCGGGAGAGGATACTTCGAGGTCGTACGACTCCGTCAGAAGACCCGACACGTCCAGCACATCGCCGGCTTCGTGACTGAAGCGCTGACAATCGGCGATGCCCGCTCCACCCGGCTTGTCCACGAAGAAGCGCAGCGCCCAGCGTCGTCCCTCGCGGCGCCACTGCGCGTCCACGAGCTCGAGCCCGTGCGCCTCCAGGACCGGAGACAGGACAGCTTCGACCTTGGCCAAGAGCGCCTCACCGTCACCGGCCATCAGGCCCATGGGCCGCCGAACCTCCACCCCATAGAGAACAAAAAAGTGGGCGGCGCCCACTTTTGTCAAAACTTTAGCACATGTAGCGGTCACCCGCAAGGACGGGTCTCAGCCCAGGGCCTGCACGGCCTCGATGACCCGGGCGGCCTCGACCACCTGGGACTTGGGAACCCTCTGATCGACCCGAGTGGCACGGTCTCTGACCTCCACGACCCCTTCCTTGACGAAAGCGTTGCCCACCGTCACGCGGATCGGGACGCCCAGGAGGTCGGCGTCCTTGAACTTGACGCCCGCCCGCTCGTCCCGATCGTCCATGAGGACGTCGAATCCCGCGCTGACGAGAGATCGCTCGATGTCCTCGGCTGCCGCCATCTGCGAGCCGTCCTTCACGGCCACGGGGATGAGATGGACGTGGAACGGGGCGATGGCCCATGGCCAGATGATGCCGTCCGCATCGTGGCGCTGCTCCACCGCGGCGGCGGCGATGCGTGCGGGGCCGATGCCGTACGAGCCCATGACGATGGGCTTCTGCTGGCCCGCCTCGTCCAGGTACATGGCGTTGAGCGCCACGGAGTACTTGGTCCCGAGCTTGAAGATGTTGCCCACCTCGATCACCCGCTCGACCTGGAGGGGCTGGCCGCACCGCGGGCAGCCCTCGCCGGGCAGGGCGACCTGGAGATCGGCCCAGTCGCACCCGAAATCCTTGCCCGGCCTCACCCCGACGAGATGAAAGCCGTCGCGATTGGCGCCGACCACGTATGGCCCGCTCTTGAGCGACTCATCGGCGATCACGCGTACGCCACCCTTGAGACCCACGGGACCGACCGAGCCCACGGACACCGCGAGACGCTCGCGCACCTCCTCGGGACGCGCCGGGCGGGGCTCGGCGCCGAGCGCACGCGCGAGCTTGCGCTCGTGGAGATTGTGGTCGCCGCGTACGAGGGCGAGAACGGGTGTGTCTCCCGCCATGTAGAGCAGGCTCTTGATCATGCCGGCGGGGTCGATCTGGAGCTGCGCCGCCACCTCGGCGATGGTCCGGGATCCGGGCGTGGCGACTTCGCGCGGCCCCGCGTCCTCCGACAGTGAGGCGGGCGATGGCGAGGCAGGTGCCAGGGAGGCGGGATGCGGCACGCCGCGGGCCAGCTCGACATTGGCTGCGTAGTCGCAGCCCGCGCAGAGGGCGACCTCGTCCTCCCCGGCGGCGCTCGGAGCCATGAACTCGTGCGATCCCGACCCGCCCATCATACCGGGATCAGAATCCACCACGACGTAGCGGAGGCCGCAGCGGTCGAAGATCTTGCCATAGGCCTGCTTGTGAGCGTTGTACGAGACGTCGAGGGCGGCCTGGTCGGGGTCGAGGGTGTAGGAGTCCTTCATGAGGAACTCCCGGGTGCGCAGCACCCCCGAGCGCGGCCGCGCCTCGTCGCGCTCCTTGGTCTGGATCTGGTACCAGATCTGCGGGAGATCGCGATAGGAGCGGATCTCCCGCGCGGCCAGCCACGCCACGACTTCCTCGTGCGTCATGCCCAGGCACATGTCGCGCTGGTTCCGGTCCTTGAGGCGGAACATCTCCCCGCCGATGGCGTCCCAGCGCCCCGACTGCTGCCAGATCTCCGCGGGATGCAGCACCGGCATGGTCAGCTCCTGGCCGCCGATGCGATCCATCTCCTCGCGGATGATGGCGTTGACCTTCTCGATGACCCGCAGCCCGACGGGCAGGTAGACGTAGATGCCCGCCGCGAGCTGGCGGACGAGCCCCGCGCGGACCATGAGCTTGTGGCTGATGGCCTCGGCGTCGGCAGGGTCCTCCCGCAACGTGGGAATGAGAGAGCGGGTCCAGCGCATGGCCTAGGAAGCGCCCGGTACCTTGTTGGCCCCGGGCACGCCCGGATCGTAGAGCAAGCGCTTGACGGGCCGGCCGCCCAGGATGTGCGATTCGATGATCTCCTGCAGATCGGATTCCTGCACGCCCGCGTACCAGACGTTCTCGGGATACACGACGATCATGGGGCCGTGGCCGCACTGCGAGAAGCACCCCGCCTTGTTGACGCGGATCTCCGCCTGCTTCCCCGCCGCGACCGCGCCCGCGCGGAGGGTCTTGACGAACTTCTCCACGTCGCCCTGCCCAGGACAGGTCTCCCCCGAGGTGCAGACGAACACGTGGCAGCGATACTGGCCCATGGCCGTCCCCGTCAGCGGAAGAAGAACCGGTGGAAGACGTCGAGTCGCGACAGATCGTTGTAGACCGCGTACACCATCAGCATCATGAGGAGCACGAAGCCGACCTGCTGGGCGATCTCGCGCTTGCGCACGGAGATGGGCCGGCCCAGGACCGCCTCGCACACGAAGAAGAGGAGATGTCCGCCGTCCAGCATGGGCACGGGCAAGAGGTTGAGCACGGCGAGGTTCACGCTGATGAGAGCCGTGAAGAGCGTGAGATACGGCAGGCCCTGGCGCGCCTGCTCACCCGCCGCCGCCGCGATCTGGATGGGCCCGCCGATGTTGGAGGGGGCAAGCTGTACGGTGATCAGCTTGTACATCCCCTTGACGGTGAGATGCGTCCACTCCCAGGTCTTGAGCACGCCCTCGCGGATGGCGGTGAGAGGATCGGAGCGGACGAACACGGCGCCGGCGGCGGGCGCCATCGAGTGGCTGATGCCGATGCGTCCCTTGCCATCAGGGCCAGTGGGGGCGGGCGTGACCGTCAGGGTCAGCACCTGATCTCCCCGCTTGACGCCGAGCACGGTCGCCTGGCCCGCCCGTTTGCTGATGCCGTCAGCGAGCTCGTCCCACGACGTGATGGGCTGCCCCTCCAGCGAGACGATCATGTCGCCCGGCTTGAGCCCGGCCTTGGCCGCGGCGCCGCCCGGCACGACGTCGCCGATCGTCGCCTGGTCCGAGACCGACTGCCGGGCCCCGAGGTCCCAGTAGTCCTGCTCATCGCCGAAGATGTCGCGACCGGCGATGCGCTGCGGAGTGACGGCGATCTCGCGCGTGGCCCCTCCGTCGGTGACGGTCAAGCGGAGGCTCCGCCCCTTGCTCGCCTGCACCTGGGTCAGCACCTCATCCCAGTACTGGACGGGACGGCCATCCACGGCGACGATCCTGTCGCCCGGCTTGATCCCCGCCTGCGCCGCCACACTGCCGTCGGCCACGCGGCCGACTACCGCGGGCACCACGGGACGGCCCCACACCATGAAAGCGAGGGCGGTCAGGAGCACGGCGAGCACGAAGTTCATGCCGGGGCCGGCGAACACGATGAGGAAGCGGACCCAGACGGGCTTGAGGTTGAACGACTTCTTCGGGTCCACCGCGTCGGTCTTGCCACCCTCGAGCGGGTTCTCGTCGTCGCCCATCATCTTGACGTAGCCGCCCATGGGAATGGCCGAGAGACAGTACTCGGTCTCCTTGCCCTTGATGCGCCAGAGAACGGGGCCGAAGCCGATGGAGAAGCGCTCGACCCCCACACCCGACAGGCGCGCCACCACGAAATGGCCCCATTCGTGGATGAGGATGAGGATGCCGATGACGACGACGAACGCGATGACGGTGGTCAACGGACGGCCCTCCCGGGCGACCCGGCTGCGGGGGCGGCGGGCAGCCAGCTTGCCACGAGCCGACGCGTCTCGGTGTCCACGTCCACGCACGTCTCGATGCTGTCGAGGGGGCGCGGCGACACGCGGTCGAGGGCGCGGGCAATGAGATCGGCGATCTGGATGAAGTGGATGTGGCCTTCGAGGAAGGCAGCCACGGCGACTTCGTTGGCGGCGTTCAGGATCGCGGGCGCGCAGCCCCCGGCCGAGAGAGCCTCGCGAGCCAGCCGGAGGCACGGGAAGCGCACCGGATCGGGCGCTTCGAAGGTGAGCGCTCCCACTTTGGTCAGGTCGAGCCGCTCGTCGGGCCAGGGTAGTCGGTCCGGATGGTTGAGGGCGTAGAGAATGGGAATGCCCATGTCAGCCACCCCGAGCTGGGCGATGACCGAGCCGTCGACGTACTCGACCATGGAATGGACGATGGATTGCGGATGCACGACCACCTGCACCTGCGAGGATTGCACGTCGAAGAGCCAGCGGGCCTCGATGATCTCGAGGCCCTTGTTCATCAAGGTGGCAGAGTCGATGGTGATCTTGGCGCCCATCTTCCACGTGGGGTGATTGAGCGCGTCCTCGACGGTGACGGAGGCGAGGCCTTCCTGGGACGTCTGGCGGAACGGGCCGCCCGAGGCCGTGAGGAGGATCCGGTGCACCTGCGAGCGCTTGTGGCCCTCGAGGCACTGGAAGATGGCGCTGTGCTCGGAGTCCACGGGCAGGAGCGGCACCTTGCTCCGGCGCGCCGCGGCCGTCATGAGGCTGCCCGCCATGACCAGCGGCTCCTTGTTGGCGATGGCCACGGCCTTGCCAGACTCGAGGGCGGCCATGGTCGGCAGGAGCCCCGCCCCGCCCACGATGGCGGAGAGCACCACGTCGGCGTCGACCTCGCGCGCGAGGGTCTCGAGTCCGCGCGGGCCGGCCAGAATCTCGGGTCGCGGGTGCGGCAGCGCGCGCGATACGCGGTCGATCGCGCGGTCGTCGATCAGCGCGAGGGCCTTGGGCCGGTGGATGCGGCAGAGCTCGACCACCAGATCCGGGTTCGAGCCCCGCGCGGCCAGCCCTTCGATCCGGAAGACGTCGGTGAACTGCGCACACAGCTCGAGGGCCCGCCGCCCCACCGAACCCGTCGCTCCGAGCACGGTCACCCGCTTCATGCGCTCCACATCCTCCCGTGCGTCACATAGTAGAACAGGGCGGGGGCATTGAAGAGGAGGCCGTCCACGCGGTCGAGCATGCCGCCATGGCCGGGAATGAGCTGACCGGCGTCCTTGGTGCCGACGCTCCGCTTGAGGGCCGATTCCGCGAGATCGCCGAGCTGTCCGACGACGCCTAGGAGGAGGCCGACGAGCAGCGCGTCCCTCGTGCTGAGCCCCGGGAAAAGCCAGCCCTGCGCCGCGAGCGCGGCCAGCGGCGACCCCACGAGCTGGGCCAGCGCACCCTCGACGGTCTTGCCGGGGCTGATGCCGGGCGCCAGCTTGTGCCGGCCCACGAGAGAGCCCACCGTATAGGCCGCCGTCTCTCCGATCCACGTCACCCACACGAGGAGCAGCACCCAGTGAAGCCCCTCCGGCAAGGCGCGGAGCAGGATGGTGTGGCCGAGGAGCGCATTGATCCAGGCCAGCCCGAGAAGGGTGACCGCCACCGCCTGCCAGCGCGCGGGACCGGGCTCGGGCCGAGCGAGGCTGAGGGCGAGGACGGCCATGACGGATGCCGTCGCCACGAGGGCTATCCGCTCCGGGGCGAGAAAGCTCGCCGTGAGGAGGGCGCCCAGCACGACGCCGGCGTCACGGAATACGGGCACGCCGGCCCGCTGGAACATCCGGGAGAACTCCCAGCTCGCGAGGATGCCGACGGCCACGATCATGAGATCGAAGGCGAGAGGGGCGCCTCCCAGCACGATCCAGATGAACAGCGGCAGGAGAACGACGGTGGACAGCGCGCGCTTGGCGAGCTCACTCCACCGGGAGGTCGTGGACCTCTCCAGCGGCGTGGGCAGCGGCATGCCGTGCGCCCCGGGCATCAAACCCGCCCGAAGCGGCGGTCGCGCTGCTGGAAGTCGGCCACGGCCAGATACAGGTCGCGAGGCTCGAAGTCCGGCCAGCGGGTGGGCGTCACCCAGAGCTCCGTGTAGGCGATCTGCCAGAGCAGGAAGTTCGACAGCCGCATCTCGCCGCTCGTGCGGATGAGGAGATCCGGGTCGGGAACGCCGTCCGTGTAGAGGGCCCGGCCCAGGCGCACCTCGTCGATCTGCTCCGGGCCGAGTCGGCCTTCGGCGACATCGCGCGCCAGGCGGCGGCAGGCGTCGACGATCTCGTCCCGCGCCCCGTAGTTGAAGGCCATGAGCAGGTTGAGGCCCGTGTTGGCCGCGGTCGCCTCCACCACATGGTCGATGCGACGCTGCACTTCGGCGGGCACCCCATTCGGACGTCCGATGACGCGGAAGCGCACGCTGCGCGCCATGAGCTCCGGCAGCTCGCGATCGATCGACCGCTCGAGCAGGCTCATGAGAGTGGAGACCTCGTGGCTCGGGCGGTTCCAGTTCTCGGAGGAGAAGGCGTAGAGCGTCAGGTACTCGATGCCGACTTCCCCCGCCGCCCGCACGACGCTGCGCACGGACTTGACGCCCTCGCCGTGGCCGGCCACGCGCGGGAGTCCACGGGACGTCGCCCACCGACCGTTCCCATCCATGATGATGGCGACGTGCCGGGGCAATGGGCGGGACAGAACCCGCTCGCGGAGCTCCCGCTCTCCGAGCGTAGAAAGCTCCTGGGCCGTCACGCCAGACTTGAGAGGCATGCTCCTCACAGTTTACGTGACGGCGCAGGCGAATTCCACGTAAAACCGCCCCGCGAAAAGCAAAAGCCAGAATCAGATCGCCAGGATCTCTTGCTCCTTCTTCTTGGCGAGCTCCTCGACCTTGCCGATGAACTTGTCCGTGGCCTTCTGGATGGCGTCGTGGCCGCGCCGCTCGTCGTCCTGCGACACCTTCTTGTCCTTGGCCATGCCCTTGAGCTTGTCGTTGGCCTCCCGGCGGACGTTGCGGATGGCCACGCGGGCGTCCTCGGCGTACTTGCCGATGGTCTTGGCGAGCTGCTTCCGCCGCTCCTCGGTCAGGGTCGGCATGGTCAGGCGCAAGACCTTGCCGTCGCTCGAGGGCGTGATGCCGATATCGGACTTCAGGATGGCCTTTTCGATGTGGCCGAGCTGAGAGGCGTCCCACGCCTGGATCATCAGGGTCTTGGAATCGGGCACGGACAGCGAGGCGAGCTGGTTGATGGGCGTCAGGTTACCGTAGGCCTCGACGCGGATGTTGTCGAGGAGCGCCGTGCTCGCGCGCCCCGTGCGCACGCCCGCGAACTCGCGGCTCAAGAGATCGAGTGCCGCCTGCATTCGCGTCTCCAGATCTTTCACGACCTGTTGCATGGCTCTACCTCTTGGGCGGTACGGTGTCGTTCGTCACGATCGAGCCCACCGCCTCCCCGGCCACGATGCGCCGGATATTGCCGCGTGTCGTGAGGTCGAACACCACGATGGGCAGCTTGTTGTCCATGCAGAGCGAGATGGCCGTGGTATCCATCACCTCGAGACCCCGGTTGAGGGCCTCGATGTAGCCGACGCGCGCCAGCTTGACGGCCTTGGGATCTTTGAGAGGGTCGGCGGTGTAGATACCGTCCACTCGCGACGCCTTGAGGAGGGCCTCCGCACCGATCTCCACGGCGCGCAGGGCGCCCGCCGTGTCCGTGGTGAAGAACGGGTTGCCGGTGCCCGCCGCGAAGACGACCACGCGCCCTTTCTCGAGGTGCCGCATGGCGCGGCGGCGAATATACGGCTCGGCGACCGCGCGCATCTCGATGGCCGAGAGCACCCGCACGGGCACGCCCGCTTTCTCTATGGCGTCCTGCAGGGCCAGGGCGTTGATGACGGTGGCGAGCATACCCATGTAGTCCCCGGTGGCGCGGTCCATGCCGCCCGCGCTCGCCGCGATCCCGCGAAAGATATTGCCGCCGCCAATCACGATGGCCAGCTGCACACCCATCTCGACCACCTCGCGGATCTCCTCCGCGATGCGGTTGATGGTCTCCGGCTCGATGCCGTAGCCTTGCTGGCCCGCCAGCGCCTCGCCCGAGATCTTGAGGAGGACGCGTCGGTAGGGGGCGGCGCCGGCCTCGGCCATGGAGCCTAGTCCGCTCCGACCTGGAAGCGCGCGAAGCGCTTGACGACGATGCGCTCGCCCATCTTGGCCGTGGCGCCGTCGACCATGTCCTTGATCCGGGTCTTGCCCGTCTCGTCCCTCACGAAGGGCTGCTCGAGGAGGCATGTCTCCGCGTAGAACTTCTCGAGCTTGCCCTCGATGATCTTGTCAATGACCTGGGGCGGCTTCTTCTGGTCGACCATCTGCTCCCGGTAGATCTCCCGCTCCTTCTCCATGACCGCCCCGGGCACCTGCTCCCGCGAGATGTACGTGGTGGTGGGCAAGGCAGCCACCTGCACGGCGAGGTCCTTGACGAGCTGCTGGAAGTCGGAGGTGCGGGCCACGAAGTCCGTCTCGCAATCGACCTCGATCAGGACACCCATCTTGCCCGTCTGGTGGATATAGGCGTGAATGAGCCCGTCTCTGGCCTCGCGGTGCTGCTTCTTGGCCGCGTCGGCCAGTCCCTTCTTGCGCAGGTGCTCCACCGCGCCCTCGACCTCGCCCTTGGAGGCTTCGAGGGCGGCCTTGCAGTCCATCATGCCCGCCCCGGTCAGGTCCCGGAGCTTCTTGACGTCTTCGGCGGAGTAGGCCATGCGCGAGACCGCTCCTCAGGCCGGGGCCGGCGCTTCGGCCGAGGCCGCCATCTCCGCCTCCGTCACCACGGGCAGATCGGGCGAGGCGGGAATCTCCGCGGCCTCCGCCGCTTCCTTGGCCAGCGTGCCCGCACCTTCCAGTACGGCGTCCGCGATGCGGGAGGTGATGAGCCTCACGGAGCGGATGGCGTCGTCGTTGCCGGGGACGGGATAGTCGATTCCCGTGGGATCGCAGTTGGTATCCACGATGGCGATGATGGGAATAACGAGCCGCCGCGCCTCCTCCACCGCGATCGTCTCCTTCTTCGGGTCGATCACGAACACGGCGGAGGGCAGCCGGTCCATGTTCTTGATCCCCACCAGGGTGTGCTGGAGCTTCTCGCGCTCGCGCTCGAGCACGATGACCTCTTTCTTGGGCAGCCGATCGTACTCCCCCGTCTCCTTCATCTCGTCGAGCTTCTTGAGCCTGGCGATGGACTTGCGGATGGTGGCGAAGTTCGTCAGGGTCCCGCCCAGCCAGCGGTGATTGACGTAGAACATGCCGCAGCGGCCGGCCTCCTCGAGCACGGTCTCCTGGGCCTGCTTCTTGGTGCCCACGAAGAGCACGGTACCCCCGCCCGCCGCGAGATCGCGCACGTAGGCGTACGCTTCACGGAACTTCTTGAGGGTCTTTTGCAGGTCGATGATGTAGATGCCGTTGCGCTCCCCGAAGATGTACTTCTGCATCTTGGGGTTCCAGCGCTTGGTCTGGTGGCCGAAGTGCACGCCGGCCTCCAGCAGCTCCTTCATGGTCAGTGCCGCCATCTCACTCTCCTCGTTCGGTTGGCCTCCGATCGCGAGCGGCGAGGCTCGATTCGCCCCCGCGCTCTCCCGGCTCTTTACTCAGCACTCGCCTCGCCGTGCCCGGCCCCTTGCGGGGCTCGGTCACGTCTCAGCTCGAACTGCAGCCGGGCACCGAAGCTCGCGATCGTGCGAGTTAACTGCGTGCTGCTCAGGTCGTGTATTTCCCGTTCAGGCGCACGTACTCCTCGCTCAGGTCCGATGTCCACACATGGTCCTGACCGCGACCGAGGCCGAGGTCGATCCCGATCATGTATTCCGGCTCCGCCATCAGCGCCCGAATCTTCTCGAGACGGGCCCCGCTCCTGAGCATTCCCTTCTCGACCAGCACCTCGTCGCCGAATCGGATGGACACTCTGTCCTGGGCCACCCGGGCCACCGATTTGCCGAGCGCCATCATGATACGCCCCCAGTTGGGATCGGCGCCATAGATGGCCGTCTTGACGAGCGGCGAGTTCGCCACCGCGCGAGCGGCCAGGAGGGCCTCGCGCCTCGTCCGCGCCCCGCTCACCGCCACCTCGACCAGCTTGGTGGCGCCTTCCCCGTCGGCCACCAGCATACGGGCCAGGCGTGCCGCCACGGCCTCGAGTCCGCGCGCGAACTCGCGCAGCCCGCGGCTGCCGCGCTCGAGGGGGGCGTTCTCCGCGAGCCCATTCGCGAGCACTGCCACCGTGTCGCTCGTGGACTGGTCGCCGTCCACGGTGATCCGGTTGAAGGACACGTCGGCGGTCCGCTTCAGCACGCGCGGCAGGGCATCCGCCGACACCATGGCATCGGTGGCGAGGAAGCAGAACATGGTCGCCAGGTGTGGCTCGAGCATGGCCACTCCCTTGGCGATGCCTCCGATGGTGATGGGGCGTCCGCCGACATCGAGCCGGAGGGCCGCCTCCTTCGGCCGCGTGTCGGTGGTCATGATCGCCTCGGCGGCGCTCCGACCACCCTGCGGAGTCAATCCCTTCACGAGTTTCGGCAGGGCGGCGCGGATCCTGTCCATGGGGAGGGGCTGGCCGATCACACCCGTGGCGGCGATCAGCACCTGGCCCGGCTTGATCCGCAGCAGCTCGCCCACGGTCTTCGTCATCTCGCGGGCGTCCTTGATTCCCTGCTCGCCCGTACACACGTTGGCGCAGCCGCTCGAAGCCACGATCGCCTGAGCCCGGCCATCGCGAATGTGTTCCTGCGAGACGAGGACGGGCGCGCCCTTGACCTGGTTGGTGGTGAAGACGGCCGCGGCACGGGCGGGGGCCGAGGAATAGATCAGCGCGAGATCCTTCTTGCCGCTCGCCTTGATCCCCGCGGCCATCCCCGAGGCCAGGATGCCGGGAACGGCCGTGATGCCTCCGTCGAGCCATTGCATGTCGGTCATGCGCACCCTAGGGGTACACGGGCGGCGCTTCGAGGCCCGTCCGCTCGTCCCACCCCATCATGATATTGAGGTTCTGGATGCCATTGGCCGAGCCGCCCTTGCCCAGGTTGTCGAGAGCAGAGACGCACACCGCGCGACCGGTGCGCGGATCGGATACCACGGTGACGTCGCAGAAATTGGAGCCGACCACCGCGCGCGTGGTCGGGCGCTCGCCCTCGGGAACCACGCGCACGAAGGGCTCGCCGGCGTAAAACTCCCGGTACAGGGCGAGGAGGTCACTCGACCCCGCGCCCTTGGTGAGCGGCACCGAGGCCGTGGTGAAAAGCCCGCGGTTCATGGGCAGGAGATGGGGCGTGAAGCCCACCACCACGGGCTGGCCCGCCAGAGCCGAGAGCTCCTGCTCGATCTCCGGCGTGTGGCGGTGCGTTCCGATGGCATACGCCTGCACGTTCTCGTTCGCCTCGGTGTAGAGGTACATGGGCTCGACCTTCCGTCCCTGTGCCCCTGCCCCCGTCACTCCTGACTTGCCGTCGACGACGATGCCCTCCCGGCGACCGAGCCCGCTCTTGATGAGGGGCGCCGTGGCGAGCACCGCGCCCATCGGATAGCAGCCCGGATTGGCCACGAGCGATGCTGAGGCGATGGCCTTGCGGTGAAGCTCGGGCATCCCGTACACGGCTTCCGCAAGCCCCGTCGCGTCGATGTGATCGGCCTTGTACCAGGTGCCGTAGAGTGCGGCATCGCGCAGTCGGTAGTCCGCGGAGAGGTCGATGACCTTGCGCCCCTGCCCACGCAAGACGGGCACGGCGCGCTGGGATTCCATGTGAGGGAGGGCGAGGAACACCACGTCGGCCTGGTCGGCCAGACGAGATGGGTCGAGCTCACTCATGGTCAGACCGGAGAGACCCCGAAGATGCGGGAACACGCGATCGAGCCGCTCGCCCGCGAGCCGCTCCGAGGTGACCGCCGTGAGATGGACCTTGGGATGAACGGAGAGGAGGCGAAGGAGCTCCGCCCCCATGTAGCCGCTCGCCCCCGCAACCGCCACGCGCAGCACGGCGCCTACCGCTTGGAGTACTGGAACTTGGAGCGGGCGCCCGGCTGACCGTACTTCTTGCGCTCTCTCATGCGCGGGTCGCGCGTGAGGAGCCCGGCCCGCTTGAGGGTCGGGCGCAGGTTGACGTCGAACTCGAGGAGGGCCCGCGCGATGCCATGACGGACGGCCCCCGCCTGTCCCGTCGGCCCGCCGCCGCCCACGTTGATGGTGGCGTCGAACTGCCCGACGGTATTGGTCAGCTGGAGCGGCTGCGCGATGATCATGCGCAGCGTCTCGCGCGGGAAGTAATCCTCGAAGGGACGCCGGTTGACCAGGATGCGACCCGGGCCGGGCCGCAGCCATACGCGCGCCACGGAGGTCTTCCGCCGTCCCGTTCCGTAAAACTGCGTTGCTGCAGCCATGCGCTCTCCTCTCGAATCCCGGCGGGAAACCTTGAACTAGGCCTTGTTCCGGCTGCCTACGGTCAGCGGCTCCGGCTTCTGCGCGGCATGCGGGTGATCGGTGCCTTTGTAGACCTTGAGCTTGCGAGCCATGGCCCGGCCGAGGCGGCCCTTGGGTAGCATCCCCTGAATGGCCCACTCCACGACCCGCTCGGGATGGCTCTTGAGCATGCGCTCGGCGCTGACTTCGCGGAGGCCTCCGATATACCCCGAGTGCCACCGATAGATCTTGTCTGTCAGCTTGCGCCCCGTGAGATGGATCTTCTCGGCGTTGATCACCACGACGTGATCCCCCATGTCGAGATGCGGCGCGAAGGTCGGCTTGTGCTTCCCTCTCAGGACGTGAGCCACCTGGCTGGCCAGTCGGCCCAGCACCTTGCCCTGGGCGTCGACCAGGAACCACTTCCGCTCGATCGCATCTTCCTTCGCCATCACGGTCGCCATGGTCCGCGTCCTCTTCCCGCTTTGAAGTCAGCTACTTGGAGATCACTGATGCGCAAATTGGCAACGGGTAATCCTATAGGAGATTGCTCGGAGAGTCAACCACGCTCTGGCAGGGTTCGGCTCCTTGCCCACTACCCGGACCGCGTCTTGTCCGGCCAGGGGCAGAGCGCGAGGACCGGACAGCGCGGGCACTCTGGTCTGCGGGCATGGCACGTGCGCCGCCCGTGAATGATCAGGAGATGGGTGGCCTGGATCCACTTGGGCTGGGGCAGGAGAGCGCAGAGCTCATCGTGGATCTTCTCCGCGTCATCCGCCCGGGCGAATCCGAGACGCTGGGAGACACGCGTCACGTGCGTATCGACGGCGACGGCGGGAATGCCGAAGGCGTTGCCGAGGACGACATTGGCTGTCTTCCGGCCCACCCCGGGCAGCTCCACGAGCTCGGCGAGGGTGCGCGGGACCTCTCCCCCGTGACGCTCGACGAGAGCCTGGCCCATGCCCATGAGCGAGCGCGCCTTGGCCTTGAAGAAGCCCGTCGAATGGATCTCTTTCTCGAGGGTCGCCGGCTTCGCTCGTGCCCAGTCCTCGGCCTTGCGGTAGCGCTGGAAGAGCGTGCTCGTCACGGCATTCACGCGCTCGTCGGTGCACTGCGCCGAGAGAATGGTGGCGGCGAGCAGCTCGAGGGCGTTGCCGAAGCGGAGCTCGATGCCCGCGGTGGGATAGGCCCGGGCCAGCCGGGTCAGTATCTTTGCCGCGCGCGTCTTCTTCGCCTGCGCTGATTCGGCCACGGGAGAGGGTCTCAGTCGAGGGCGGCGCGGATATCGGCGATGCGCCGGCGAGCCTCGTCGAGGGGCAGCGCTCGGGGCTCGTGCTCGACGCGCCACACCGGCCCCTGGGGCTCGGGATCGCCCTCGAGACGGGGCACGAGGTGCCAGTGGATGTGCGGCACGAGGTTGCCCAGGAGCTCGTAGTTCATCTTGACCGGACGATAGACACGTGCCAGGGCCCGCGCGACCCGGGCGACGTCCTCGATCAGGGCCGCGCGCTCGCCGGGATCGAGGTCGTAGAGCTCGATGGCATGGCGCTTGAGGACCACGAAGACCCAGCCGGGGAAGAACTGGTCCTCGTTGAAGTAGACGCGGCTCGAGGGCAGGTCGGCAACGAAGAGCGGCCCGGTCTCGGAGAGCCGGGTGCACATGAAGCAGTCCCCCGTCATCGCTCCCTCTGCGCGAAGTACCGTCCGATCCGCTGGATGGCCTCCTCGATTCGCTCGAGGGAATTGGCGTAGGAGAAGCGCAGAAATCCTTCGGCGCGACGGCCGAAATCGACCCCCGGTGTCACCCCGACGTGGGCGTGCTCGAGGATGTCGAAGGCCAATGCTTTCGAATCGGCTCCGAAGCGCTGGGCGTTGGCGAGGACGTAGAAGGCGCCGGTGGGTGGCACCGCGACGCCGAGGCCGATGCGGCGGAGGCCGGCGACCATGGCGTGCCGGCGCTCGTCGAAGATGCGCCGGAAACGCTCCGCGTCCTCGGAGGCTTCGCGAAGCGCGGCGAGGGCGGCCCACTGGACGAACTCGTTGGTGGAGATGAAGAAGTTGCCATGAGCCGTCTGGAGGGGGCGCATGAACTCCCGCGGGGCGATGAGGTATCCGAGCCGCCAGCCCGTCATGGCGTAAGCCTTGGAAAATCCGTTCAGCACGAAGGCGCGGTCCGTGTACTCGAGGATGGTGTGCTCTTCACCCTCGTACGTCAGCCCATGGTAGATCTCGTCGGAAATCGCCAAGGGCCCGAGCCCGCCTACGGCCCTCAAGCGCTCCGCCGGCATCACGGCGCCCGTCGGATTTGCGGGCGAGTTGACGAGCGTGGCCTTGGTCCGGGGTGTCACGAGCGCGGCGAGCTCGTCGGTCCGGCACTGGAAGCCCTCGGCCTCGAAGGTCGCCGCGAAGATCGGCTCTCCGCCGGGATAGCGGATGAGGTTCGGGTACACGGCGTAGTGCGGGTCCGTGAGCAACACGTGATCACCGGGATCCAGGAGCGTGGAGAACAGGAGGAGCATGGCAGGAGAGGTCCCGGCGGTGACGAGGACCTGGTCGGGGGAGACCGTCACGCCGTAGCGGGCAAGGTAACGCTCCGCGATGGCCTCGCGCAGAGGCACGAGCCCGAGACTGTGCGCGTACCGGGTCCGGCCGTCCTTGAGAGCCTTTTCGGCGGCTTCCCGGATCACGGGCGGCGTGTCGAAATCGGGCTCGCCGAACTCGAGATGGATGATGTCGGCACCCTGCCGCTCCAGCTCCTGGGCGCGTTGGAAAACCTCGACGGCCAGGAACGGGGCGATGGAGCCCGCGCGCTTGGCGATCACGACGAGGCTTTCGGCCGCCGGGCGACCCGCCGGCGCGCCGCCAGGATCTGCAGGACCATGCGGGGACCGTCGCGGAAGACGGTGACCTTGGAGCCCGGCTGGTCCGCCCAGTTTATGGCGACCTCCGTCACGCGGTAGCCGCGCCGCTGCGCGAGGAGCAGGAGCTCGACATCGAAGCCGAAGCCGATCGTCTCGAGCTCACCAAAGAGCACCGTGGCCACCTCGGCCCGGAAGAGCTTGAAGCCGCACTGCGTGTCCGCCACGTCGGGCAGTCCCAGGCGCCGGACGAGAAAGTTGAACACCTCTCCCGAAAGCTTCCGGTGCAGGCGAACCTGTCGAGTGACGGAAGGATCCCGGAGCGCCCGTGAGCCCACGGCGATGTCGGCGCCCGCCAGCATGGCGGCCTCGAGGCGCTTGAGCTCCCCGATGGGCGTGGCGCCGTCGGCATCGGCCATGAGGCGGAGCTCACCGCGGGCGGCAAGCATCCCGGCGCGGACGGCGAAGCCCTTGCCATGGTTCACGGCCAGGCGATGCAGGGTGACCGCGGGGTGGCCCGCCTGCGCCTCGAGCACGTGCGCCGCGGTGCCATCGCTGCTGCCGTCGTCGACTACGAGCACCTCGTACGATCGGTCGAGCCCTTCGAAGTACGCCACCACCTCGTCGAGATACGCGGGCAGGCGCCGGGCTTCGTTGTACGCAGGAATGATCACGGACCAGCCAGGGATGCCCGCGGACGGCACGCGCGCTACGCCCAGACGGACGCGTCGGCTCGGGGACGCCGGCGGGCCACCCCGGTCTTGTGGGCGGCGCGCGCGACCTCGCGGGCGACGGCGGGAGCGACCTGCTTGTTGAACACGCTCGGGATGATGTACTCGGGCCCAAGCTCGCTCTTGCCCACGCACGAGGCAATGGCATGCGCCGCCGCCAGCTTCATCTCGTCGTTCACGAGCCGCGCGCGGATGTCCAGGAGCCCGCGGAAGAATCCAGGGAAGCAGAGGACGTTGTTGATCTGGTTGGGATAGTCGGACCGCCCCGTGGCCATGACGCGCACGTGACGCTCAGCCTGTTCTGGCTGGATCTCCGGCACGGGATTCGCCATGGCAAACACGATGCGGTCGCGTGCCATCCGCTTGACGTCGCGGAGGGCAAGGACCCCGGGGACGGAGAGCCCGATGAAAACGTCGGCGTCCTTGAGTGCCTCCGGCATCTTGCCCTTGACGTTCTGTGGATTGGTCGCCTCGCTAACCCACGTCTTCATGAAGTCCATGCCCACCGTTCGCCCGCGATGAATGGTGCCATGCTCGTCCACGCCGATGATCTGCCGGACGCCCAGGGTCATGAGCATCTTGATGACGGCCGTGCCGGCCGCGCCCACCCCGCACACGGTCACCTTGAGCCGTCGCGGGTCCTTCCTGACGATCTTCAGCGCGTTGAGGAGCGCCGCCACCACCACCACCGCGGTGCCGTGCTGATCGTCGTGAAAGACCGGGACGTCCAGTTCCTTGCGGAGGCGCGCTTCGATCTCGAAGCAGCGAGGGGCGGAGATGTCCTCGAGGTTGACGCCGCCGAAGGCGGGAGCGATCAGCTTCACGGTCTCGACGATCTTGTCGGGATCCTTGGTGTCGAGGCAGATGGGGAAGGCGTCCACCCCGGCCAGCTCCTTGAAGAGCATGGCCTTGCCCTCCATGACGGGCATGGCGGCCAGGGGTCCGATGTCGCCGAGCCCGAGCACCGCCGTGCCATCGGTCACGACGGCGACGGTGTTCTGCTTGATCGTCAGCGAGAATGCCCGCTGCGGATCCTCCTTGATGGCCAGGCTGACTCGCGCCACTCCCGGCGTGTAGGCCATGGAGAGATCGTCGCGTGTGCGGATCGGCACCTTGCTCCGGACCTCGATCTTGCCGCCGAGATGCATCAGGAAGGTCCGGTCGGAGATGTTCGAGATCTTGACCACGGGAAGCTTGCGGAGCTTGTCGATGATGCGCTGGCCGTGCTCGCTATCGCGGGCCTTGATGGTCATGTCCCGGAAGACACGGTCGCCCGTCATCTCGACCAGGTCCACGGCACCGATGTCGCCACCGGCCTTGCCTATGACCGAGGTGACGCGCCCGAGCATGCCGGGGCGGTTCAGGATGCCCATCCTGACCGTAAAGCTATAGGAAGCGCTGGGGGCAACAGTCATGGGGTCGAGGTGTTAGTAAAACTCCCGTAAGATTGGACTTTTTACGATACGGCCCGGGCTCGGTCGCTGTCAACCTAATTCCCTGGGTTTGAGGCGGAGCGCCGATTGACCCTGGGCTCACCGCCGTGTTATCCCACGCGCATGGCGTGGACCCTGGCGCTCCGGTGCCTCGCGATCGCCTGTCTCTCCGCCTCCCCCGCCCTTGCCGAGACTCCACGATGGGTGACGGTATCGAGCCGATGCTTCATCTCCGTCGACGTCGACTTCGCGCCCGGCGCATTCAGCGGCCTCGGCCGAGAGGTCTCCGGCGAGTTCCAGGCCAATCCGTGGAATTTGGCTGATGGCGTCAGCGGCCAACTGACGGTGAGGGTCGCGAGCCTGAGCACGGGGGTGGATGGGAGGGACAAGGAGATGTTGAAGGCCCTTGCCGCCGAGAGATACCCGACCATGGCGTTCGTTATCCAGGCCGTGAGCGCCTCGTTCCCCTCGGTCAGCGAGCACTCCGATGTGCTACTGACCATCCAGGGGCGGCTCACCATCGCCGGCGTCGATCGCGTCAAGCGCTTCTCGGGCCGCGTTCGGTGGAAGGAGCACCGGCTCTGGGTGCGCGGTGAGACGCGCTTCAAGATGACCGACTTCGGTATCAAGCCGCCCACGTATCTCCTCTTGAGCGTGAAGGACGAGGTGGGCGTGGGCTTTGATCTCCTCCTCGATCCGAAGGACGGATCGGTCCCGCCGCCCTCACCAAGGCCGGCGCCCGTGTCGCCGACGCGACCCCCCGAACCAGTGCCCGACCTCCCCTAGAACGCGCGGCCATCAAGGTCGAAGGCAAGCGCGTTCCGTCCCCATGATCGGGGCCGAGAACCGCAGCCTCTCGGCTTTCGTAGTCTTCACAAAGCCGCGGCTGGTGTGAATAAAGGTTTCACTGGGTGCGTCCCTTGAAAAACGCGGGATTACGGAACAGTTGGCTTCCTGCCGGCGTTACGTTCTAGGAAGCCAGACCCTGAAACTTTCGGATGTCCGGTCGCGTCTAAACAACTGATAAGGGGCCCTTCCAGGCGCCAGGCCTCGGGGAGCCAGCGAGGAGCGTGATAAGCCATGACGTTCAGGGAAGCCGACGAAGCTGTAACTTCCGCGGTCAGCCCGTCCGGCGCGGGCGCGCAGTCAAAGGTCAAGATCCGGTCAAGGCTCCGCCACGACGGACTCCCCAAGCTCAAGGCCGTGGCCGAGCCTATCGCGGCTGAGATCGAGGAGGAAGAAGCGGGGCGTCCAGTGACCCTGGAAGAGACCCCGGCGCTCTCGGAGGAAGCCCTCCGTCCCGGCGCCACCTCGGGGGAGGATCCGGTCCGCCTGTACCTCAAGGAGATCGGCAAGGTGCGCCTGCTCACGGCGGAGCAGGAGGTTGCGATCGGTCGACGGATCGAGGCGGGCCAGATCCAGCTCCGCCGCGCGCTCGCGGGCATTCCGATGGCCACGACTCGACTGCTCGGATTGGCCGACCTGATTCGCCGGCAGGAGATGGCCCTCGACGAGGTCATCTTGCTGCCCGACGGTGTCGAGCCCAAGCCCGAGGAGGTCAAGCCGCTCCTCGCCGCCTTCGCGAGGATCCGGCGTCTCGAGCGCGAGATCGAGCGGCTCGCGCTGGCCCTCGCCGACAGGCGCCGCGGCAGGACCACGCGCGCCAACTATCACAAGTGGATCGCGCAGAACCGTGCGTCGATCCAGGGCGTAGTCGAGAAGCTGCCTCTCAAGCCCGCCCTCGTGGACCGGGTGGTGGCGGATATTCGCCGGCAGGCCAAGCGCCTCGCCGAGCTCAAGACCCCGAAGGAAGTGCGCGAGCTCGAGGCCCAGATCGGCCTGGGAAAGAAGCCCCTGCAGTCCGCGCTCCACGAGATCGAGGAGCATGACCGAGTGGTGCGTCAGGCCAAGCGCGAGCTCATGGAGGCCAACCTGCGCCTCGTGGTCTCGGTGGCCAAGCGTTACCTGGGGAGCGAGCTCACCCTGCTCGACCTCGTCCAGGAAGGCAATATCGGGCTCATGAAGGCGGTGGACCGCTTCCAGTACCGGCGCGGGTTCAAGTTCTCGACCTATGCCACCTGGTGGATCCGCCAGGCCATCACGCGGGCGATCGCCGACCATTCCCGGACCATCCGCATTCCCGTCCACATGGTCGAGACGCTCAACCGCATCGCCCGGGTCAACCGGAGCATGGTCAACGACCTGGGCCGCGAGCCCACGCCCGAGGAGCTGGCCCAGAAGACGGGCGTGCCCGCGCGCAAGGTCCGGCTCATCCTGGAATCCTCGCGTAAGCCGCTGTCGCTGGAGACGCCGATCGGAGAAGACTCCGAGCTCGGGGATTTCCTCGAGGACAAGAGCGCCGAGTCCCCGAACGAGACGCTGATCACGCAGGACCTCACGACCCAGGTCGAGCGGGCGCTCAGCACGCTCAGCCCCAAGGAGAAGGAGATCCTCCGGCTGCGCTTCGGCATCGGCGAGGAAGGCGAGCACACGCTCGAAGAGGTGGGCCGGCGCTTCTCGGTGACGAGAGAGCGTATCCG
>DASQAK010000127.1:0-11773 GCA_035635755.1 Candidatus Methylomirabilota bacterium | reverse complement strand
AACATCATCGCCGACTGCGACTGGGACGAGCGCCGCTTCGAGGTCGTCCGCGAGTGGGCCATGACCGTGCCGGAGATCGTCCACCTGACGGTGGCCACGCCCTATCCCGGCACGGAGATCTGGTTCACGGAAGCGCGGCGCCTCACCTCGCGCGACTACCGGCTCTTCGACGTGGCCCATGCCGTGTTGCCCACGCGCATGCCCCTCGACAAGTTCTACGCCGAGCTCGTCAAGACGCAGGACATCCTGAACCGCAAGCACCTGGGCTGGAGCGCCATTCCGAAGTACGGCTTCCCGGCCGTGCGCGCGCTCCTGCGCGGCCAGACCAACTACGTCAAGATGCTCTCGAAGTTCGCCTCGGTGGTGAACGAGCATCGGCAATACGACGACCACCAGCGGCCGGTGACGTATCAGATGAAGCCCCCCCGCCCCGCCGTGGCCAAGCCAGATCCCGCCGAGCTCTTCATCCACATGCCCGCCCGGCTCCAGAAGCAAGCCTAGCGGGACCGAAACGCGACGTCGTCCACCGTCAGCTCAAGCCACCTCATCCGTCAGCTCAAGCCACCTCATCGCGGAGGCTCGCCGTGGATCGGACGCCGCTCATGGAGCCTAAGAGCATCGGAGTCATCGGCGCCTCGAAACGTATCGTGGGTCCGCCCCGCGTCACTCAGGGAGGCATGCAATGTCCTACGAGATGATCCTCTACGAAAAGACGGGGCCGGTGGTCACCATCACGCTGAACCGGCCACAAGCTCTCAACGCCATCAACCCCCAGATGACGGCCGAGCTTCACGAGGCCCTGGATGCCGCCGACGCCGACCCCGAAGCCAGAGCCATCATCCTGACCGGCGCCGGTCGGGCCTTCTCGGCCGGCTACGACATCGGGCGCCGCCCGGACGGCCAGTCACCGCTGGACGCGACCGGCGTCGAGGTCGCGGAGTTCCTCAAGGGGTGGTGGACGCGCGACGGCGATTCGACCCGGCGGCTCCTGCACCTCTGGCATCTCTCGAAGCCGGTGATCGCCGCCGTCCACGGCTGGGTCATGGGCGGCGGATTCTGGTATTCCCTGGCCGCCGACATCACCATCGCCGCCGACGACAGCGTCTTCGCCCAGCCCGAGGTCCGCCACGTCTCCAACACGACATTTCTCTTCGCCGCCTTGGCCGGCTGGAAGGCCGCCCATCGCTACAGCCTGACGGGCGATCACTTCGACGCCGCCGAAGCCCACCGGATCGGCCTCGTCAACGAGGTGGTGCCCGTGGCGGACCTCCTGCCGCGGGCCCGTGCCCTCGCCGAGCGGATCGCCCTCGTGCCCGAGCCCTCGGTGCGACTGAACAAAGCCGTCACCTGCTACGGTCTGCTCGCCATGGGGATCGGCGCGGGCATGATGATGAACATCCCGCTCTCCAACCTGGCCCACGCGTCCTACAACGCGCAGCGAGGCGAACTTCTCGAAGTGATGCGCAGCGGCGGGCTGAAGGCGTTTCTCGAGGCGCGGGACGGAGAGTTCCACCCCGAGCCCTTCGGGCCGAAGTCCGCGCCCCGCAAACCCTGACGCCGCCGCGCACGTCAGACCCAAAAGAGGAGGGCGCATGAGGCATGGACGGCCAGGCCCCTTCGTTCTGCTCGTGGCGGCTTTTGCCGCGTTGTTCCCCGTCCTCACCGCGCGCGCCCAGCCTCAGGGCGAGCTCACCTATGCCATGCACGTCACCCTCACGCCGAGCTGGTTCGATCCCGCCGAGAACACGGGCATCGCCACGCCATTCATGGTGCAGGAAGCGCTCCACGACGCCCTCGTGAAGCCCATGCCGCAAAACCCCATGGCCCCGAGCCTCGCCGAGTCCTGGACAGAGAGCTCCGATGGGCTCCGCTACGAGTTCGTGCTGCGTCGGGGCGTGACGTTTCACAACGGGGACCTCCTGACGGCCGACGATGTCAAGTTCAGCTTCGAGCGGTACCGTGGCGCCGCCGCCAAGCTCTTGAAGGACAAGGTCAAGGCGGTGGAGATCGTGGCGCCGCATCGAATCCGCTTCGTCCTGCACGAGCCGTGGCCGGACTTCCTCACCTTCTATGCCACCCCGGCCACGGGGGCGGCGTGGATCGTGCCGAAGAAGTACCTCGAGCGTGTCGGCGAGGCAGGCTTCACGAAGCATCCCATGGGGGCCGGACCCTACAAGTTCGTCAGCCATCAGCCCGGGGTGGAGCTGATCCTGGAGGCGCACGAGAAGTACTGGCGGAAGCCCCCCACGTCAAGCGCCTGAGCATGAAGGTCGTGCCGGACGAGTCCACCCGGCTTGCCATGCTGAAGAAGGGAGAGGCGGACATCGCCTACCTCATGCTGGGGCCGGTGGCCGAAGAGATCAAGCGCACCCCGTCCCTTCGCCTGGTTCCCTCGGGGGGGCAATGGGTCACCGCCGTCTGCATGCTCGATCAGCAAGATCCGAAATCACCGTGGCACGACTCGCGCGTGCGTCTGGCCGCCAGCCATGCCATCGACCGCAAGGCCATCTCGGACGCCGATAGCCTGGGCGCTTCGCCGCCCATGGGATCGATCATCCCCCCCGCCACGGAGTTCGCCCTGCTCGTGGAGCCGCCCGCCTACAACCCGTCGAGGGCGAAGCAGCTGCTTCGGGAGGCGGGGTATCCGAACGGCTTCGATGCCGGCGAGATGGTCGGCACCGTGCAGTTCGCCAATGCCGCCGAGGCGGTGATCAACTACTTCGCCGCGGTGGGAATCCGGGCGCGCTTCCGCACGATGGAGCGCGTGACGTACCTGACCGCCTGGAAGGACAAGAAGCTGAAGAACCTGCTCCTCTGTGGCGCGGGCGGCTACGGGAACGCCGCCACCCGCGCCGAGAACTACCTCGTGACCGGGGGAACCTACGCCATCGGCGGGAACCCCGACATCGACGATCTGTTCCAGCAGCAGGCCCGTGAGCTGGACCGGACGAAGCGCCAGGTCCTCCTGCAGCGAATCCAGCGGCTCGCGCACGAGCGCACCCTCTTCCTCCCCATCTACGCCCTGTTCTTCAACAACGGGGTGGGACCGCGCGTGCAGGAGTCCAGCCTTGGGCGGATCCCCCTCCACTACTACACGGCCCCGTTCGAGGACATGCGCCTCAAGGGCAACTGAGGCGCCCCCGTAAGTTTTGGTACTGGGCCAAGTTGCGAGCCAGACGAGGCGCGAGCGGGCCGGCAGCCCGAGGCGTACGTTGCCGTTCGAGCTGAGGGGCGCAGTCACGAGGCGAGGGCTGAATTGAACGCACGTTGAGGGTTGCCGGCCCGCTCGCAACGAAGTATGGCGAAGCAAATTGGCCCAGTACCCGGTTAATTCCGACTTCCCTCGCTCAGGGCCTGCCCCTACAATGACGTGGCCATGAGTCGAGCGGGTACGGTGGCCATCGACGTGGGCGGCACCTTCACGGATATCACGTTCGCGGATGCTGCCACGGGCGCCACCTGGGTGGCGAAGACGCCGTCCACGCCGAGCGATCTGTCGGGCGGCTTCATCACCGCCGTCCGCAAGGTGCTGGCGCTGGCGGGCCGCACGCCCGGGGACATCTTGCACGTCTTCCACGGAACGACCACCGCCACCAACGCCATCCTCGAAGGCAAGACTCCACCGACGGCGGTGGTGACCACGGCCGGCTTCAAGTACGTCCTCGAGATCGGGCGTCACGACATCCCGCGCCACGGCAACCTCTACGGGTGGAGCAAGCCCGCGCGCCCCGTCGCGCCCGACCGCGTGCTCGAGGTGACGGAGCGTCTCGATGTGGGCGGCGCCGTCCTGACCGCGCTCGACGAAGCCGAGGCGCGGGCGGTGGCGCGTCAGCTCGCCCAGCTCGGAGTGCCCGCGGTGGCCGTGGTGTTCCTCCACGCCTACGCCAACCCTGCCCACGAGCGACGCATGCAGGCCATCCTCCAGGAGGAGCACCCCGGCGTGCTCGTGTCGCTCTCCTCGGAAGTGCTGCCCCAGTTCCGCGAGTTCGAGCGGACCATGGCCACCGCGCTGAACGCCGCCGTCATGCCGCCGGTGAGCCGCTACGTCAGCGTCCTCCGCGACGCTCTGGACGCCGAGGGCGTCCGCGCGCCGCTCCTCATCATGAAGTCCGACGGCGGCGTGACGAGCGCGGCCACCTGCGTGCGCCAGCCCATACAGACGGTGCTCTCGGGTCCGGCCGCGGGGGTCATCGGCGCGCTGAGCGTGGCGGGCACGGCGGGCCATCGCGACATCATCTCCATCGACGTGGGAGGGACGAGCGCCGACATCTGCCTGGTCCGTGAGGGCCGGCCGGAGATCACCAAGGAGGGCATGATCGGCCCCTTCCCCCTCAAGCTCCCCATGGTCGACATTCACACCATCGGCGCGGGCGGGGGCAGCATCGCCGCGGTGAGCGCGGCGGGGCGGCTCACCGTCGGCCCGCGCAGCGCGGGCGCCGAGCCGGGGCCGGTCTGCTACGGCCGCGGAGGCGCCGAGCCCACGGTGACCGATGCGCATCTCGTGCTCGGCCGCATCCCCCCCGCCCTGCTGGGTGGCGAGCTGCCGCTCGACGGCGCGGCGGCGCGCGCGGCCATCGACGCGCGCGTGGGCCGTCGCCTCGGCCTGGGGGCCGAGGAAGCGGCCGCGGGCATCGTCGAGATCATCGACAACTCCATGGCGCGGGCCATCCGGACGGTCTCAGTGGGGCGCGGCCACGATCCTCGCCGCTTCGCCCTCGTGGCCTTCGGGGGCGCCGGCCCCCTTCACGCGTGCCGACTGGCCGAGCTGCTCGATATCCCGACCGTGATCATTCCGCCGCGGCCGGGCGTGCTCTCCACCTGGGGCCTCCTCGACACCGACATGCGGGCGACCTTCGTGCGCACGGTGGGGACGGCGGAGCGTCATCTGGGTGAAGGGCCGGCGGCGGCTCGAGGCGTCGACGTGCAACCACTCGAAGCGACGTGGGGTGAGCTCGAGGCGCAGGCGCGCGCGTGGCTCGACACGGAGGAGATCCCGCGCGACCGGCAGCGCTTCGAGCGGTCGGCCGATCTCCGCTACGAGCACCAGAGCTTCGAGCTGACCTGCCCGCTCGGCGAGGGGGCGGTGACCACGGCCCGTCTCGCGGAGCTGACCGCGACCTTCCACGCCGAGCACCGCCGCCTCTACACCTATGACCTGCCCGGCGCGCCCATCGAGCTCGTCAACCTCCGCGTCACCGCCATCGGGGCCCTGCCCCGGCGCAGGGCGCCGGCCACGCAGGCCGCAGGGGCGAGCCACGCGATGACCGATCGGCGCCAGGTCTACTTCCGGGGCACCGGCTTCGTGGCCACGCCCTGCTACGCGCGAGGCGCCCTGGCGCCGGGGATGGGCTTCGAGGGCCCGGCCATCATCACCCAGGACGATTCGGCGCCGCTGGTGGCTCCGGGATTCCGCGCTCGCGTGGACGGCACCGACAACATCCTTCTGGAGCGCAGCCGTGGCTGAAGTCCGCCGCGTCGATCCCGTCACCCTCGAGATCATCCGCGGCAGCCTCGCGTCGACGATCCGCGACATGGAGCTCCTGATGGAGCGGTGCGCGATGTCGCCCTTCATCAAGGAGAAGAAGGATTTCTTCGTCGGCGTCTTCGACACGAGTGGCCGCATCGTGGCCTGTCATATCTCGGGCAGCGGGCCCGGCATGGTCACGGCCATCCTCCGCGAGTACCCCCTCGACACCATGCGGCCGGGCGACGCCTACTGGTTCAACGATCCCTACCTGACGGACGGCGCCGTCCAGCACCACCAGGACATGGTCTTCGTCGTGCCCGTCTTTCACGGGGATCGCGTGGTCGCGTTCGCGGCGACCTTCGGCCACTACCAGGACATCGGCGGGCTCCGCGCGGGCAGCATCTCGCCCCACGCCACCGAGATCTATCACGAAGGCGTGCTCGTCCCGCCCATCCGCATCATGCGGGAGGGGCGGATCAACGAGGAGGCCTACCGCATCTTCCTGCGCAACTCGCGGCTGCCCGACCTCGTGGAAGGCGACACGCGGGCCATGATGGCGTCCTCCCGTCTGGCCGAGGCCCGCCTCGGCGAGCTCTTCACGCGCTACGGCCTCGACACCGTGCTCGCCGCCTTCGAGGAGTGCATGGCCCTGACGGGGGTGCGCGCGCGCGAGCTCTTCCTGGAGATGGTTCCCGAGGGAGAGTGGTCCTTCCACGATTTTCTCGACAGCGACGGGGGCGTCGAGGCCCGGCCTTACCGTGTCGATCTCACCCTCAGCCGTCGCGGCGACCACGTGACCCTCGACGGCTCCCGCTCCGACGACCAGGCGCGGGGTCCCATCAACTTCGTCACCAACCCGGGCCTCCTCCGCATCGCCTTCGGCCGCTATCTCCAGTCCCTCGATCCCGAGCTCGACGTCAACGAGGGGCTCCTCCGCAATCTCGACGAGTGGATCGCCCGCGAGGGCAGCCTGCTCAAGCCGCGCTTCCCCGCGCCGCTCGGCATGCGCGCCAACACGCGCTTCCGCGTCATGTCCTGCATCTTCGGCGCCCTCGCCCAGGCCAACGGCGGCAAGGTGCCCGCGGGCTCTCCCGTCTACGTCCTCTACTACTTCCGCGCCTGGGACGAGGCGCGCCGGCGGCCCATCCTCTGCATCGAAGGCCTCGGGGTGGGCCTGGGCGCCCGGCCTTTCGCGGACGGCGTCGACGTCATCTACTACATCGCCCAGGAGAACTACCCCGTCGAGTACGTCGAGCGCGACTTCCCGTTGCGCATCGAGCGCTACGCGGTGCGGCCGGACTCGGGCGGACCGGGCTTCCATCGCGGCGGGGCGGGCGTGATCCGCGACGTGCGCGTGCTCTGCGAGCGCGCGGAGCTGGCCACGCGCATGGAGAACACGCTCGTCGCGCCCTACGGCGTGGCGGGCGGTCTCGCGGGGCGGACGGGACGCATCATCCTCAATCCGGGCACGCCGCGCGAGCGCGAGCTGGCCCCCCTCGGCGACGGCATCATTCTCGAGCGCGGCAACCTCCTCCGCTTCGAGACCTGCGGCGGCGGCGGCTGGGGCGATCCCCTCGCGCGGGATCCCGAGCGCGTGCGCCAGGATGTGGCGCGGGGTATCGTCACCGCCCGCGGGGCGCGCGAGGACTACGGCGTCGTGCTCGACCCCGCCACGCTCGAGATCGACAAGACGGAGAGCGACGAGGAGCGCCGGCGCCGCGCGCGCGATCTACCCCTCATCGACCGGGGCCCCGGCTTCGACGAGGCAGAAGCGCGCTGGCGGGCCCGCCAGTCATGACCACCCACGGTGCAAGGAGACCCTGATGCGAGACCTGGTCACGCGGATGAACGCGCTGTGCGACGCCCTCCCCTTCCAGACGAGCTGGTACCTCAAGGACCTCGCCACGGGCGAGACGGCCAACCGGCTCGGAGACACCCCGGTGCCCTCGGCGAGCACGCGGAAGATCTCCATCATGATGGCGGCGCTCAAGGCCGTCCACGACGGCAAGCTCGCCCTCGACCAGAAGGTGACCATCGACGCCAAGTACCAGGACAACGACTCCGGCACCTTCCAGCACCTGACCCCCGGCTTCTGGATCACCTTCCGCGACGCCCTCGTCATGATGATCATCGTCAGCGACAACATGTGCACGGGCACCGTGGTCGACCTCGTCGGCCTCGGCGAGATCCAGCGCTTCTGCGAGTCGATCGGCATGACCCGGACCGTCCACCGCTTCGGGATTCCCCCGCGCCTCGGACCCGATCACGCCCTCGCCCAGGTGACCACGACCACACCCAACGACCAGGGGCTGCTCCTCGAGATGATCCTGCGAGGCGCCTCCGACAAGACGGCGGCGGCGCGCCTCGGGAGCACCCCCGAGCTCTGCCGGCTCGGGCTCGACATTCTAAGCTGGCAGAAGCTCAAGACCCGCCTGCCCTCGCTCCTGCCCCTCGGCACCAAGGTCGCCCACAAGACGGGCACGGGCTCTCGCGGCTTCATGGACGCGGGCATCGTCTTCAAGGACGATCACCCACTGTTCATCCTGACCGCGTATACGGAGCACGTCCCCGCCGCGCTCCCCGACGGCACGCCCGGATTCGCGGCGGCCTACCAGGTCATCGGCAAGATGGCGCGCCTGAGCTGGGACACCCTCGGAGGCTGACTCGGAGGGGGCGTTGTCTCGCTCGACGCGTTCCTTCGCGCGGTACCTCAAGCGCCAGACCGCCGACGTCGGGGTGGCCGACGCGAGCCTCGCGGCGCGCCGCGCGACCCAGCCGATCGGGACTCCCGACGAGATCATCGAGAACATCAGAACGCTGCCGCACGCCGTCAGCCTGGAGATGGTGGTCATCCACTTTTTCTACGGCGCGATGCCGCGCGCCAAGGCGGAGAAGAGCCTGCGGCTGTTCGCGGAGAAGGTTTTCCCCGCTGTGCAGGCGATGCCGACCCCGATCAATCCCGCGTCCCTGGGGGTGTAACGCAATGGCGAAGTTCGACCTGATTGTCCGCGGCGGTCGCGTCATCGATCCCGCCTCGGGTATCGATGGTGCCCACGACGTCGCCGTAAAGGACGGAACGATTGCGCAGGTGGCGCCGCGGATCGCGGGCACG
The DNA here is from genome assembly GCA_035635755.1 of Candidatus Methylomirabilota bacterium. Taxonomy (GTDB): domain Bacteria; phylum Methylomirabilota; class Methylomirabilia; order Rokubacteriales; family CSP1-6; genus AR37. Next base: position 3,194 of record DASQAK010000127.1, on the reverse strand, counting down.
GCCGCTCGCACGGTCGACGCGCGGGACCGGCTCGTGATCCCCGGCATGATCGACACGCACAGCCACATCTACCAGCACGTCACCGGCGACTTCGGGATGAACCCGGACGAGGTTGGCGTTCGCTCGGGCGTGACCGCCGTCGTCGACCAGGGCGGCGCCGCCCCGCTCACCATCCAGGGCTTCCGAAAATTCATCAAGGACCCGGCCGCCACTCGCGTCTATGCCTTCGTCTCGAACTACCTCGTGGGCGGTCTCCTCGGACATCGTCATGTCGGCCTCTATGGCCCGCACGGTATCAACGTCAGGGAAACGATCAACGCCATCGAGAAGAACCGCGACATCGTCAAGGGCATCAAATGTCACGCGGAGGTCGGGGGCTACTCGCGCTGGGGCATCGAGACATTGCGTTTGGCCAAGGACGCATCGCGCGCCACCAGGGTCCCGGTCTACGTTCACCTGGGCCGCCTCTGGGCGGAGGCGAACGGGACAACGATCGATCCCGACAGCGTCATCGACGACGCGTTACCGCTCCTCGAACCCGGTGACATCCTCGCGCATCCATTCACGAAGCATCCCGGCGCGTTCGTGTCGCGCGAGGGCAAGGTGCATCCGCTGATCTTCGAAGCCATGGCGCGTGGCGTACGCATCGATGTCGGCCGCGGCGGCCATATGAGCTTCAACGCCGCGCGCATTGCCCTTGAGGCCGGCGTCATGCCGTTCACCATCGGCAGCGACATCCACGGCTACACGATCCGGCGTCGGGACGAGAGCAGTGTCTGGGGCGCGGGCGCGTTCGGAGGCGAGCAGGGTCAGCTGACGACGATCGGGGGCACCGGTGCCTTCTCACTCCTCCAGGTGATGAACGAGCTCATCGCGCTGGGCGTCGGGCTCACCGACGTCATCCGCATGGTGACGGTCAACGCGGCGAGCATGCTTGGCTTGAAGGACGAGCTGGGCTCGCTGGCGCCGGGACGTGTGGCGGACGTGTCCGTCCTCGCCATCGACGGGGGCGACTGGACGCTGCAGGACAGCCTGGGCGTCCGGATCAAGACCGACAAGCGTCTGAGGCCCGTGCTCGCCCTGCGCGCAGGCACGGTGCATCGCTCGCAGTCGCCGCTGCTGGAGGAGCAGGTCCCCGAGGTGGCGTGAGCGCCCGCGACGGGACCCCTCTCAGCTCAGCAGGCGAGTGAGTTCAGACAGGGTCTTGACCGTTTCGAACTCGTGCACCACCCTGAGGCTGGCCTCGACCTTTTCCGGGGCTAGCCCGGACAGCGGCACCAGCCTCCGGTACTTTGCGTCAACGTCGGCCCATTCGATTCCGCGGGGGGCGGACCCGCGCGGAAAGTCCACGTGAGCAGAGAACTGTCTGCCGTCCGTTAGCGTGATCGTGACCGTCGCGCCGTGGTGGTGCGGAAAGCGGTCCGGGTACGGTCGCGGGTTCGGGTCCACGGTGACCTTGTCGATGAGCCGTCGAATCACCGGGTCGGCGACCTTCACGGGCGAGACGTGGATCCAGCCGTAGTGCCGGTCCGCCACCGCGGCCGCGATGAAGTAGGCGGGGCTGTGCGCCACCCCGATCAGGTCGGTCGGATGCCTGGGACCGGGCAATGTACGGTACTTCGCCGATGAGAGCCTGATGTCGGCCACGTCCGCCGGGTCGACGTGTCCGGCGATCGCGGCGTTGGCGGCCGCCTCCGCCGCGGCGTGGTGCGGATGACCACCGGGCACCAGCTTGATCGCCATGTCCGTGGTGATGTCCCACGCCTGGCCGAGATCTTTCGTAACGTCCTCCAGGTGATCTCCGCCGTAAGCGGAGAAAAAGCCGCGCGGCATCTCCAGCACGTTTTCCTCGGCCATCAGCCCCTTGTGCGCGGCGAGTGCCGCATGGATGCCGAGCATCGCCGAGAGTCCCGCGTGATACTCGCGCGCCACGCTGGTGTTGGCGGCCACCATCAGGCCTCCGATCGAGGTCGCGGCGAGCGCGATCGCTTGCGTCATCTGTTCCCGCGTCAGCTTGAGGAGCGTGCCGGCCGCGACCGCGCCGCCGAAGATCGTGGCGATCGAGCCGTGGAAGCCGCGCTCGCTGCGCCCCGGGGTGAGCGCTTCGTCGATGCGCCCCGCGATCTCGTAGCCGTACACCATGGCCGCGAGCACGTCGCGGCCGTCCGCGGCGGTCTGCTCCGCCATGGCGATCGAGCTCGTCGAGACGATCGTGCCGATGTGCGCGATGCTGCGCAGGTCGCTGTCGTCCGACGCGGCGGCGTCGCTCATCACCGCGTTGACCCGCGCCGCGTCCGCGATGGGCAGTCTGCGTCCGCCGTCGAACCAGAGGGTGGCCTGCTCCGCGCCTCCGCGCTCCTTGGCAAGCTCGCGGATGATTCGCGAGGAAACGATGTCCATGCCCATCGCCGCGCTGGCGATCGTGCTGGCGATCACCATTCGTGCACGCTCCAGCGCGAGCGGCGGTAGATCGGTGACGTTCGTGCTCGCCAGAAACCGCGCCAGCTCTCCCGCGATGCTCAGCGGGTTTATTCCAGCGCGTTCAGCAGTGCGCGCTGCCGGCTCAGGCGCGTCGGACGCTCCTGAGCGAACCGCTGCACCCCGGCGAAGATCGAGTCCGGGTCGAGGTGGGCCTCGGCGATCACGTCCGCCTCGGTGCCGCCGGTGAGCCACACGTTGTCCTGGTCGGCGGTGAGGGAGTACTCATCGGTCAGCGAGCCGACGTTGCGCAACGGCCACATGCGGCGCGTTCCGCTCATCACGAACATGAGGTCCTGGCGGGCCTCGGGCGGCAGCACGGCGTTCCGATAGGCTTCGGGCTGGCGGTCGAACAGCTCCTCGCTGATCGCCGCGATGACCTTCACGTTGATGCCGGCCCCCGTCAGCCGCGGCAGCACGCTCACGAGATTGAACGTCGAGCTCGATCCCTGGGCCACGACGTAGCCGTGTCGAGGCTGGCCGGGCGCGAAGTCGCGGATGATGTAGAGACCCTTGGCGGCGGCCCGGAGATCGGAGTCGGCGAACGTGTTGCGATCGGCCACGCGAAAGTCGGAGCGTGCCACCTCGATGACGATGACGCCGACCTTCTTTTCGCGCGCGGCGATCTCGGCGGCGGCGAAGTAGCCGGGGGCCACGTCGTTGTAGTCCCAGAAGCTCAGGTTGATGACCTGGTCACGCGGGAACAGCTTCCACAC
>DASQAK010000126.1:0-21683 GCA_035635755.1 Candidatus Methylomirabilota bacterium | reverse complement strand
TGGCGATGAAGGCCTCGTGGCGCCGGCCCGCCACGGCCTCGGCGACGATCTCCTCGGCGCGCCCGTCGGCGTACATCTCGGCCGTGTCGATGTGGGTCAGGCCGAGGTCGAGCCCGAGGGACAGCGCGGCGATCTCATCCTTCCTGAGCTTGCGGTCCTCGCCCATGTGCCAGGTGCCCTGGCCTACGACGGCGACCTCGACGCCGGTGATTCCGAACGGACGGCTGATCACCCGGCGAGTGTACACCGGGCGTCGATGGGGTGGGCTAGCCTGGCCGTGCCGCGTCGCGGGCGCCCACGCGCCAGCCGAGCCAGAGGACGGCCGTGGCGAGACCGATCAGCACCGCTGCCGTTGCGAGCGCGGACAGCTCGGACATCCACTTGATCGTGGTGCTGCTGAGGCCCACGAAGGCGAGTCCGATGACCGGGAGCACGGGCGCGCCACAGCCCATCACCGTGCAGCCGCCGGTGGACAGTCCGAAGACGCCGCCGAGGGCGCCCAGCACGCCCCCCGTTCCGCCGGCTCTGCGACCCCACGGGACGACGGCGAAGCGGGCGCGGCGCTCCATCCACAGCGCGAAGTACAGCGCCACGAGCAACGACATGAAGGCGAAGCGCGCGAGGTCTGCCGTCGTCACCGCGAAGCCCCACTCGAGCCCGAACGAGTTGTCCGAGGAGAACCAGAAGAGAGCCAGGCTCCAGGATTTGGCGAGGCGCTCCCCAAGCGACCCCGGCCCGGACACCAGGTAGCCGGGCAGGGTGGGCAGCAGGGGATTGATGGTGAAGGCGGTGACCGGCTTGCGGGCGAGGGTGAGGACGAGCGGCGGCACCAGGATGTCGAGGGCGAAGACGCCGAGCGCGATGGCGCAGAAGGGCCACGGCCGTGACCTCACCGCGGCCCCGAGACCTCGAAGCGCCCGCCCGATTGCCCTCATGTTCCGTTCACCGCGCTGCTTCGATTATAGGCGGAGTCGGCCCACGCGGCGAGGCTCTCACCCTGACGTATGGCGCGTGAGAGGGCCCCCCCCGGCGCGCTTACGCCTTGAGCTTGGCCTCAACCCCGGCTATTATGTCTTGCTTCATGGCGTCTTGCGCGATGGCGTCATGCCCATAGGCGCCTTGCCCCACTGGCCGCGAAACGGTCCACCCAACGAAGGAGGGACTCCATATGGCCGCAGAAGTAAGCCGTCGCGATTTCCTGAGCCGGCTCGGCGTCACCGTCGGCGCTGCGGCGACCGCGGCCAGCGTGCCGCTCGTCGGCGCACCGGCTCTCATCGAGCGAGCCCACGCGCAGCCCAAGGGCAATATTCCCGACACGCCGTACAAGGTAGGGCACATGACCTTCTTCACGGGCGCGGCCGCCGTGCTCGGAGAGCCCTCGTACAAGGGGCACATCCTGGCCGCCGAAGAGATCAACGCCCAGGGCGGACTGCTGGGCAAGCGCAAGATCGAGACCATCAAGGCCGACGAGGCCGCGGGCACCGACGCCAACGTGAAGGAAATGCGCCGGATGAAGCTCTCGGAGAAGATCGACCTCTTCACCGGGGTCATCTCCAGCGGCAACACGCCGGCCCTCGGGCCCGAGGCGGAGTCGCTCAAGCTGCTCACCATCTTCGTCGACGGGTGCACCGACTTCCTCTTCGACAAGGCGGTGCTCAACCCGCACTACATCTTCCGCATCACCAACATGCAGTCGGCGGACGGCGTGACGGCGGCGGTGGCGACCGCCATGACCTGGCCCAAGGTTCGCCGGATCGCCCACATCCACCCGGACTACTCCTATGGGCGCAACGCCTTCGCGCATTTCAACATCGTGATGAAGAAGATGCTCCCCGGCACCCAGGTCGTCTCCGAGGGCTGGCCCAAGCTCGGGACCACGGACTTCACCTCCCACATCACCAAGGCCATTGCGGCCAAGCCGGACCTGCTCGTCGCCTCGGTGTGGGGCGGCGACTACGTGGCCATGTACAAGCAGGCCCTGCGTTACGACATGTTCAAGAAGATGAAGTTCACGAGCATGATCGCCTTCGGCGTGGCTCCGCACGCCATCGGCAAGGACCACCCGGAGGGCGTCATTGCGGGCGTCCACTCCAACTACTACTTCAACTATCCGCCGCAAGACCGCTGGCCGCTGAACTCGGCGTTCGTGAAGAAGTACCTCGATCGGTGGAAGGAGTACCCGAACTTCCAGTCGGAAGGCGCGTATACCACGCTCATGCTCCTCAAGCAGACGGTCGAGAAGGCCAACAAGCTGACGGGGGGCTGGCCCGACGATGAGGCCATCATCAGCCAGCTGGAAGGGGCGTCCATCTCCGGACCGGCAGGTTACCTGCACATCCGCCCGGACAACCACCAGGGCTACAAGGACGCCATGACCGGCTTCAGCGTGAACTCGCCGGACTATCCGTTCCAGATCCTCGATCCGAACAAGATCATCACGATCCCGATCCGCAACATCACGGCGCCTCCGGGGTGGCCGGCGCCGAGCGGCGAGGAGACCAGGACCTATACCTGGATCGACAAGACCTGGCCGACGGTCAAGCTCTAGCGCTTCGGCTCACGGATTCGGGGGAGGGGGGCGGCAATCGCCCTCCTCCCCCTTTCTCACGTTCATGAAGGGCTCGCGGCTTCGTCCATGTGCGCGCGTCGGGCGCAGGCTCGTCCTGGTCGTCTTCTGCCTGCTCTGGGCCGCTCCCTCCGGGGCTGGCCACGAGCTGCCCTTCTACCCCTCCTACTACCCGCAGGAGATCCGGCTCGAGACTCTGCCGCCCGCCGCCGCGGCGCCGCTGCTCAAGAGCGCCAAGCTCCACGCCTACGTCGGCGGCGACCCCTTCGCGGGCGGCCGCGCTCCGGCCGACGTCAAGCCCCTCGAGTCGCTGGGCGGCTATGTGGTCGTGACCTTCAATCCTGCGTCCCCGGTGGCGGCCAGCCGCGAGACCCGGTGCGAGGCCGCGCGTCGGATCGCCAGGAGCCTCGGCGCCGCTCCCGGCCTGTACGTCCCTCACCCGTACCCTGTCACGCCCTATCACATGGACTATCTCGAGCACTTCGACCTCGCCCAGTCCGCGCGGCAGGCCTACGCCGCCGCGCCGAGCGGATCGAGCGCGGCACTGCGGGTCCAGGCCAAAGGCCCGCTGGCCGAGCGCCTCGTGAAGGCGCCGGCCAAGGGCGCCAGGGACTGGGACGCCACCGTGGAGGACATCGACGCCGAAGGTCTGCTGGCCACTCACGGCCTGAGCCTGGACGGCTGGCTCGGTCCCCCGTGGCTCAAGGACGGTTGGTTCCACGCCTATCTCCTCGAGGCCCGCGCCCCGAGCGACGCCCCGGGCCGCCAGGCAGTGGAGGCGCTCTACCGTCGGCTCGTCACCGGCGCCTTCGACAGCCCGATCGCGCGGATCGAGCTCGAGCGTCAGCTCGTCTCGCGACTGACGGCGGGCTGTGAGCGGGTGGTGCTGGGCTATACGGTCCGGCGCGAGTACTTCAACGCGGAGTTCTCCCAGGGTGTGGAGAACATCGCCTGGGACTCGCAGACCGGATTCAACTCCGCCATCTTCCTCCGCACCGTCAAGCTCAAGGACTTTCCCTGGAACGGCTGGCTCAGACTCGGGATGGCGAGCCGGCCCGCCGCGGCCTGGAATCCCATCGCGGGTTTCTCCGATCCGGCGGGCCGGCTGCTGTGGGCGGCCGTCGGCGACCCCGCGCTCATTCCGGCCCCCTACGGATCCGGATGGGTGGCCAATCGGGTGACGCCCGTGGCGGTCACGCGGCCGCCGACCTCGCCCGGTTCATCCGAGATCGAGCTGCCGGAGGACGCCCTGATCCCCGAGCCCGGCACCGGGCTTCTCCGCGACGCGGGGAAGGGCAAGAGCGCGCGGGCCCGCCTCACGTACCGCCTCGTGGCCTCCGCCTTCCACGACAGCACGCGCATGACCCCGGCGGATGCGGCCTACGCATACAGCTTCGCCTATCGTTGGAGTGGGCGCGCGGGCGACCCCGTCGTGGAGGCTGCCACGGCGCCCCTCCGTCAGGCCCTGGTCGGCTTTCGTGTGGTCAAGGTGGACGCCGAAGTCCGGACGTACAGCGACACCACCTTCACTTACGTCGTGCCGGTGATCGACGTCTACGTCACCGGCGGCGCCCTCGAGGCCGAGTCCCTGGCCGCCCTCGCCCCGCCCTGGAGCGCGCTTCCCTGGCCCGTCATGGTGCTGATGGAGGAGGCTGTGAAGCGGGGCGTCGCGGCCTTCTCGCCGAGTGAAGCCAGGCGGCGCGGCGTGCCCTGGCTCGACCTGGCGCGGGATCCGAAGACCAAGCTGGCCCTGGCCGCGCTCGTGGACACGTTGGCGGCGCAGGCGTACATCCCGCCCGCCCTCAAGCGCCTCGTGACGGCGGACGAGGCCCAGACGCGCTGGGCCGCCCTCAAGACCTTCTACGCCAGACGGGGCCATTTCCTCGTCACCAATGGGCCCTACGCGCTCGACAAGTGGTCGGAGCGCGAAGTCGTCGTCACGGCATTTCGCGACTTCACCAACCCGAACGGGGTCGGCACCTACGATCGTTTCGCCATCCCGCGCCGGGCTTTCGTGGCCCGGCTCACCGCGCGCGGCGATCGCCTGGAGATCGCCCCGGAGATCGAGCGCGCCGAGAGGTTCCTGCGCGAATACCGCATCGTGAGGGAGCCGCTGGGCAAGCCGGTGTCCGACGAGGACCGCGCGGACGTGCCCGTCTGCCGCTACGTCATCGTGGGCGCCGACGGCGGGGTGGCCGACGCGGGCCTGTCGCGCGAGCGGGAGGGCGCCCGGCTCGTGGTCAATCTCAAGGGCCGGCTCAAGCCGGGCGCGTACACCGCCCTGGTCGCCCTCGCCCTGCGCGACAACTGGGTCAACCCCGAGGTGGCGACGGCGCCGTTTCGGGTTGAAGCCGCCCCCTGAGTTGAGGCATCGTACCGGGTCATGGACACGCTCCTGATCCACGTCCTCAACTCGCTCCTCTACGCGGCCGTGCTCTTCCTCATCGCGGGCGGGCTCAGCCTCATCTATGGCGTCATGCGGATCGTCAATCTGGCCCACGGCAACCTCTTCGCCTTCGGGGCCTTCGTGGCCGCCTGGACGGTGGGGCGGCTCGTGGGCGGCCCCACGCCGACCCCTCTCCTCTATCTCGTGCTGCTCGCCGGGCCCTTCGTCGCGGCTGCGCTGGGGGCCGCGATCGAGCCGACCCTGCTGCGGCCGTTCTACAAGCGTCCCGAGGAGTACCAGCTGCTGATCACCTTCGGGCTGCAGCTGATCCTCGAGGACCTCGTGCGCCTGATCTGGGGTCCGTACCCGCTGACCGTGAGCTCGCTCTACGAGGGCATGGGGAGCCTCAACATCGGCGAGTCCATCTACCCGACTTACAATCTGGCCGTCATCGTCGTGGGCGGTCTCGCGGCCGCGGGTCTCTGGGCCTTCATCTACCGCACCCAGTTCGGCATCGTCCTGCGGGCGACCTCGCAGAACATGCGCATGGCCCAGGCCATGGGGGTCAACGTCAACCGCGTCTACGTCCAGGCCTTCACGCTGGGCTGCTTCATGGCGGGTCTGGGCGGCGCCATCGTCGTCCCCCAGCAGGGCGCCGTGCTGGGCATGGGCGTGGACGCCCTGATCCTGGCTTTCGTCGTGGTGGTCATCGGCGGCCTCGGGAGCCTCGAAGGCGCCCTGATCGGTGCGCTGATGGTCGGCGTGGTCCGCGAGCTCGGCATCACCTTCTTCCCGGAAGTCGAGCTAGCCGTGCTCTACCTGATGGCGGCCGTGGTCCTCCTCATCCGGCCCGCCGGGCTGTTCGGCCGCGCATGAGCTCCATGCCCGCGGCCACCCGACGCCTGCTCCTCGCCGCCGGCCCCATCATCGTCGTGCTCGCGGTCCTGCCTTACGTGGTGGATCCGTACGACACGGTGCTCCTCTCCTACGGCCTGATCTTCGCCATCGCGGCCCTGGGCTTCAACCTGCTGCTGGGCTACACGGGCCTGCTCTCCTTTGGGCACTCGGCCTACTTCGGTGTGGGCGCCTATGCCGTCGCCTTCACCGTCAAGTACCTGAAGGTCAGCTCGATGGAGCTGTTCGTCCTGGCCGGCATCCTCGCCTCGGCGGTGGTGGCGGCGCTCTTCGGCCTGGTGTGCGTGCGCTACACGCGGATCTTCTTCAGCATCCTCACCCTCGCCCTGTCCCAGGTGCTGTGGAGCCTGGCCTTCAAGTTCTTCTGGGTGACGGGCGGGACCGACGGCCTGCGCGTGCCCACGCCCACCCTGCTCGGCGTGTCCATCGGTGCCGGGCAGGACAAGATGACCTTCCTGGCCCACCGGTACTATTACTACGTCCTCGTGATCTTCCTGGCTGCGGTGGGGGTCATGTGGGTGATCGTGCACTCGCCGTTCGGCAAGGCGCTGCAGGCCATCCGCGACAACGAGACGCGGGCGGAGTTCGTCGGGGTGCAGGTGTGGCACTATCGCTGGATCGCCTTCCTCATCTCCGGGGTCTTCACGGGCCTGGCGGGGGCGCTCTGGGTGCCGCTCAATGGGCTCACCACGCCCGACATCCTCCTGTGGACCTTCTCCGGCGAGATCGTCTTCTTCACCGTGCTCGGCGGGTTCGGCACCTTCGCCGGCCCGATCGTGGGCGCCGTCGTCTTCAACTACCTGAAGACCTTCGCGGTGGGCTATACCGTCTACTGGCAGATGTTCCTCGGCGTGGTGCTGGTCTTGCTGGTGCTCGGGCTGCCCACCGGCATCGTGGGCACGGCCATCCGGCTGTGGGGCAAGAGGAGGAAGACGGCGTGAGCGCTCTGCTCCAGACGACCCGGCTCACCAAGTATTTCGGCGAGACGCACGCGGTCGACCACGTGGACTTCATGGTGGCGGAGGGCGAAGTGCTGGCCCTCATCGGCTCCAACGGGGCGGGGAAGACCACCCTGATCAACCTGATCAGCGGGCTCATTCCCGTGGATTCCGGCGCCATCGTGTTCCAGGGGGCGGACATCACGCGCGACTCCATCCACGAGAAGATCGCCCGGGGCATCGCGCGGAGCTTCCAGCTCGTCAACCTCTTCGACCAGCTGACCACGCTCGACAACCTGGCCCTGGCCATCTTCTCGCGGGACGGCAAGACCCGGAAGCTGTTCTCGCTGTCGGACACGGACGGGGCCGTCCGGGACGAGGCGGTGGCCGTGCTCCAGCAGTTCGGCCTCGCCGGCAAGGCCGGGATGGTGGCGGGCGGGCTGAGCCAGGGCGAGCGCAAGCTGCTGGACGTGGCCGTGGCCTACGCGCTCCGCCCCAAGCTCCTCTTCCTCGACGAGCCGACCAGCGGCGTCAGCACCCGCGAGAAGGCGCCCATCATGGACATCATCTCCTCGGTGGTGCGGGCGGGAGGGATCACGGCCGTGATCGTCGAGCACGACATGGACGTGGTCTTCAAGTACTGCCCGCGGATCGTCGCCATGCACGAGGGCACGATCCTGGCCGACGGCACCCCGGAGGAGATCCGCAACAACGAGCAGGTGACCGCGAATCTTCTGGGAACCCAGCACGGTGCTTGAGCTCGAGCGCATCAACACCTTCCGCGGCCCCGCCCACGTCCTCAACGGCGTGTCGCTGACGGTGCGGGACGGGGAGTCGGTGGTCCTGGTCGGGCGCAACGGGGCCGGGAAGACCACCACCATCGACAGCATCATGGGACTCCTCCCCGTGCGGAGCGGCACCGTCACCTTCAAGGGTCGCGACATCACGCGGATGGCCGCTCATGAGCGGGCCCTGTCCGGCATCGGCTACTCGCCCGAAGATGCCGGCATCTTTCCTGACCTCACGGTGGAGGAAAACTTCCTGATCTGCCAGTCCCTCGCGGCGGGCCGGCGGGTGGGCCCGGCCGGCATCGACCCGCGCGTCTTCGAGCTCTTCCCCGAGGTGCGTGATTTATCCAAGCGGCGCGGGCTCCATCTCTCGGGCGGCCAGAAGAAAATGGTCGCCATTGCCCGCGCCCTGACCCTGGGTCCCTCGATTCTCTTGCTCGATGAGCCCTTCGAGGGGCTGGCGCCCGTGGTGGTGAGCCGGTTCATCGAGGCCGTGACCCAGATCAAGGCCATGGGCGTCTCGCTCCTCATCGCCGAGTCGAACCTGATGACGGCCTCCCGGGTGGCCGACCGGCTCTACGCCATCGACCGGGGCGAGATCATCTTCGACGGCCCTCCCCGCCGGGCCTTCGAGAACTCCGCGGTGATGAAAACCCTGCGCGGCTGAGGAATCCGGCCGGGGTTGACAACGGCCCCCGGGCCCGTTAGAAGTGCGCCTGAGACACCCCTATGATCGCGCGGCTTCTTCCCAGTCCGAGGCCGGCCCGGGCCGCCGCCATCCTCCGGGAAGTCTTTTCCGGAGTCGAGGGCCCAATCGTCTTCCGCCTCTGGAACGGCACAGAGGTGCCCCTGTCCGGCGACAAGCCGATGTGCACGGTGGCCATCAGGTCCCCGGAGGCCTTTCTCCACCTGATCCGCAATCCCTCCCCCTATCACTTTGCCGAGGCTTATGTTCAGGGCAAGATAGACCTCGAGGGGGACCTCTTCTCGGTGATGCCCGTGGCCAATCAGCTCGAGGAGATGAGGCTGCCGGTGCTCCAGAAGCTCCGCCTCGTGCTGTCTCTCTGGAGGAGCTAGGGATGGACGGCCAGCGGCGGGGCAACGCGTTCGACGTGATCGTGGTGGGCGGGGGACCGGGCGGCAGCACGGCTGCGTGGCGGCTCGCGCGGCGAGGCCTGCGCCCGCTCGTCCTCGATGCCGCCGTCTTCCCCCGGGTGAAGATCTGCGCGGGCTGGGTCACCCACGAGGCGCTGCGTGACCTCGACATCGATCCGGGCAAGTACCCGCTGACCATCCAGCCCTTCGACCTCTGCGTGCTCGAGTTCGAGGGCGCGCGGCACGAGACGGCGTGGCGGCGCCCCGCGAGCTACGGCATCATCCGTCGCGAGTTCGACCACTATCTGCTCGAGCGCGCGGCGGCGGCGGGCGCGGACGTGCGCTGGGGCAACAGGGTGACGGGGGTCGAGCAGGGCCGCCACGCGGTGGCCGTGCAGACCGAGCACGGCCGCTTCGAGGCGCCCCTTGTCATCGGCGCGGGCGGCCACCGCTGTCCGGTCGCTCGGGCCCTCGGTGACATCTCGGAGCGCGAGGAGGTGGTGGCGGCCCAGGAGAGCGAGACACGGCTGCCCGCGGAATGGGTGGAGCGCCTCGCGCCCTTCATGCGCGCGCCCGAGCTCTACGTCGAGGGCGACCTCCGCGGCTACGGCTGGTATTTCCCCAAGCAGGACTTCGTCAACATCGGAATCGGCTGCACGGGGGGCAGCGACGGCAGCCTCCCGCGCCGCCGCGAGGCGCTCATCCGCGCCCTCCGCGCCTCTGGCCGCTTGCCCGCGGACCTGCCCATCGAATCCTTCAAGGGCCACGCCTACGTGGTCAGGCGACAGGCGCCGCGGAGACTCTCCGGGCCGCGCTTCGTCCTCGTGGGAGACGCGGCGGGCCTCGCGCGGGATCTCTCGGGCGAGGGCATCGGCCCCGCCATCCGGAGCGGCCTCCTGGCCGCGGAAGCGACCGAGGCATGCCTCCGCACGGGTCGCCCCCTCGACGGCTATGCGGAGCAGATCATGGCCCTCTACGGTCGCGGCGAGCCTCGCTGGCTCGAGCGCCAGCTGGGCCGTCTGCCGGAGTCGGTGGCGCGCGTGGCCGTGCGGCTCATCCTGGGCGTGGCCGCCGCGCGGCGGCGCGTCGTGTTCGACAACATCTTCGGCATGCGGGAGGCGGCGTGATGCGAGGCTCGGGCAAGCAGCGCGACGCGCAGGCGATCGCGCACCACTACGACGTCTCGAACGAATTCTACGCGCTCTTCCTCGACCCCCTCATGCTCTACACCTGCGCGTACTACCGCGAGCCGGACGGCAAGCTCGAGCAGGCGCAGGAGGACAAGGTCGATCTCGTGTGCCGCAAGCTCCGTCTCCAGCCCGGCGAGACCATGCTCGACATCGGCTGCGGATGGGGAGGGCTCTCCATCTGGGCGGCCCAGCACTACGGCGTCAAGGCGCACGGGGTCACCCTCTCGCGCGCCCAGGCCGAATGGGCGCAGGCGCGCATCAAGCGCGAGGGCCTCGAGGGGCGTTGCGTGGTCGAGCACCGGGACCTCCGCGATATCCCGGAGGGCGCGCGGTACGACAAGATCGCCGCCATCGGAGTCATCGAGCACGTGGGCATCGCGAACTATCCCGCCTTCTTCGGCCGCGTGCGCGACATGCTCAACGACGGCGGGCTGTACCTGAACCACGGCATCCACCACGAGTTTCACTGGAAGCACACGAGCCAGACGGATTTCCTCTACCGGTACGTGTTCCCCAACGGAGACCTTTCCGGCGTCACCGAGACGATGACGGAGATGGAGCGCGCCGGGTGGGAGATCGTGGACGTCGAAAACCTGCGGCTCCACTACGCGCGTACCTGCCGCCACTGGGTGGAACGGCTCCAGGCCCGCGCCGATGAGGCGCGCGCTCTCGTGGGCGAGCAGATCTACCGCACGTGGCGCCTGTACCTGACCTGTTCCTCCGTTGCCTTCCACAGCGGGTCCATCGGGCTCTGGCAGATGCTCCTGCGGAAGCAATGGGACCCCGCCATCCCTTCCGCGCCCACCACCCGCGAAGACATCTACAGCTAGTGAACTCGGAGGGGGCTCCGCCCCCCTTCCGAGGCCTCCCCCCAAAACGGATTGCGCCGGCAAAGCCGGCGCTCGAAACAGAACGTTCCTGCGCGAGAGAAGAGGGACATGACTGGGATAGTCTCCCAGGCGGCCGACAAGGCCTGCCGTCCTCGACGGGTCCGCGCCCTTTCGTTCGCACGCCTGGGGGCGCGATGGCATACTGTGGCGAGCGGCGCATCCCATCAGATCGGGAGGGTTCATGACGAGGTTTCGGCGCGGGGCGGGGGCAGCGGTGGTGGGTTTGCTGGCCCTGCTCCTGACCGGCGCGCCCGCGCACGCCGTCGAGTACCGGCTGCTCGTGGCGAGCATCTTCGATCGAGCGCTGACCTCCTTCGTGAGCGCAGCAGAGCTCTACGACGGCGCCTCGGGCCCCGGCCTCGACAAGGTGGAGCAGTCCCTCGACGCGGGGGCGATGGACCGCGGGGTCATCATCGTGCAGCGGCCGCTCAGGTCGGTGCCGGCCAGCATCGCGCGGGCCTGGGGCGGCGTCAACGTCGCCGCCGACATCCTGCGGGGCGGGATCGACACGCCGAGCTGGGACGAGGTGCGCTGGGAGGGCAAGCCCGGCGAGCGCAGCATCTGGATCGTCAAGAGCTCGGGCAACGTGCGGCCCCAGCAGATCCTCCGCGTCGTCCTCAAGGGCGCGGGCCCGGTGCGGCTCTTCCAGCCCTACACGGTCACGAACGGCAACAAGGTGACGGTGCTCCAGCTGCCCGTGCCCCTCATGGCCTTTCACGAGTCTCACGGCAACGTCTGGGACAAGTTCGTGGCCAAGAACCTCGATCTCCGGCAGGGCATCGGAGCCGTCGTCGGCCTCTCCGACAATGCCCTCTTTCCCGACCTGGTCTACCTCATCGTGGATCAGGGCGACACGCCCACCACGTTCAAGGCCGTGATCACCTGGCGTGACCGCAACATCGACCGGGAGGCGCCGGGCGGCAGCTTCATCAGGATCCGATACAACCACTAGCCGCGGTGCTGAGGGCTCTCCTGGGGGCGGCGGGCCTCGCCGCCACGATCCTTCTCTGGCCCGGGGCAGGGCCGGCCGCCGATCCCGCCCTCGCGCTGCCCTCCTCCGTGCCGCCCGCCGAGCGCGCCCGGATCGAGAAGGTGCTCGCGCAGGCGAGCATCTCCACGCGCGCCGAGCTCGAGGCGTACCCGCTGCGCCTCGACGTCTTCAACTACCTGCTCGACCATCCCGACTTCGCCACCCAGGTGACGCGCACCCTGCGCCTCGCGCGCTACCGCATCTGGCGGGACGCCGACGGGCTGCACCTCGATGACGGGTGGGGGGTCAAGGGCATCATCACTCCGCTCTATGGAGACGGAGGGCTGCGCGTCCTGTATGCGCGCGGCCACTACGAGCAGAGCTTCCTGCCCGACATCCGCGGCCAGGCGGTGATCGTCCTCCGCTACGGCAACGGCCACGACGCCAAGGGCCGGCCCGGGCTCGCCACCTCGCTTCAGGTCTTCGGCACGCTCGACAGCAAGGTGCTCTCGAGCCTCGCGGGCACGATCGCGCAGGACAAGGCCTCGCTGGAGGCGCGCCGGGTCCTCAAGGTCTTCTCGCGCCTCACCACGCACCTCGACCGGCGGCTCGACGAGGTCCTCGCCGATCTCCAGAAAAGCCCCGACGTCTCCCGCCCCGAGCTCGACGACCTCCGCAAATTGCTCGGCCGTTAGCACTCTCGATTCTTGGAGGCGCGGCGGCGGGTGGGGCCGGGGGCATCCCCCGCGGACCCGTATCTTCTGCGCGCTATCGAAGCGAGAGACCGCAGCCTCGTGGCTCCTTATGAGACGCAGCAGCGAGTCAGCGTGGTCCGCGGGGGGATGCGATCAATTCGGCACTCGCCTCGTCGCGCTCGTCGCCTGCGGCTCCTCGGCCGCGTCTCAGCTCGAACTACGGCTCCGCCCGCCGCTTTGTCGGCAGAACGCCTGCGCTAGAAGTCGGTGGAGCCGTGGCGGTCGAGGATGCGATCGCTTCGGTATCGGCCGAGGGCTCTCGCGTAGCGGCGCGTCCGCTCCGGCATGTTCGTCTGGCCGGCCGGGGCGGGATCGAGGCCGAAGACCGAGCGCGAGAAGTTGAGCGATTCCAGCGCCGCCGAGATGCGCTCATGCTCCGTGGGCGGCAGGATCTGCGCGGGATCCCCAAGGGCCACCCAGCCGATGGGCACCACGGTATCCGGCAGGAGCGCCGTCCTGATGTGGACGACCCCGTTGATGCGCACGACGCTCCGCGCGCCGATCCGCGCCCCGTTGAAGATCGAGGCGCCCGTGGCGATGAAGACGTCGTCGTCCACGATGCAGCCGGAGAGATGGGCGTGCGGACCCACGAGCACGTGGCTGGCGAGCCTCAGCGGATGGGCCGCGGTGCCTCGGAGCACCGCCTGCTCCATCACGATGCAGCGCGAGCCGAGCACCACGGGACCGCTCTCGGCCGTGAGCACGGCGCCGAAGAGGACGCGGCAGTCCGGCCCGATGGTGACATCGCCGCACACGACCGCCGTGGGAGCGACATAGGCGCTGTCGTCGATGCGGGGACGACGGCCCTCGTGCTCCAGCAGCATGGTCTCGCGGCCGTCAGTGGCCGAGCCAGGTCAGGATATAGGGCAGGCTGACCACGACCAGGGTGGCCAGCGCCGTCACCACGAGGACGGCCTGGAACCAGCCGGCCTGGAAGAAGCGGTCCGATCCGGTGCTGCCCTCCAGCTCGGGGGCCTTGCGGAAGAGGGAGGCGAGCGAGAGGACGAGGCCGAGGGAGAGCACGAAGATGCCGAAGGGCCGCGTGCTCGGCGGTAGGTCCTTCACGTAGATGGGCAGGCGCGTCAGGGCGCTCCCCACGAGAAGAAGGGCGGAGAGGATCCATCGCTCGGTCCGCCACCAGACGACCCAGGCAAAGGTGGCCCACATGGTGAGGGCGCCCACGTCGACCATGGGGCGCCAGGCCCCGCAGGCGGGCAGCGATCCCTCGCACTTGACCACGACCACGGCGAACCAGATCCACACCCAGGCGACGAACGCCACCAGGAGCACGAAGGCCACCGTGCTCATCCGGCTCCCGAAGACCTCGAGCGCGAGGTTCCACCACGCGCGGGCAAGGAGCGCGATGGCGGCGGCCACCGCGACCCAGGCCAGCCCGCGCACGGGCGTCTCGGCCTGGCCGAGGGTGGGGAGCTGCATCAGGCCGATCGACGCGAAGAGGAAAATGCCGACAAAGCCTATGAGGGAGGCCAGCCGGTAGGGCCGTACGCGGTGCGGCATGCCCAGATAATACAACGCTCACGCCGCACATCACACTTGACACTCGGCCGCCTTCGCCCGATTCTCGCCCCAGCCGATCGAGCGGCAAACCGGCGTGAACCCCGAGCAGGCGGAGGGCTTCCCATGAGCGAGCTCACTCGACGCGATCTGTTGAAGCTCTCCGCCGCCGCCGGGCTCGGATTCCCGGCGGTGCTCGAGGCCCAGTCGAAGGAGCTCGTCATGCTGGGTCTCTGGTCCTTCACCGGGGCCTTCGCGGACGTCGGGCCTGTCCTCGATCGGGGCATGAAGATGGCTCTCGACGAGCGCGGGATGAAGGTCCAGGGTCGCGCCATCAAGTACATCACCCGGGACGACGAGACCAAGGCGGGCAGCGCCACCCGACGGGCCGAGGAGGCCATCGATGCGGAGGGCGCGAAGTACATCATCGGCCCCTGGTCTTCCGGGGTGGCCCTGGCCGTCTCGGAGGTGGCCAAGCGGAAGAAGACCTTCCACTACTTCAGCGGGGGCACCGAGGACATCTCGGGCGCGCGCTGCCATCGCTACTCGTTCCAGTGGGCGGCGAGCCCCTATACGGCGGCCAAGACGGTGGTGGACAACTTCATGCAGGCCAATCCCCGGGCCAAGCGCTGGCACCTCCTGGTCGCCGACTACGCCTTCGGCTGGTCGGTGGAGAAGTACATCAAGGAAGTGGGCAAGACGCACGGGATCGAGTTCGTGGGCGCCGACCGGCACCCCCTCGGCGAGCGCGAGTTTTCCAACTACGTGACGAAGGCGGCGGGCAACAAGCCCGACGTGGTCGCCATGATCAACTTCGGGCTCGACGCCGTCACGGGGGCCCGGGAGATCTTCAACTTCGGCCTCACCCCCAAGGTGCCCCTTATCCTCACGTGGTCATCGGGCGTGGAGGAGCTGGTGCAGCTCAATCCCGAGATCCGCGAGAACATGTGGGTAGGGTCGAACTTCTACTACACCGCCGACACGCCGGTGGCCCGTGAGTTCGTCAAGAACTATCAGGCCAAGTTCGGTGGCCCTCCCGGCTATGCGCCCGCGGCGGCCTACGGGATGACGCGCATGATGCTGCACGCCATGGACAAGGCCAAGTCCACCGAGGTGCCTGACGTGATCAAGGCACTCGAAGGCCTCGAGGTGGACGATCTGGTCGGGCGCATGCGGGTGGATCCGAAGACCCACCAGACGCTGCGCCCGTACTTTTTCATGCGCTGCAAGAAGAAGGAAGCGATGAAGAACCCGATGGACTTCGCCGACATCGCCGCCACGGGCTCCACGCCGCTGCCTGCTGAATACGCGGCCTGCAAGGACATCGGCGCGCTCTAGCCGGCCGCCCCTAAGGGCCCATCTGCTTCGTTGGCGAGGGAAGCGCTTGCCCTCAACGTACGTGGCATTTCGAGCAGAGAGGCGGAGCCACGAGGCGAGGGCTGAGTGAGAATTGCGCCTCGGGCAGCGCTTCCCTCGCCGCCTCGCATCGGGACCCTTATGAGCGGCCTGCGGCCTTGGCTTGAAACGTGAAGATCTCGCTACTCTTCAGCCAGGTGCTGAATGGGCTGGCCACGGGGATGCTGTATGCCTTGATGGGTATCGGGCTCAGCATCATCACGGGCGTGCTCAATATCCCCAACTTCGCCCACGGCGCCCTCTTCGCCCTCGGCGCCTATCTTCTCTACACGGTCATCCAGCTTGTGGGCAATTTCTGGCTCGCGCTCGTGCTCGCGCCCCTCGGCGTGGGACTGCTCGGGGCGCTCATCGAGTACGGCGGGATCCGACCTCTCTACAAGGCCGGGCATGACTACCAGCTCCTGCTCACCTTCGGCCTGTCGCTGATCGTGACGGAGGGCATCATCATCATCTGGAGTCCCGTGGGGATGAGCCAGCTCCCGCCGCCCCTCCTGCGCGGCGGTGTCGACCTCGGCATCACGTTCTACCCGAAGTACCGGCTTTTCGTCATGGTCGCCGCCGCGCTCCTCGTGTTCGGGGCGTGGCTCCTCCTCGAGAAGACGCGCTACGGGGCGATCATGCGCGCGGGCATCGAGGACAAGGAGATGGTCTCCCTCCTCGGCATCGACATCCATCGCCTGTTCACCGCCGCCTTCGCCCTGGGCTGCGTGCTCGCGGGAATCGCGGGGGCCCTGACCGCACCTATCCGGGGGCTCAACCCCTTCATGGGCGTGGACATGCTCGGCATCGCCTTCGTGGTCGTCGCTCTCGCGGGGCTCGGGAATCTCCTGGGGTCCATCGCGGCGGGGCTCCTCGTGGGCGTGGCCCAGAGCCTGGTGGCCCTGTTCTGGCCGGAGGCCTCGGTCGCCGTCATCTTCGCCGTCATGGCCGCCGTCCTCCTCGTCCGCCCCCAAGGGTTGTTTGGCATCCGATGAGCGCTTGCGCGAAGAGCCCACGGAGCCAAAGGGAATTCATTCGCGTTGGCGTGAGACAGATGAGCGCTTGCGCGAAGAGCACACGGCGTCAAACCCGCATCATTCACCTGACGCAAGACAGATGAGCAGGGCATGGGTCGTCATCCTCGGCGCGGTGGTCCTGCTCCCCGTCTTCGTCCGGCACGCCATCGCCACGGAGATCTGGATCTTCGCCATCTTCGGCCTCGGCCTCAATCTTCTCCTGGGCTACACGGGTCTCTTGTCCTTCGGCCAGGCGACCTTCTTCGGGTCCGCCGGATACGTGGCGGGCTACCTCCTGAAGCACTCCGCGGTCAACGTGCTCCTCGTGCTCGCCATCGGCGTCGTGGTAGGGGCGGTGACGGCCGCCGTCGTGGGCTATCTGTGCGTCCAGCGCGCCGGGCTCTACTTCATCATGCTGACCTTCGCCCTGAACCAGATGTTCTACTTCACCGCGTACCAGTGGACGACGGTCACGGGAGGCGAAGACGGGATGCCGGGGATCCCGCGGCCGAACGTGCTCGGCTTCGACATCCACCCGCCCCTCGCCTACTACGCCCTCGTGGCCGCCCTCTTCCTCCTCTCGCTCTGGGTCATGAAGCGGCTCGTGGAGTCTCCGCTCGGGAAGATCCTGCAGGCGATCCGGGAGAACGAGCCGCGCGCCGAGGCCCTGGGCTACGACGTGGCGCGCCTGAAGCTTGCGGCCTTCGTCATCGGCGGCGCCTTCTCCGGCCTGGCGGGAGTGCTCTACGCGATGCTCTTCGGCATCGTGCCGCTCGAGTCGATCGGCTTCGTCTTCTCGGGCAATGTCGTCTTCGCCACCCTCATCGGCGGCTCCGGCTCGCTCTACGGCCCGGTCATCGGCTCCTTCGTGTTCATCTGGCTCTCCGAGTCGGTGAGCGCGGTATGGGCGCGCTGGCCGCTCCTCCTCGGCGTGGCCTTCGTCATCGTGGTGCTGTTCTTCCGCGGCGGAGTCGTCGAGGCGTGGGCGCGCTTCTGGGCATGGCGCGCAGCCCGCCGGCCCGCCGCCATGCAGACCGATGCCCCTCGTTAGGACCGAGGGGCTGACCAAGGCCTTCGGAGCGCTGACCGCGGTCAACGCCGTCACCCTCGAGGTTCAGGAAGGCGCGCTGCACTCGGTGATCGGGCCCAACGGCGCCGGCAAGACCACCTTCTTCAACCTGCTCACCGGGCAGCTCGTCCCCACCGCGGGCCGCATCATTTTCGACGGGCGAGACATCGCGGGCACGCCCCCGCACGGGATCGCCCACCTCGGCATCGCCCGCTCCTTCCAGCGCACGAGCATCTTTCCCACACTGTCCATCGCGGACAATGTGTGGCTGGCCGCCTTCGCGCGCCAGGACTCCTGGCGGGGCCTCGCCTGGCGACGCGCCGATCGCTACCCGGAGCTCCTGGATCGGGCGCTGGCCGCGCTCGGGGAGGTGGGGCTCGCCGACAAGGCGGGACAGCCGGCGCGCGAGATCTCCCACGGCGAGCAGCGGCAGCTCGAGCTGGCCATCGCGCTCGCCGCGGCCCCGCGCCTCTTGCTGCTGGACGAGCCGGCCGCCGGGCTCTCCCCGGACGAGACCCAGAAGATGGTGGGGCTCGTGCGGAAGCTGAAGGGGCGGTACACCATCGTGCTCATCGAGCACAAGATCGGCGTCGTGATGAGCATGTCCGACCGGATCTCGGTCATGCATTTTGGCAGCGTCATCGCCGAGGGCACGCCGGCGGAGATCCAGCGCAACGCGGAAGTCCGGCGCGCCTACCTGGGGGGCATCGCGCCGCCATGATCCTGGATATCCGGGGCATCGACACCTACTACGGGCTCGGGCACATCCTGCACGGGCTCTCGCTCGGGGTCGGGGAGGGCGAGGTGGTCGCCCTCCTCGGACGGAACGGCGCGGGCAAGACCACGACGCTCCGCTCCATCACCGGGCTCACCCCGCCCGCGCGCGGCACCATCACGTACAAGGGCGCGTCCATCAGCGGCCTGCCCGCGCACCGGATCTCGCGGCTCGGCATCGCCCTCGTGCCCGAGACGCGCGGCGTCTTCTCCTACCTCACCGCGCGCGAGAACCTGGAGATCGCCCGCCGGCCCGGCTCGCGCTGGCCCCTGGAAGGCATGCTCGATCGTTTTCCGAAGCTCCGCGAGGTGCTGGATCGCAAGGGGCGCCTGCTCTCCGGGGGCGAGCAGCAGATGCTGGCCATCGCCCGCGCCCTCCTCACGGGGCCGGAGCTGCTCCTCCTGGACGAGCCGTCCCAGGGGCTGGCGCCGCTGGTGGTGGAAACCGTCATGGGCACCGTCCGGGAGCTCAAGCGCGAGCGCGTGAGCATGCTGCTCGTCGAGCAGAACGCCGAGATGGCCCTCGAGCTCGCCGACCGCGTGTACATCATCGACCACGGGACCATCGTGTTCGAGGGCACCCCGGCCGCGTTGCGCGCCAACGACGAAGTCACGACCACGTACCTCGGCGTGGGCGGCTGACCGAGATCATCCACGTCGCGGGTAAGGGAGGAGGGCGCACCATGATTCAGACCCTGGCGCGAATCGGGGTCACGGTAGTCGCGGCTATCCTGGTGGAGCTGATGTCGGCTGGAACGGGCGTTCGCGGCCAGGAGCGGATCGTGTCACCCAATGAAGGCGTGCCCCACCTCGGCGTGCATGGGACTTTCACGCTGGACCAGGCAGAGCTGGCGGCCCGTGACCCGCGCAATCCGAAGCGTGTGGTCTTCAATCGCATGGAGCGGTTCTCGTTCTACGACGACCTCGAGGGACGGGCACCCATCGCGCGCGACTGCATCTACGCGCATCAGGGACCGGCTGGCGATCCATACTACTATCCCGTCCGCTCGAAGACGTCGATCTGGGAGCTCTTCAAGCTTCTCTCCGGCGAGGCCGCGTGTCGAAAGTTCACCTACGTCGCGCTGCGCGCACCTCACGGGAACCCCGTCCACATGCACATGCGGTATGGGGACGAGCGGGCAAGCTTCGAGAGCTTGCTGGCCAAGAGCGACGGTCCCGAGGACAAGACGAAGCTGGATCCGTGGTGGAGCGTCTACTGCGCCGAAGGGCGCTCTCGCTGCGACAAATAGCCCCCGCGGTTACCGGAGCTCCGACGGCCGGCGTACTCTGGAATTCGGTCTGGCGGGGCGGGCCAGCTATACTCGTCAGATGAGGAATTTTCGCTTGTGCCGCTCGACGGTGCTGGCCGGCCACGCCGCCGCCCTGCTCCTGATGGTGCTCTGCCCCCCTCCCGCGTCCGCGGATCCCGAGGCCATCGCGCGCCTCTTCGTCGAGCGTGTGCGGGCGGGAGATGTTGCAGGCGCCAAGAAGCTCTTCGGCGATCCCAAGTTGCGGACCCAGCCGCGGGGCGGCGACGACGCCTACTTCGTCTATGAATCCGGGGAGAGCCGCAACCTCGCGTTCCTCGTGGGGCGGCCCTTCGACATCGGCCCGCTCAGCATGCGCGAGTCCCGCTCCGAGTGGTTCATCATCGACGGCGTGCTGTACGCGTACGTCAGCGTGCCTCTCACCTTCAGTCCCGAGCGCTACCAGCCCTATCTCTTGCCGGCGCAGACCGCGTTCGGGCAGAAGATGCCCTTCTCGGCCTTCATGAATTTCGTGGCGGCCCCGGAGACCGAGATGCGCGACCTACCCTTGCGCCTGCGACCGGGTGTCGAGCCGGGCCTCTTGCCGCCACCGGGTCCGCGCGTCGCCGTACCGCCGCCGCCGGCACCGCCCGGCGGCCGTCCCGCCATGTCCTCACCGGAGGGATTCGGCCTCCTGGGCATGTCCGTCGCGCGAGATCCGGCGTCGGTGCTGCTGCCCTCGGGCGAAGCGCTCACTCCCGAGCAGCTCAAGCGGTTGCTGCCTCGGCTGCGCCGCAGTACGCTCGAGCTCCACCTCGTCCGTCATGGCCGTCTGGCCTCATTCGCGATCGACCGGTTCGAGTTCAGCGAGTTCGTGGTGACGACGCCGCGGGGCGAGGCGAGCCTCAGGGTCAAATGGTGAGGCGGGTGCGCGCTCTCGCTCTGGGCATCGCCGTTCTTGTTCTCGCGCCTCCGGCTGCGGCCGGCGCCGCCGAGATCCACGATGCGGCAATGCGGGGCGACGTCGAGCGGGTGCGGGCGCTCCTGGATGCCGATCCGGGGCTGCTCAACAGCCCGGGGCAGAACCAGCTCACGCCGCTGCACATGGCCTGCGTCGGGGGCAAAGCCGCCGTGGCCGAGCTGCTCATGGCGCGCGGGGCGGACATCCGCGCCCGGAGCGGAGGGGACGAGACGCCCTTCGACCACTGCGTGCAGCGCGGGCTGCTCGCAGGCGTCGAGGTCATGATCAAGAAGGGCGCCGACGTCAGAGCCAGGAACTCGGCGGGCCAGACCCCGCTTCATCGCGCCACCTACGGCCACGATACGTCCGTGGCGCGGGCCCTCGTCGCGGCCGGCGCCGATCCGCGCGCGCGCGACGAGAAGGGACGGACCCCGCTCCACAACGCGGCCTATGCGCAGAGCGCGCCCGTGGCCGAGCTCTTGCTGGCTCACGGCGCCGACGTCAACGCGCTCGACAAGGACGGCAAGCCCCCGATCGTGTGGACCCTGATCAACAGGAATATGAAACCCTCCGTGGACATCGTCGCCCTGCTGATCGCCAAGGGCGCGCGGCTCGACGCGACCGATTTCTACGATCGGCCCCTCCTGCAGGCTGCGCTGGCCGCCGACTTCGTGCCTGCGGCCGAGCTGCTCGTGGCCAAGGGCGCGAACCTGCGGGGGCAGGACAAGTCGGGACAGACCGCGCTCCACGCGGCGGTTGTCAAGCGGAAGCCGGAGTTCGCGCGGCTCCTCCTGAGCAAGGGCGCCGACCCGAACGCGCGCGACGGCGACGGCGTGACCCCGCTTCATCTGGCGAGCTGGGACGGTCGGGCCGAGCTCGTGGACGTGCTGCTGGCCGGCGGCGCCGACGTCAACGCCCGCGATGGCCGCAGCCTCACCCCCCTCTGGTATGCCGTGCGCCTCGATCGCGTGCCTGCCGCCGAGGCCCTTCGGCGCCGGGGCGGGGCGGAGTAGTTCGCGCGCCCTGATTCTCGTCGCTAAGGTACGCGCCGAGGAACGGCGTGTCTGGATTGCTGATGTGGAAAACTGCGACTCTTCGCGGCACGGTGCTGCGACTCCGCGGCCCTCTTTCTGGTGTTTGCCTGCGCTTTGTGCTAGAAGCCGGGGAGAACCGATGGACATCCTTGCGCTCCATGCTGACCGCCACCCCGACA
>DASQAK010000125.1:0-10365 GCA_035635755.1 Candidatus Methylomirabilota bacterium | reverse complement strand
GGCCGTGGCGCGCGGCGATCTGTCGAAGCACATCACCGTCGACGTTAAGGGCGAGATCCTCGAGCTCAAGAACACGGTCAACACGATGGTCGATCAGCTGAGCTCCTTCGCGGCGGAGGTGACGCGCATGGCCCGCGAGGTAGGCACGGACGGCAAGCTGGGCGGCCAGGCCGACGTGCGGGGCGTGGCGGGGACGTGGAAGGACCTGACGGACAGCGTCAACTTCATGGCGAGCAACCTCACCGGCCAGGTCCGGAACATTGCGGACGTGACCACGGGGCTGGCCAACGGCGATCTCTCGCGCAAGATCACCGTGGACGTCCGCGGCGAGATCCTGGAGCTGAAGGACACCATCAACACCATGGTCGATCAGCTCCGATCGTTCGCGGCGGAGGTGACGCGCGTGGCCCGCGAGGTGGGCACGGAAGGCCGGCTCGGGGGGCAGGCCGACGTCAAGGGCGTGGCGGGGACGTGGAAGGACCTGACGGACAGCGTCAACTTCATGGCGAGCAACCTCACGAGCCAGGTGCGCAACATCGCGGACGTGACCAAGGCGGTGGCCGCGGGCGATCTTTCGAAGAAGATCACCGTCGAGGTCAAGGGCGAGATCCTCGAGCTCAAGAACACGGTCAACACGATGGTCGATCAGCTGAGCTCCTTCGCGGCGGAGGTGACGCGCGTGGCCCGCGAGGTGGGCACCGAGGGGAAGCTGGGCGGCCAGGCCCAGGTGCAGGACGTCTCCGGCACCTGGCGCGGCCTCACGGAAAATGTCAACTTCATGGCCGCCAACCTCACGAGCCAGGTCCGCGGCATCGCGAAGGTCGTGACCGCAGTGGCCAACGGCGACCTCAGGCAGAAGCTGACGCTCGAGGCCAAGGGCGAGATCGCCGAGCTTGCCGACACCATCAACAGCATGATCGACACCCTGGCCACGTTCGCCGATCAGGTGACCACGGTGGCCCGCGAGGTCGGCGTGGACGGCGAGCTCGGCGGCCAGGCCCGCGTGCCGGGCGCGGCGGGGACGTGGAAAGACCTCACGGACAACGTGAACCAGCTCGCAGCCAACCTGACCACCCAGGTCCGTGCCATCGCCGAGGTGGCGACGGCGGTGACCAAGGGCGACCTGACCCAGTCCATCAAGGTCGAGGCGCAGGGAGAGGTGGCCGCCCTCAAGGACAACATCAACGAGATGATCCGCAACCTCAAGGACACCACCCTCAAGAACAGCGAGCAGGACTGGCTGAAGACGAACCTCGCCAAGTTCAGCCGCATGCTCCAGGGCCAGAAGGATCTCGTCACGGTGGCGCGGCTCATTCTGTCCGAGCTTGCCCCCGTGGTCCACGCGCGCCACGGCGTCTTCTACATCCTGAAAGGCGCGGAGGAGCCCGCCAAGCTCACCTTGCTCGCCAGCTACGCTCACGAGCGGCCGGGGACGGTGGCCGACGAGTTCTTCCTCGGAGAAGGCCTGGTCGGGCAGTGCGCCCTCGAGAAGCAGAAGATCCATCTGTCCAACGTCCCGGGGGACTACATCCGGATCTCCTCGGGGCTCGGGCACTCCGTCCCCGTGAACATCATCGTGCTGCCCATCCTCTTCGAGGGCCAGGTCAAGGCGGTGCTGGAGCTCGCCTCGTTCGACCCGTTCAATGCCGCCGGCCATGCCCTCCTCGATCAGCTGACGGAGAGCATCGGCATCGTGATCAACACCATCGAGGCGAACATGCGGACGGAGGACCTCCTCACCCAGTCCCAGTCGCTCGCGGGCGAGCTGCAGAGCCGGCAGGAAGAGCTCCAGAACACCAACCAGGAGCTGCAGGAGAAGGCCCGCCTCCTCGCCCACCAGAACGTCGAGGTGGAGCGCAAGAACCAGGAGGTGGAGCAGGCCCGCAAGGCTCTCGAGGAGAAGGCCGAGCAGCTCGCCCTCACCTCGAAGTACAAGTCCGAGTTCCTCGCCAACATGTCGCACGAGCTACGCACGCCGCTCAACAGCCTCCTCATCCTGTCCGATCAGCTCTCCAAGAATCCCGACGGCAATCTGACGGGCAGGCAGACGGAGTTCGCAAAGACCATCCACTCGTCGGGGACCGATCTCCTCCTTCTCATCAACGACATCCTCGACCTCTCGAAGATCGAGTCGGGCACGGTCGCGGTGGACATCGGCGAGCTCCGGCTCGCCGACCTGCACAACTACGTGGAGCGGACCTTCCGCCACGTCGCCGAGTCGAAGGGTCTCGAGTTCACCGTCAATGTGGATTCCCCGGCACCGAGGGCGATGCTGACCGATGCCAAGCGCCTGCAACAGGTGATCAAGAACCTGCTGTCGAACGCGTTCAAGTTCACCCGGGAGGGGAGGGTCTCCCTGACCATCAGTCAGGCCGAGAGCGACGCGCGTGGGCTCAGCGACAGCCTCCGGAGGGCCGACTCCGTGCTCGCGTTCGCGGTGGAAGATACCGGCATCGGGATTCCAGGCGACAAGCAGCTCATCATCTTCGAGGCCTTCCAGCAGGCCGACGGTAGCACCAGCCGCAAGTACGGGGGGACGGGACTCGGCCTCGCCATCAGCCGCGAGATCGCTCGGCTCCTGGGAGGAGAGATCCATCTCACCAGCGCTCCCGGGCGTGGCAGCACCTTCACCCTGTACCTACCCCAGACGCACGCCCCGCAGAGCTCGACCCGGCAGGCGCCCGTGCTCGTGGAGACGATGAACTGGCCCGCGGTGGCTCCCACGCGCGACGAGGACGAGCCTCCGCGGGTGCTGCTGAACGAGGCGGGGGACGATCGCGAGGCGATCCAGCCGGGCGACCGGACGCTTCTCATCGTGGAGAACGATGTCGCCTTCGTCCGGCTCCTCGTCGAGGTGGCGCACGAGGCGAACTTCAAGACGCTGGTGACGGCCTTCGGCACCAGCGCCCTTGCCCTCGCCCGCCAGTATCACCCCTCGGCCGTCAGCCTCGATATCTCGCTCCCCGACATCGATGGCTGGCGCGTGCTGGGGCGACTCAAGAACGACTTCGAGACCCGGCACATCCCCGTCAAGGTGATCACCACGGGCGAGGACCTCACGCGGGGAAGCGCGCTGGGAGCGCTGTCCGTCCTCGCCAAGCCCGTCAAGACGCGGGAGGAGCTGGTGGAGGCGATCGAGGGACTCGGGCGCTACGTCGATCGGACCCGCAAGTACCTCATTCTCGTCCATCCAGAAGACGCGGCGCGGAGTGAGCTCATCGAGCTGCTCGCGGCGGACGACGTCAACATCGTCGCGGTGCCCACCATCTCCGCCGCGGCCGACTGGCTCTGCACCGATCGCGCTGATTGCCTCGTCCTCGGCACGAGGCCGGAGGAGAGCGAGCTGGAGGCTCTGGGCGACGTCCGGAGCGGAGGGGAGATTCCCCTCATCGTGTACGGATCGGCGGAGCTGGGCGAGGCCGTCGACGCAATGCTCAAGTCCGGCGGGAGCGGGCTCACCGCCATCTCCGTCACGTCGCCGGAGCGGCTTCTGGACGAGTGCACGCTCCGACTTCACCGGCCCGTGGGGCGGATGTCCGACCGGCAGCGGCAGATCCTCGAGGAGATGCACTACGGGAGCCGGGCCCTCGCGGGGCGCCGGGTGCTCATCGTGGACGACGACATCCGGAACATCTTCGCCCTCACGAGCATCCTGGAGCGTCACGACATGAGCATCGTGTCGGCGGAGACGGGTCGCGCGGCGGTGGGGATCCTTGACGCCTCCCACGACATCGAGGTGGTGCTCATGGACGTCATGATGCCCGAGATGGACGGGTTCGAGACGACGCGGACCATCCGGGCGGACGGGCGCTTCAAGAGCTTGCCCATCATCGCGGTGACGGCCAAGGCCATGAAAGGCGACAGGGAGAAGTGCATCGAAGCCGGCGCCTCGGACTATCTGGCGAAACCGGTGGATCCCGAGGAGCTGGTCGCGAAGCTTCGCGCCTGGCTGCTCCGCTAGCCGTGGGCATGGCCTCCCCCCCGGTGGGTCGGGCGGACCGCGTCAACATCCTGGTCGTCGACGACCGGCCGTCCAAGCTCATCGCCATGGAGGCCCTCCTCGCCGACCTCGGGGAGAACGTGGTTTGCGTCAGTTCCGGCGCGGGCGCCCTGCGGCAGCTCCTCGAGCGCGAGTTCGCCCTCATCCTCCTGGACGTGAACATGCCGGACATGGACGGGTTCGAGGCGGCCGCCCTCATCCGGCAGCGGCCGCGCCTGCAGCACATTCCCATCATCTTCATGACGGCGGGGAGCGACGACACCCATGCCCTCCAGGGCTACTCGCTGGGCGCCGTCGACTACATCCTGACCCCGGTCGTGCCCGAAGTGCTGAGAACGAAGGTGAAGGTCTTCGTCGAGCTGTTCAAGATGACCGAGCAGCTGAAGCGGCAGGCGGAGGAGCGCGTGGCCTTCGCCGAGGAGCAGGCGCGTCGGGCGGCCGCGGAAGCGGCGAATCTCCGGGCCGTGTTCCTCGGCGACGCCGGCAAGAGCATGGTCCGGTCGCTCGATCTTGAGACGACGGCGAACACCATCCTCGGTCTCATGGTGCCCGACTTCGGCGACCTCGCGGTCCTGCGGCTGGCCGCGGCGAGCGGGGACACCGTGCATGTCCGGCATCGGGACGCCTCGGGCGTGGCCGCGCAGATGGAGACATCGCTGTCCGCGAGCATGGACCGGGCCATCCAGTCCCTGGGGAGCCAGCTCCTCGTCGACAGCGGAGGAGGCAAGGCGGTGGTGCGAGGGGTGGCCTGCCCCCTCCACGCGCGCGGGACGACCCTGGGCGTGCTCGCGGTGGCGGTGGGCGGGGGACGCGAGCCCTATGATCCGGTCCGGATCATGATGGTCGAGGAGCTTGGCGCGCGGGCGGCCATCGCCATAGACAACTGCCTGCTCTATCGCGAGATCGAGCAGCGCGACCTGCGCAAGGAGCAGTTCGTGGCCATGCTCGCCCACGAGCTACGCAATCCGCTGGGAGCCATCACCTCCGCCCTCGGTGTCCTCGAGCGGGTGGGCGGGGATCCCGCCGATCGCGCGCGCGGCGTCATCCGGCGGCAGCTGCAGAACCTGATGCACCTCGTCGACGACCTGCTCGACGTCAGCCGGATCACCACGGGGAAGATCAGCCTCAACCGGTCGATCGTCAACCTGGCCGAGAGCGTGGAGCGCTGCTTGAAGACGCTGGAGGCGGGGGAGCGGATGGCCGGGCACGTGATCAGCGTGCAGAGCGAGGAGGCCTGGGTGGAGGCGGATTCGGTGCGGATCGACCAGATCCTCATCAACCTCGTCGGGAATGCCCTCAAGTACACTCCAGCCGGAGGGAGCATCGACATCCGGGTACGCGCCGAGGGCGACGATAGCGTGGTGGAGATCGTGGACACGGGGGTGGGCATGTCACCAGAGGCCCTCGCGCACGCTTTCGACCTCTTCTTCCAGGCGGACCGCGCGCCCGAGCGCACTCAGGGCGGGTTGGGCATCGGCCTGTCCCTGGCCCGGCAGCTCGTGGAGCTGCACGGCGGAAGCGTGCAGGCGGCGAGCGACGGCGAGGGATGCGGAAGCCGGTTCACCGTCCGGCTCCCGCGGAGCGCCCCGCCCGTTCCGGACTCCGATGGCGTCAAGGTCTCCGGGCACGAGATCGGCCGGAGCCGCATCCTTCTCGTCGAGGACAACGAGGACGCCCGCGAGATGCTGCAGATGCTCCTCACCCTGGCCGGCCATGAGGTCTACGGCGCCTGCGACGGCCCCACCGGCATCGAGATGGCGCTCAGCCTGATCCCCGACATCGTGGTGATCGATCTCGGGCTGCCGGGGGTGGATGGCTACGAGGTCGCTCGCCAGCTCCGCGCCAGCCGGAGCAAGGACGTGGGGCTGATCGCCCTGAGCGGATACGGACAAGCCGAGGACCGCCGCAAGGCCCTCGAGGCTGGATTCGACACGCACATCGTGAAGCCGGCAGACCCCAGCCACCTCTCGACGGTCATCGCCTCCCTGCAGCGCGGAAGGCCATCGCCGAGCCGCCGAACGCTCCCCTGATCGCCTGATTTCCTGCCTCTTCCTTCGGCACCGCGCTCGCCCTCGCCGCTGAATGGGCCGGGGTGCCTTTTACGCTTGTGAAATGTGTGCCATAATGACGTGAGCCGACGGGGAAAAGGACACGTCTCCATGGGAATTTCTCTCCCTCTCCTGGACTCACCCAGGCCCGCAGCCGCGCCCAAGCCGGCGTGGCTCAAGGTGCGCGCGCCCGGAGGCCCGAACTACATCCGATTGAAGGGCCTGATGCGGCAGTGGAACCTGCACTCCGTGTGCGAGGAGGCGCATTGCCCGAACATCGGCGAGTGCTGGGAGGATTCGACGGCGACCTTCATGATCCTCGGCGACATCTGTACGCGGAACTGCGGCTACTGCGCGGTGGCTCATGGCAAGCCCGCCTGGGAGGACCGTGAGGAGCCCGAGCGCGTGGGACACGCCGTGCGGGAGCTTGGCCTGGAGCACGTGGTGATCACCTCGGTGAACCGCGACGATCTGGCCGACGGCGGCGCGCGGGTCTTCGCCGCCACCGTCCTCGCCATCCGCCGCGAGGCGCCGGCCTGCCGCGTCGAGCTGCTGATTCCCGACTTCCAGGGGCAGGCCGGGGCGCTCCAGACCGTCATCGACGCCGGCCCCGACATCCTCAACCACAATACCGAGACGGTGCCGCGGCTGTACAAGCTGGCCCGCCACGGCGGTCGGTACGCTCGCACGCTGGAGCTGTTCAGGCGGGCCCGCCGGGCCGCGCCGAGCCTGCTCACGAAGTCGGGCATCATCCTGGGGCTGGGCGAGGAGCGGGAGGAGCTGCTCGAGACGATGCGCGATCTCCGCGAGACCGACGTCAACATCCTCACCCTGGGACAGTACCTGCGCCCCTCGGCTCAGCATCTCCCCGTGGCCCGCTACTACACCCCCGAAGAATTCGCCGAGCTCGGGGAGACAGGGCGCGCCATGGGCTTCGCTCACGTGGAGTCGGGGCCGCTCGTGCGCTCCTCCTATCACGCCAAGCGCCAGGTGCCAGGGTCAAGGGCGGTGAACAGTCCGATAAATAAGGGTGTGGTATCGCAGGCTGCCGAGGGTAACCGTTGGGGGGGACTGGGGGAGGAGCGGCGATCGCTCCCCCCCAGAACTTAATTGGAATACTTGCCGATTCTGATGGTGTTCGTGGTCTCGGCGGTGGTGGCGGGGGCCCTCCTCGGCATCCCCGGGCTCATCGCCCCCAAGCGCTACTCGCTCATCAAGATGGAGCCCTTCGAGTGCGGCAAGGACCCGGTGGCGCTGCCCGAGGGACGCTTCGCCATCAGGTTCTCCACGATCGCGATCTTCTTCATCATCTTCGACATCGAGCTGCTCTTCGTGTGGCCGTGGGCCACGGTGTTCCGCAGCCTCGGCTGGTTCGGCTTCTCCGTCATGCTCGTCTTCCTCGGCATCCTCATGCTGGGCTTTCTCTACATCTGGCAGAAGCGAGGTCTCGAATGGGAGTAGGCTCCTTCTTCACCTCCAAGCTCGACGAGGCGATCGGCTGGGCGCGGAAGTACTCCATCTTCCAGTACCCGTTCGTGACGGCGTGCTGCGGCATGGAGTACATGGCCACCGCCTGCTCGCACTACGACGTCGACCGCTTCGGGGCGGGGCTGCCGCGCTTCTCTCCGCGCCAGGCCGACGTGCTCTTCGTGGTCGGCACCATCAGCCACAAGATGGCCCCCGTGCTCAAGCGCGTGTACGACCAGATGTGCGAGCCGAAGTGGGTGGTGGCCTTCGGCGTCTGCACGTGCACCGGCGGCTTCTATGACAACTACGCGACGGTCCAGGGGATCGACACCATCATTCCCGTGGACGTCTATATTCCAGGCTGCCCGCCCCGTCCCGAGAGCGTCATCGATGGCCTGATGAAGCTGCAGGACAAGATCGCGGCCGGCGCGCAGCGCTACTAGGCCTTCCCATGGACGGATCGGCCATTCTCGCGCGGCTGCGCGCCCGCCTGGGCGCGCGCGCCCTCGATGCGCACGAGCGGCTCGGCGATCACACGCTGGTGGTGGCGCGCGAGGGCATTGTCGACGCCCTCGCCTACGGTCGGGGCGACGCCGAGCTCAGGTTCGACATGCTCATGGACCTGACCGCCGTCGACTACCAGAAATTCCCGGGGCGGGAGGACGGGCCGCGCTTCGACGTGGTCTAT
The DNA here is from genome assembly GCA_035635755.1 of Candidatus Methylomirabilota bacterium. GTDB lineage: Bacteria > Methylomirabilota > Methylomirabilia > Rokubacteriales > CSP1-6 > AR37. The sequence continues at coordinate 2,162 of DASQAK010000125.1, read as the reverse complement.
CACCTGTACTCGATTCCTCACAATCACCGGGTCCGCCTCAAGGTGCAGGTCGAGGAGGACGACGCGTGGGTGCCCACGGCCACCTCACTCTGGCCCATCGCCAACTGGCTCGAGCGCGAGGTGTGGGACATGTTCGGCATCCGCTTCGAGGGCCATCCCGACCTCCGCCGCCTCCTCCTGTACGAGGAGTTCGTGGGGCATCCGCTGCGGAAGGACTATCCCATCACGCGTCGCCAGCCCTTGATCGGGCCGAAAGTCTAGCCCTAGGTGTTCGAGCTGAGACATGGCCGACGAGCCGCAGGCGAGGAGCATGGCGAGGCGAGTGCTGAGAAAATGCATGTCCGGGAGAAAGCTGGAGCGAGCCTGAAATCATGAGCGACAGGAGCGCGCGGGAGCTCTTCCTGGGCGAGGGCGGCATTCCGGGCACCGGCGACGGCTCCCAGCATCTGTACGTCAACCTGGGTCCCGCCCACCCCGCCATGCACGGGATCATCCGCATCTTCGCGGAGCTCGACGGCGAGGTGGTGGTCAAGGGCGACGTCGAGATCGGATACCTCCACCGCGCCTTCGAGAAGGACTGCGAGGCGGGGCCCTACAACAACGCGATCCCCTTCACGGACCGGCTCAACTACGTCTCCCCCCTCATCAACAACTTCGCCTACGCCTCGGCCGTGGAGAAGCTCCTCGGCATCGAGGTCACGGAGCGGTGCAAGTACATCCGCGTGATCATGAGCGAGATCTCGCGGATCTGCGACCACCTGACCTGCGTGGGCGCCTCCGCCATGGAGCTGGGCGCCTTCACGGTCTTCCTCTACATGATCAAGGCCCGCGAGTTCCTCTGGGAGCTCGTGGAGGACGTGACGGGGGCGCGGCTGACCATCTCCTACGGCCGGGTGGGCGGCGTCAAGGCCGACCTGCCCGAGGGTTTCGGCATCAAGGTGCGCAAGGCCTTTGCCGAGGTGCGGCAAGTGCTGACGGAAGTCCACACCCTCATCACGGGCAACCGCATCTTCATGGACCGCATGGTCGGCGTGGGGGCGCTCTCGGCCGAGGAGACCATCGCCTGGGGCATCACGGGGCCGCTGCTGCGGGCGGCGGGAGTCGCCTTCGACCTGCGACGGGTGCAGCCGTACTGGGCCTATGACCGGGTCGAGTTCGAGGTGCCCCTGGGCAAGAACGGCGACAACTTCGATCGCTACCTGGTGCGCATGGCGGAGATGGAGCAGTCCATGCGCATGGCCGAGCAGGGGCTCGAGCGCATGCCCGGCGGAGCCATCAACGTGGACTTCGAAGGCCGCGAGATTCCCGTCGACGCCTACGTGGACCGAGGCAAGCAGGGCCACACCGAGGGGCTCCTGCTCCTGCCCATCACCCTGTCCCCGAATCTCCGTGGGCAGGAGCGCCCCGCGTACACCCAGGTCAATGTAGCCGACAAGCGAGTCGTCCTGCCTCCCAAGGAAACCACCTACGGCTCCATCGAAGGGCTGATGAACCACTTCATGCTGGTGATGGACGGCAACGGCATCCGGCCGCCCGCCGGTGAGGCTTACTTCGCCGCCGAGGGCGCCAATGGCGAGCTCGGCTTCTACGTGGTCTCCGACGGCACCGATCGGCCCTATCGCGTCCGCTGCCGGCCCCCGTGCCTCCCTCCCGTGGCCGCCCTGCCGCGGATGATCGAGGGCCAGATGGTCGCCGACATCATTCCCACCTTCGGGTCGGTGAACATGATCGGAGGCGAGCTTGATCGTTGACTTTCGAGCTGAGACGCGGCCCGCTGTTCGAGCTGAGCGGCGGCCCATGGCCGTCGCGAGGCGAGTACCAATCAAGACAAGGGCGTGGAGATAGCTCGTGGCCGACGCTAGGAGGCCCCAGTTCGGCGCCGAGCATCTCGCCGAGGTGCGCCGGCTGCAGGGGCTCTACCCGGACAAGCGAGGAGCGCTCCTGCCCGTGCTCCATCTCGCTCAGGACACCTTCGGCCATATCTCGCTCGAGGTGGAAGAGTACGTCGCGGGACTCTTCGAGCTCTCGCCGGCTCACGTGCACGAAGTGGTCACGTTCTACACGCTGTACTTCCAGCAGCCCAAGGGCCGCCACGTCGTCGCTGTCTGCCACAATCTCTCCTGCCATCTCCTGGGGGCCAAGGGCATCATCGAGCACCTGAC
>DASQAK010000124.1:0-22911 GCA_035635755.1 Candidatus Methylomirabilota bacterium | reverse complement strand
ATCTCGGCGGCCAGGCCGCGATAGAGACCCTCGAGGCTCGCCGCGTCGAACGCCTCCTGGGCCTGGATGCGCTTGATCAGCACGGCATAGCGATGCGGCGCCTCGGCCGTCCAGAACTTCGCGGTGGCCTGCGGATCATAGGCCGGGGGCGGGCGGAAATAGAACGCGGCCTGCTCGGCCATCTCGACGAAGGTGTGCGAGCGCTCTTTGAGGCTGTCGGCGATCCGCGCGAGATGGGCGCGATCGGCAGGAACGGGCAGCCCGGCCCGCGCGAGAAAGGGCTCGAGCTCGGCGGCCAGGCGCTCGGGCGGCATCCTCTTGATCCACTCCAGGGAGAGCCAGAGAAGTTTCTCGCGGTCGAAGACGGCGCCTGCCTTGCCCACATGGGCGAGATCGAAATGCGCGGCGATCTCCTCGGGCGAGAGGATCTCCTGGTCCCCGTGGGACCAGCCAAGCCGCACGAGATAGTTGACGATCGCCTCGCGGGGAATGCCCTGATCCCTGAACTCCTCGACGGTGGTGGCGCCGTGCCGCTTGGACATCTTGCTGCGGTCAGGGGCGAGTATGAGAGGCAGATGGGCGAAGACGGGGGCGGCATAGCCGAGGGCTGCGTAGCAGGCGAGCTGCTTGGGCGTGTTGTTGAGGTGCTCGTTGCCCCGGATGGCATGGGTGATCTTCATGGTCACGTCGTCGACGACCACGCAGAAGTTGTAGGTCGGGGTGCCATCGGTGCGCACGAGGATCCAATCGTCGAGCGTGTCGTTGTCGAACGTGATCGTGCCCAGGATGGCGTCCTCGACCACCGTCTGCCCGTTCGTCGGCACCTTGAGCCTCAGCGCATGGGGCTCGGAGGCGGGCACGTCGGCCTCGCGGCAGGTGCCCGGATAGCGGAAGGTCTGCCCGCGCGCCTGGGCCTCCTTCCGGAGAGCCTCAAGAGTGGCGGGAGTGCAGCGACACCGATACGCACGGCCCTCGGCCAGCAACCGCTCGGCATGCGCGCGATAAATCTCCAAGCGCTCCGTTTGCCGGTAGCCGGGAGCGGGCGGGCCCTCGTCCCAGTCGAGGCCAAGCCAGCGCAGCGCTTCTGCGATCTGGGTGATGGCGGCATCCGTCGAGCGGGCGCGGTCCGTGTCCTCGATCCGAAGCACGAAGGTGCCGTGGTGCCGCCGAGCGAAGGCCCAGTTGAACAGGGCGGTGCGAGCTCCCCCCACGTGAAAGGAGCCCGTGGGACTCGGCGCGAAGCGAACTCTGACCGTGTCAGGCATGCACGATCATCTTACCGCGTTAAAAGCGAGCCCGGCGCATCACCACACGCGGAAGCAGCCGGATGACGAGCATGACCCAGCGCCAGATGGGCGGAACGTAAACCACGGGAGCTCCCTTGTCGAGGGCGCGGAGGACGACGCGCGCCACCGACTCCGGCTCCCCCGCGAAGGGCGGCACGCGTAACCCAGTCGTCATGGACGTCTTGACGAAGCCGGGTCGCACGGCGAGCACGCGCACACCACGATCGGCGTAGGCGAGCCCAAGGCCGTCGAGAAACACCGACAGACCCGCCTTGGAGGCGCCGTAGAGATAGTTGCTGCGCCGCGCTCGATCGCCCGCCACCGAGCTGAACGCGCAGATGGTGCCCCCGCCGCGCCGGGCCAGTCGCTCGGCGGTCTGCTGGCAGAGCACCACCGTGCCGGTGAAATTGACCTCGAGGAGCCGGGCGAGACGCGCGCTGTCACGCTCGAGGGTCTCCTGCGGGGCGAAGTCGCCACCCGTGACGATGAGCGCGTCGAAGCTGCCCAGCGCGCGCTCGGCCGCGTCGAGGGCGGCCTCGAAGCCCTCGGGCTCCGCCAGATCCAGATGTCCCGTCACCACCGGTCCGCTCGCCCCGCGCGCCGCGAGATCCCGGGACGACGTGAGCAGCTCGTTCGGGTCGCGGCCGAGGAGAGCGAGGGCATCGCCGCGGCCGGCGAGGAGCCGCGCCAGGGCCCGTCCCATCCCGCGCGTGGCTCCCACCAGCACGGCCTTCACGCGTCGTCTCCGAGCAGGCGCGCCGACAGGGCGGAGCCGAACCGGTGCTCGGGATCCCACCGGTCCCGCACGCGCCGCCATTGCGAGAGCCGCGGCACCATCCGCTCGAAATCGTCGCGCCGGGTGACGGCGTCCTTGGCCAGATAGATCCGACCTCCGGCGCGGACCACCGTGCCGTCCAGCTCGTGCACGAGGGCCTCGGTGGCGGGGCCGCGGTAGGGCAGGTCCATCGCGAGGGTCGTGCCCTCGAGGGGAAAGGACAGGTACGCGTCGGACTCCGGGCCGCAATCCTTGATCACCGCGAGAAAGGACGTCGCCCCCGCCCGGCTCACACGCTCCAGCAGCTCCGAGAGCACGGGCCCGCCCGCCGCCCGCGGGACGACGCACTGGTATTGAAGGAAGCCGCTCCGGCCATAGAGGCGGTTCCAGTCCTTGACGGTGTCGAGCGGGTAGAAGAAGGCATCGTAGGGCACGAACCGGCCGCCCGTCCGTCGGCTCTGGATCCGGTAGTAGGCCGCGTTGAAGGCCCGCATGAGGAGTGGGCTGAGCAGCCATTGGGGTGCGTCGAAGGGGAGCCCGCGCACGCTGGTCTCTCGCGGGCGCGCGCCCGGCGCCTCCCCGCGCGAGGCGTGGCGTCCGCGGAAGATGATGCCGCGCCCGAGGCCGGACCCGGTGGCGAGGCAGTCGATCCAGCCCACGGTATAGGGCCAGTCCTTGCTCGCATGCCTCAGACCGTCGAGCATCTCGGCCAGATGAGCCGCCGGCTCTACCTCGACGAACATCCAGGGCGTCTCGACCGGCCTGAGACGGACCGTTGCCTCCGTGATCAGCCCCGTCAGTCCCATGCCGCCCACCGTGGCGAGAAAAAGCTCGCGCTCGCGGTCCGGGCCGCACTCCACGAGCCGCCCGTCGGCCGTCTCGAGCACGAGCCGGCCCACGAATCCACCGAAGGAGCCGTCGCGGTGATGGTTCTTGCCGTGCACGTCGGAGGCGACGCAGCCGCCGACCGTGACGAACTTCGTGCCCGGGCTCACGGGGGGAAACCAGCCACGCGGCACGAAGACCCGGAGAATCTCCGCGAGGGAGAGTCCCGCCTCGCACGTCAGCGCCCCCGTGGAGGGCTCGAAGGCCAGGATGCGGTCGGCCCGGACCGTCTCGAGGACGAGAGACTGGGCCGAGGCGGGCACGGCGGCGTCGCCGTACGAGCGCCCGAGACCGCGGGGAAGGACACGGCCGGTGCGCGGGAGCCTCAACCGCTCCGGGCGGAGGACGGCGGCGCGGCAGACTGGATGGCGACCCCAGCCCGCGATCGTCTCGACGCTCAGCCCGTCCATCGCGAGCCGTAGATGATGGCGAGGGTGGCCAGCATCCACAGGAGGGCATCGACGAGGAGCGCGCGATCGTTCACGAGCAGGTCGGATGGATTGCCCCCGAGATCGCGCCGGTAGAGGAGATAGAGGTAGCGGAAGATGCCGTAGAGGACGAAGGGCAGGGTGAGGGGCAGGAGCCGGGTGTGGAACTTGGCCACCGTCTCGGCCGACATGGTGTAGAGCGCATAGGCCGTCACCGTGGAGGCGGTGACCACGGAGATCATCTGGTCCAGGAACCCTTCGCTGTACTCGGCGAGGATAGGCCGATGGGCCACGGCGCTCCCCGTGAGCGAGCGGTACTCGTGGCGACGCTTGCCGAGGGCCAGGAAGAGCGCGATGAGGATGGTGCAGATGAGGAGCCAGCCCGAGATCTCGACATCCACCGCCACCGCCCCCGCCACCGCCCGCAGCACGAAGCCCGTGGCCACCGTCAGCACGTCCAGGATGACCAGGTGCTTGAGCCAGGCGGAGTACGCCGTGAGGAGCACGCCATAGCCCAGGGCGGTCAGGCCGAAGACGGGTGAGAGCGAGAAGGCCGCGGCGAGGCAGGCAGCCGAGAGCACGAGACCGATGGCCACGGCGGCCCGGATCGATAGCGCCCCCGCCGCGATGGGCCGCTGCTTCTTCTGGGGGTGGAGACGATCCTTGTCGACGTCGGCGACGTCGTTGAACAGATAGATGGCCCCGCTGAGCCCGCAGAAGATCACGAAGGCGGCGGCGGCCCGCCAGACCAGTGGCGTGAATATCTGTTGGGCGAAGACGACGCCGGCGAAAACGAAGAGGTTCTTGACCCACTGGCGAGGACGGAGCGACGTCAGGACGGCAGCGAGCATTCTCACACCGTCCTACAAGCGGATTACATGCGGCTGGGCACCCAGCGGCCCGGTCAGGTTGCGCGTGTCGAGCACCAGCCGCGCCTCGCGGACGAGGCGGACGGGGTCGAACTCGCGATGCGCGGTGAGCACGAGGACCAGATCGTAGGAGCCGAGGGAGGCGGTCCAGTCCACCGCGGTCAGGGATCGGCTCCCCACCGTCAAGATGGGGACGTGGGGGTCGGCGTAGTCCACGCGCGCGCCCCGCAGGACGAGGGCGTCGATGATTTCCACGGCGGGCGAATCGCGCACGTCTCCCACGCCCGCCTTGTAGGCGACGCCGAGCACGAGCAGGCGTGAGCCCTTGAGCGGGCGTCCGAGGTCATTGAGGGCGTCGATGGCGAGCTGCACCGTGTAGCCCGGCATGCCCCGGTTGATCTCGTCGGCAAAGGCGATGAAGCGGGCCTCGTAGCCCATCATGCGCGCCCGCCACGAGAGGTAGTAGGGATCGCTGGGCAGGCAGTGGCCGCCGATGCCGGGACCGGGCTGGAAGGGCATGAAGCCGAAGGGCTTGGTCGCCGCGGCATCGATGATCTCCCAGACGGAGAGTCCGAGCCGCCGGCACATGATGGCCAGCTCGTTCACGAGGGCGATGTTGACGCTGCGGAAGATGTTCTCGAAAAGCTTCACCAGCTCCGCCGCCTGGGGCGAGGAGACGGGCACGATCCGCTCCACGATCTGCCCGTAGAGCGCGGTGGCCAGGGCCATGCAGGACGCAGTGACGCCGCCCACGACCTTGGGAATGTTCGTGAGGCCGTACCGGCGGTTGCCGGGGTCGATGCGCTCCGGGGAGAAGGCGAGGAAGAATTCGTGGCCGACGGTGAGCCCCGCGGCGGCAAAGCGAGGGAGCAACACCTCCTCGGTCGTCCCCGGGTACGTGGTGGACTCCAGCACGATGAGCTGGCCCGCGCGCAGAATGCGCGCCACGTCCTCCGCCGCCGCCACGATGTGGGAGATGTCCGGCTCCTTGGACTTCCCCAGCGGCGTCGGCACGCAGATGATGATGGCATCGGCGGCGGTGAGCGCCTCGATCCCGTCGGCGACGACGAGACGCCGCGCGGTGACGAGAGGGGCGAGCTCGTCGTTCGGCACGTCCTCGACCGGGCTCACCCCCGCGCGGATCCGCGCGGAGCGGTCCGCGTCCGCGTCCACTCCGATCACGGGCAGGCCCGCCTTGGCAAAGGCCACGGCCAGGGGCAGACCGACGTAGCCGAGCCCGATGACGCCGATGGTGGCGTCGCGCCGCTCCAGCCGCTGCTTGAGCTCCTCCGCCACCTGCCCCAGGGACGCGCTCAATGGAGCCGCCCGAGCGCGTCGCGGATGGCGCGCGCGATCGCCTCGATCTCCGCGTCGGTGAGCTCCGGGAAGCACGGCAGCGACAGCACCTCGGCGGAGGCCCGCGCGGCGTGGGGGAAGGACCGGTCGGCGTCGGCGAGGGCGAACATGGGCTGAGTGGGGATGGCGATCGGGTAGTGGACGGCGGTGCCGATCCCCGCGTCAGTCAGGGCCATGGCAAGGGCATCTCGCTTCGGGGTGCGCACGGTGAACTGGTGGTAGACGTGACGGGCGGGCGCGCGCTCCTCGGGCAACGCCAGCGGCGCGTCCCCGAGAAGCTCCCGGTAGCGCGAGGCGATCCGGCGTCGCGACTGGTTCCAGTCCTCGAGCCGCCGGAGCTTCACGCGGAGGAGGGCGGCCTGGAGCTCGTCCAGCCGGCTCGAGTAGCCGAGCTCGACGTGCTCGTACTTGCGCGACGACCCATGATCCCGTAGCCGGCGTATCTGCCGGGCCACGTCCTCGTGGGCAGTCAGGATCATGCCCCCGTCGCCGCAGCCCCCGAGGTTCTTGGTGGGATAAAAGGACAGGCACGCGACGTCGCCCCAGGCTCCCGCCGGCTTGTCGCCATAGGAGGCTCCCACCGCCTGCGCGGCGTCCTCGACCACGGCGAGGCCGCGGGCGCGGGCGATGGCGCTGATGACGTCCATGGCGGCAGGCTGGCCGTAGAGGTGGACGGGCATGATGGCGCGCGTCCGCGGCGTCACTGCCTTGTCCACGAGCGCGGGATCCAGGTTGTACGTGCCCGGATCGATGTCCACGAAGACCGGCCGCGCGCCCACCATGAGCACGCTGGTCGCGGAGGCCACGAAGGAGAAGGCCGAGGTGATGACCTCGTCACCGGGCCGGACACCGACCGCCTTGAGGGCGATGACGAGGGCATCGGTGCCCGACGCGACTCCGATGCCGTGGGAGACGCCGCAGAGCCGGGCCAGCTCGCTCTCGAGGGCGGCGACCTCGGGCCCGAGAATGAAGCGGCAGGAGGCGAGCACGCGCGCCACCGCCGCCGCCAGCTCGGCCTTGAGCGCTTCGTGCTGTCGCGTGAGGTCGATCTGGGGGATCATTTGCTGCCTCCACCGCTGCTTCCGCGGGCGCTCGTGGCCGCCTGACCGACCCCGAGAAGATTGACGGAGAATCGGACCTCGTCGTCGGAAGCGTAGCGGTGGATGAACTGCGCCGTGATCGACCAGCAATCGAAGTGGATGTCTATCCCTCCCCGGGCCTCGGTGGCCCTACCATTGGTTATGTCCCAGTAGCTGCTGGCCTTGAGATCCACGTTCCGGGTCACGCGCGCGGTGGCCGAGGCCTGGAGGAAGCGGAAGCCCGACTGCTCGTTGAAGCGCGGCCCCATCGTCAGCGAGAAGTCGCGGAAGATCGCGCTGATGTCGGCGTTCGCGTCCCGGAAGCCCAGGCCGTAGACATTGTACCGGGCATCGGCCCGGAAGCGGAGATGCTCGTTGGGCTGGATGAGGATCTCGCCCACGGCGTCCTTGAAGGGCTCGGAGACGGGCAGGAAATTGTAGGTCTGGCTCAGGGTCAATCGCGCGAGCTCCCAGCGCACCGGCTCCTCGTTGGGCCCCGAGACCGTGCGCGCGTTGAACCGGTTGACCAGAGCGTAGGTGACTTCGTTGGCCTTGCCCTGGGCGTCGATGCCCGTCCGCGCCTCGTAGCCTGGGTCGAAGCGGACGGTCGGACCTCCTCCGGGCTCCCATTGCGGATTGGCCTTCTGATTGACGCCGCGGATCTCCAGGAAGGTGGCGCGCGGCTCGATGACGTGCTGGAGGGCGGAGATGCCTCCGGTGCCGCCGACGTTGAAGACGCGCGAGGCGCGGGTCTCCAGCTGCACGCCCGCCTCCACCTGCTGGCGGACCCGATCGTCGTCGACGGTCTTCTCCACGGTGACGGGGTAGCCATTGTCGGGCCCCTGGGAGATCGCCGACCTGACCACCCGCTGATTGTAGTAGGTCAGACGCCCACCCAGGAACGGGGTCATGGTGAAGAGCCCGGCCACGGGAATCGGGTAGAGGAAGCGGGGATGGACATCGCCCCGCACGCCCTCGGATCCGATCTCGCGGAGGAAGCTGACGAAGGAGGCCTGGGTCTCGAAGAGCAGACCCGGCACCCCGGGCACCGCCTGGCGTATGCCCTCCAGCTTGATCTCGGGTGCCCGCTGTAGCTCCACGGGCCGCGGCGTGGTCAGGTCCTGGTACCAGTACACGCGGGCCACGAGGTTCCACGACTCCCACCGCTGCGTCACGAACACGTTGGTCTCGGCGCGCTGCCGCACGCGCTCGCCCGCCGCGTCGGCGTACGTCTTGTAGATGTCGTCGTCGGAGGTGACGTTCGAGTCGATCTTGAGCGACATGCTCGGGGTGATCTGCCATCCGTGCTTGATCTGGATCCAGCCACGGTTCTCGTTGAGGCCCTGGGAGGCGCGCGAGTCGAGGAAGGATTCGTTCACGCCGAAGGCCGTGATCTGCCCCTGGGTCTCGCGGGACAGGACGTAGCGGTAGTCGAGCTCCAGGCCCATCCCGCGCTTGGTGAAGGTATCGAGCGCGACGGTGAGATCCTGGCTGTCGCTGATGGCCCAGTAGTACGGCACCCGGGCGAAGTATCCCTTGCGGGAGTTCTGGCCGAACTCGGGAAAGAGGAAGCCCGACTGGCGCTCGCGTCGGAGGGCCGCCGCGAAGAAGGGCACCCAGGGCAGGACGGGCACGCTCTTGACCCAGAAGGAGGCGTCCCGTCCGAAGATGATCCCGTCGAGGTCGGCCTGCCCCGACCCCAGATGCACGGACCAGTCGGGCACCTCGCCTTCGCACGTCGTGAAGACGCCCTGGCGCACGCCGTACACGCTCTCCCCCAGGCGGTCGAACCGCTCGGCGGAGAGGCGGTAGTACGGAGGGACCTGGGCCGCGCCCTTGTAGACGACGCCCGTCCCGGTGTTGAGGTTGTAGTCGACGCGCTCGGCGACGAGCCGATCCTGCCCGTCGAAGAAGACGACCTTGCCCTGGGCCACTGCCTCGCCCGTATTGCGATTGAGCTCGACTCGATCAGCGAGGAGGCGGCTGCCTCCGCGGGTGATCTCCACGTTGCCGGTGGCGAGCAGGAGGTTCGAGTCGCCGCCGATCTGCTGGATCCGGTCGGCGACGACGCTGGTCTCTCCGCTGCTATCCCGGAGAGTGAGGGGGGCCTGTTGAGCCCTCACCTCAGCTGAGTGGACGCAGAGGAGCGCGACCGCCAGGGCCAAGGGGCCGAGCCGTGCCGCAAGCCGTTCGGGCAGACAGGGATTGGGCGTCTTTTTTAGAGACACAGGCCCTCATCCTATCTCAGCGGCCCGGGTCGTCTTCGCTAAATATATCTGTCTTTTCAGTGGCTTGGGCGAGAGTGGGCCCGAGGAGCGAGAGTGACCCCGCAACACAAACCATGGGGGTTAGCGGATCCGAGAGCGCCATCCGTAGGGCCTCGGCGGGAGAGGGAGCGAGATCGGCCTTCAGGCCCGGCCAGATATTTTCCGCCAGGGCCTTCACGGAGGCCGCGGGAGCCGCCCGTGGGTGCTCGCTGGCGGTGAAGATGACGCGGCGGGCCAGTGGCAAGAGGGGGAGCAGAATGCCGGGCTGATCCTTGTCGGAGAACATGCCGATGATGAGCGTGCCGCGCTGGCCGGGGAAATACGCTTCGAGCGAAGCGGCGAGGGCCCGGGCGCCGGCCGGATTGTGCGCCCCGTCGAGCACGATGGGAGGTGGCCCGGGCAAGACCTGGAAGCGCCCGGGCCAGCGGGCGGCACCAAGGCCCGCTCGGATCGCGGCCTCGCTCACCCCCACGAGATGCGCCGCGGTGGCGGCGAGGAGGGCGTTGCCGGGCTGAAAGACTCCGAGCAGCGCCACCCGCACGTCATCGAACGTGAAGCCGGGTCCGTCGAGATCCAGCCACAGGCCGTCGAGCCCGCTCCGGCGCACTCGCGCGTGAAGATCCCTCCCCTCGAGGAGGAGCGGCACCCCCGCGTCGGCCGCGCGCCTCACGATCACCGATTCGGCCCCGGGGTCCTGGCGCGCCGACACGGCGATTCCGCTCCGGATGATGGCGGCCTTCTCCGCGGCGATCTTCTCGATGGTGTCGCCGAGGTAGGCCTGATGGTCGAGGTCGATGCGGCTCACGACTTCCACGGCGGGACGGCCCACGGTGGTCGAGTCGAGCCGTCCACCCATGCCGACCTCGAGCACCGCCACCTCGACGCCTTCGCGGGCGAAGTGATCGAGGGCGAGCGCGGTCAGCGCCTCGAACATGGTCGCGTCGAGGCGCGCGACCAAGGTGCCCAGGGCCTCGACCCCGTCGGCGAAATCGGCCTCGGAGATCGGGCGGCCGTCGACGCGAATACGCTCGCGGATATCGAGAAGGTGGGGCGAGGTGTAGAGCCCGACCCGGCGGCCTGCGGCCTGGACGGTGGCCGCGAGCATGGCGCATATGGAGCCCTTGCCGTTGGTGCCGGCGACCTGGACCAGGGTCACGGCGCGCTCGGGGTGGCCCGCCGACTCGAGCAGCGTCTCGATGCGCTCGAGGCCGGGACGCATCCCGGCCATCTCGCCGCCCCGCAGCCCGGTGACGCGGGCCACGGCCTCGCGGTAGGTCATGGAGCGGGCTGGGATGGACCCGCGAAGAAAGCGAGAATGCGACGGAGCGTGTCTCGGAGCTCCCGGCGCTCGACCACGAGGTCGATCTGGCCGTGCTCGAGGAGGAACTCGGAGCGCTGGAAGCCCTCGGGGAGCGGCTGGCGTATGGTCTCCGCGATGACGCGCGGGCCGGCGAAGCCGATGAGCGCGCGGGGCTCGGCGAGAATGAGATCGCCCAGCATGGCGAAGCTCGCCGTGACGCCGCCCGTGGTGGGATCCGTGAGCAGCGAGACGTAGGGCAGGCGCTCGTCGGCCAGTCGCTTGAGGGCGGAGGCGGTCTTGGCCATCTGCATGAGCGACAAGATGCCTTCCTGCATCCGCGCTCCCCCGGAGGCGGACACGATGAGGACGGGCACGCGCTTCTGCACGGCGAAATCGATGAGGCGCGTGAGCTTCTCGCCGACCACCGAGGCCATGCTGCCGCCCATGAAGCCGAACTCGAACACGCCCACCGCGACCTCGTAGCCCCCGACGCGCCCGAGGCCGGTGATGACGGCTTCCTCGAGACCCGTCTTGCCGCGGGCGGCCTTCACGCGATCGGTATAGCGCTTGGTGTCCTTGAAGCCGAGGGGGTCGCGCGAGCGAAGTCCCGTCTCGCGCTCCTCGAAGGAGCCCGTGTCCAGGAGCGAGGCGATGCGCTCCTGGGCGGTGATGCGGAAGGGGTAGCGGCACTTCGGGCAGACGCGCCCGGCGCGGTCCACCTCGGCGCGATAGACGATCTCCTTGCAGGAGTCGCACTTGACCCAGAGGCCCTCGGCGATATTGACCTTCTTGGGCCGGTCGTCACCTTGCTCCTTGCCCTTGAAGAACCAAGCCACCGCTCAGGTCCTCGCTCGCGTGGGTGCGGACGCGAGCCCGCCCATCCGTTTGTCGGCGGGGGCCCCGACATGGCCCCCGCACTCCCCCACGTGCTCTCGGTGCCCAGGGCTCGTCATACGGTGCTCGCCTTCAACGGCTCTTTGAGGGAGGCCACGAAGTCCCCGACCCGGCCCACGAGCTCCTCGGACCCGCCATGACGCTCGACGAGCTGCACGATGGCCGAGCCCACGATGACTCCGTCGGCCGCGCGGCCGACCGCGGCTGCCTGCTCGGGCGTTCCGATGCCGAATCCCACGCAGATGGGCTTGGTCGTGATGCCTCGAAGGGTGCGCAGGTGCTGCAGGAGATCGGGAGGTAGCTCGGCGCGCGCGCCCGTGACCCCGGTCAAGGAGACCATGTAGAGAAAGCCGGTGGCCGCCCGCGCGATGGCGCGCATCCGATCGGGCGGGGAGGTCGGAGCGACGAGGTGGATCAGGTCGAGGCCCGCCGCCTCGGCTTCCGATCGCAGGGGACGGGCTTCCTCGGGCGGCAGGTCGGCCACGATGACGCCGTCGACGCCGCACTCCACCGCCGTCACGCAGAATGCCTTGAGGCCGAAGGCGAGGAGGGGGTTGTAGTAGGTGAGAAAAACGAGGGGCACCGCCGTCTCGCCCCGGAGATCTCGCGCCAGCTCGAGCACGCGGGGCAGCGTCACGCCCGCCTGGAGGGCGCGCTGGGTCGCCCGCTGGATCACCGGTCCGTCGGCCAGAGGATCCGAGAAGGGCACGCCCAGCTCCACGATGTCGGCGCCCCGCCGCGCGGCTTCGATGACGAGCCGCTTCGTGAGCGACACGGACGGATCGCCCGCGGTGAAGTACGGGATGAGGGCACGCTCGCCGCGCTCCCTGAGCGCGGCGAAGGTCGTGGCCAGGCGCCCCGTCACCGTCGTCGTCACCGTCGGCCTGCCGCCGAGGCCGTCCGCGTCGCCGCCACACCGTGTCCGTTCGTGCCGGCGAGGGCCTGCTCGACCGTGTGCACGTCTTTGTCGCCCCGGCCCGAGAGCCCGACCACGATGCTCTGGCTCTTCTTCATCTGCTTGGCCACGCGCATGACGTAGGCCACGGCGTGGGCGGACTCGAGGGCCGGCATGATCCCTTCGAGCCTGGTCAGGGCCTGGAAGGCCTCGAGGGCCTCGGCGTCGGTGGCCGACTCGTACTCGAAGCGACCCTGCTCCTTGTAATAGGCGTGCTCGGGGCCCACGCCGGGATAGTCGAGCCCCGCCGAGATCGAATGAGCCTCGGAGATCTGGCCGTCGTCGTTCTGGAGGAGATAGCTCATGCTCCCGTGGAGCACGCCCACCGCCCCCGCTCCGAGGGCGGCGCCGTGGCGGCCCGTGGAGAGACCGTGGCCGGCGGGCTCCACGCCCACGATGCGCACGCGCGGGTCGCGGATGAAGGGCCAGAAGAGCCCGATGGCATTGGAGCCCCCGCCCACGCAGGCCACGAGGAGATCCGGGAGCTTGCCCGTGAGCTTGCGCGCCTGCCCCCGCGTCTCCTCGCCGATCACGCGGTGGAAATCGCGCACCATCATGGGATACGGATGCGGGCCCATGGCCGAGCCGAGGAGATAGTAGGTCGTCCGCACGTTGGTCACCCAGTCGCGCAGCGCCTCGTTGACGGCGTCCTTGAGGGTGCATGACCCGCTCTCCACGGGGACGACGGTCGCGCCGAGCAGCTTCATGCGGAACACGTTGAGGGCCTGCCGCTCGATGTCCACGCTGCCCATGTAGACCTGGCACTCGAGCCCGAGGAGGGCCGCCGCGGTGGCCGAGGCGACGCCGTGCTGGCCCGCCCCCGTCTCGGCGATCACCCGGCGCTTGCCCATCCGCTCGGCCAGGAGCGCCTGCCCCAGCACGTTGTTGATCTTGTGCGCGCCCGTGTGACAGAGGTCTTCGCGCTTGAGGTAGATGCGGGCCCCGCCGCAGTGCTCGGTGAGGCGCGCCGCGAAGTAGAGCGGGGTGGGCCGGCCCGCATAGCTCGTGAGCAGCTCCCGGAGGCGCGCCCGGAACCGGGCGTCCCGGCTCGCCGCGCGATACGCTTTGTCGAGCTGGATGAGCGGCGCCATGAGCGTTTCCGGAACGAACCGACCGCCGAAGCGGCCGAAGTGGCCGCTGGCGTCGGGAAGCGCCGAGGGATTCGCCACGGGCTTTTTCACGAGGGCTCCCGCGCCACCGACTTGGCGGCGGCCACGAAGCGGCGCACCTTGTCCGGGCTCTTGGTGCCCGGCCGCTCCTCGACGCCGGAAACGACGTCCACGCCCCAGGGTCGCGCCACGGCGACCGCGCGGGCGACATTGTCCGGCGTCAGCCCGGCCGAGAGGATGACGGGATGACGGCGCGGCACGCGGCGGGCGAGCTCCCACGGAATCGGCTCCCGCCGCTCCCCGTCGCTCCACCGGGCCGGCGAGTCGAGGAGGAAAGCAGCGACACGGTAGCGCTCGAGTCCGTCGAGGTCCGCGGGGCTTCCCACCTTGATCGTCTTGATCACGGGCAGGGTGAAGCCGGCCAGCGCCTCGGGCGGCTCGTCACCGTGGAACTGGAGCGCCCCCAGACGGCACTCTTCCGCCACGGCCTTGACATGGCCGGCGGCATGGTCCCAGAACACGCCCACGGGCGTCACGAAGGGCGGCAGGCCGGCAATGATCTCCGCGGCGGCCGCGGGCGCGATGTAGCGCGGCGTTCCCTCGACGAAGATGAAGCCGAGGGCATCGGCGCCCGCCTCGACGGCCACGCGGGCGTCCTCGACATTGGTGATGCCGCAGATCTTGACGCGGGTCACTCTCAGCCCTCGCCTCGCCGGGTTTTCACTCAGCCCTCGCCTCTTGGCTCCGCCATTCAGCTCGAATTGCCACGCCTGCGGAATTCTCTCAGCTCTCGCTTCGCGGCCTCGCCGCTCAGCTCGGACAACGGGCCCCGCTCAGCTCGAATCATCTCAGGGTCAACTCGCGCACCTTGGCGCGTACGTCTGAGGCCCGCACCAGGCCTTCGCCCACGAGCACGGCGTGGGCACCCGCCTCCACCACGCGCCGGACATCGGCGGCGGTGAAGATCCCGCTCTCGCTGACAGCGGTGTGCGCGCGCGGCACGCGCGGGAGCAGATCGATCGAGGGCTGGAGACTGGTCTCGAGCGTCTGGAGGTCGCGGTTGTTCACGCCGATCACGGGCGCGCCCAGGGCCAGCGCGCGCTCGAGCTCGGCGGCCGTGTGGACCTCGACCAGGGTGGAGAGCCCGACGCCCTTGGCGGCGTGGTGGAGATCTCGCAGCCGCGCCTCCTCCAGGGCGGCCGTGATCAGGAGCACGGCATCCGCCCCCGCCGCCCGAGACTCCCAGAGCTGATACTCGTCCAGGATGAATTCCTTGCGGAGAATCGGCAGGTCGACGGCGGCGCGGACGGCCACCAGATCTTCGAGCGAGCCGCGGAAGTACTTCTGATCGGTGAGGACGGAGATGGCGGCGGCTCCCGCCGCGGCATACTCACGGGCCTGGCCCGCGGGGTCGAGCGTGGCGTTCAGCATGCCCCTGGAGGGAGAAGCCCGCTTCACTTCGGCGATGAGCCGGACCCCGCCGGGGGCGGAGGGCCGGAGCGCCGCCTCGAGCTCGCGGGCCGGACCGAGCCCGCGGCACGCCGCTTCGAGCGCGGCCTGGGGCCGCGCGGCGCGGACTTGTCGGAGCTCTTCGAGCTTGTTGGCGACGATGTCGTCGAGCACGCCCATCACATACCCTGCGGGGCCGATGCGGCCGGCCCCATGGCGAGTTCGGCTCGGCCCGAGATCGTGGACTCCGTGACCCTAGTAGTCGCCGCGAAGCCCGTGCTCGCGGGCGGGGGTGAGCTCGATGCGCGCCATCTGCTCGAGCACGTACTCGCGAAGGGTTCGCGGAGGCGGCAGGTCGCGGACGATCTTCCCGCCGACCACGAGCGGCTTGAGCAAGGCCTCGGCGGCCCGGCCGTCCGGGCCCAGGGGCGCGGGCCTGGCCGCGGGCAGCACGACGTTCTTGGCCGTCCCCGGCATCCGCCACACCTGCTTGGCGCCCGATCGCTTGCCGCGCTTGGCCATGGGACGCCCCTCGATCTCCATGATGTCGAGCGCGAACGAGAGGACGGGGGCATTGGCGATGGACGTCCCCACGCCGTAGCCGTCAACGAGAGGATTGAGCTTGAGGATCTCGTACTCGTCGATGCCGCCCGAGGCGAGGATCTTCACGTGCTCGAAGCCGCGGATGTCCAGCTCCCACCGCACCTCCTCGATGATGCGGAAGAAGTCGCCCCGGCGGGACGACGGCGTGTCCAGCCGCACCGCGTACAGATCCTTGCCGAGGGCCTCCGCCACGCGGATCGCCTCGAACTTCTCGTCCTGAAGGGTGTCGATGAGGGCGACGCGACGCACCTTGGGATCGATGACCTCGTTGAAGGCCTTGAGCGCCTCCACGGTGTCGCCGAACATCAGCACGAGGGCGTGGGGAATGGTGCCGGTGGGATCGGCCTCGATCAGCTCCGCCGCCTTCGTCACGGCCACGCCGTCGCAGCCGCCCACGAAGGCGTTGCGCTCGATCATGGGGGCGAGGACCGGATGCATGCGACGGGCTCCGAAGGAGATGACCGCGCGCTCCCCCGCCGCGCGCTTGCAGCGGGCGGCCTTGGTGGCGATGCCGGAGGCCTGGCAGAGCAGGCCCAGGAGCGCCGTCTCGTACTCCGCCCACTGGACGTAGGTGCCCTCGATCACGAGCACGGGCTCGTGGGGCCCGAAGATGGTGCCCTCGTCCATGGCCCACACGTCGACGGGCAGACCTTCCAGCAGCGCCGCCGCTTCCTCGATGCCCGCGAGGATCCCGAAGGACCAGTCCGCCTGCGGAAAGCTCTTGAGTCGGATCTCGGCCTTGACGCGCTTGGTGATGCCCTTGGCCTTGAGGATCTGGATGGTCCGCTGAAAGTAGACGTCCGACACCTGGCCCGCCTTGATCTCGGGCTCGGATGCCGTATGAAAGGCGCGCTTCGGTTGGTTCGCCATGCTGATAGAGGGTTGCCTGATGGCGACCCTCAAGTGGGCGGATTGTCCCAGAAACCGTTGGTGAAGTCAAACCGCGGACGGGCGACGGCGTCACGCAAGTCCGTGCGTGGAAAGGAATTCTTGCCGCGACGGCCCGAGCTACAGGTCGAGGGTCTTGAGGTATGCCCGGAAGGCGTCGGCGAGATCGGGTCGCGAGAGCGCGATGTCGACGGTGGCCTTGAGGAAGCCGAGCTTCTCCCCCGTGTCGTGACGGCGTCCCTCGAACTCCACGGCATAGATCGGCCGGCGCCCCCGCAGCGTCCTGAGCCCGTTGGTCAGCTGGATCTCACCACGCGAGTCGGCCGGCGTGTCGGCAAGAATGGGAAAGAGATCTGGAGTCAGGACGTAGCGGCCGATGATGGCGAGGTCGGACGGGGCGTCCTTGGGCTCCGGCTTCTCGACGAGATCCAGCACCTCGAAGACGCCGCCCCCCACGCCGCGGGGCACGATGACGCCGTAGCGGCCGATCTCCTCCTTGGGGATGCGCATGACGGCGAGCACGGGGCCCTGGTGGCGCTCGAAGACGTCGAGGAGCTGCCGCATGCACGGCACGCGGGACATGATGATGTCGTCGCCGAGAAAGACGCCGAAGGGCTCATCCCCCACGAGAGGCCGTGCGCAGAGAATGGCGTGACCGAGGCCGAGCGGCTCCTTCTGTCGCACGTAGGAGACGGAGGCCATCTCCGAGATGGTCTTGATCTGGGCCAGCTCTTCGACCTTGCCGCGGTCCTGGAGGTAGTACTCGAGCTCGAAGGCCGCGTCGAAGTGGTCCTCGATGGCGCGCTTGTTGCGCCCGGTGACGAGGATGATCTCGTCGAGGCCGGAGGCGACCGCCTCCTCCACCACGTACTGGATGGTGGGCTTATCCACGAGGGGCAGCATCTCCTTGGGCTGGGCCTTGGTGGCGGGCAGGAAGCGCGTGCCGAGCCCGGCCGCGGGGAAGACCGCCTTGCGAACACGCGTCATACCCGCGCCTCCTGCGGCTTGAGATAGATGGCCCGCTGGGGAGCGGCCAGCTCGAGCCCGTCGCGATCGAACGCTTCCTTGATCCGGCGCCTGAGGTCGGACTCCGCGTCCGCCCGTCCGGCGGGCATCACCTTGACCGAGAGCCGCAATCCCACCTCCGTCTCGCCGAAGCGGACGATACCCTGGGCGAGCGGGGCATCGAGCCCCAGGCCCGTCTCGGTCGCCCAGTCGCGGCCGACGCGCTCCAGGGCCTCGAGGGCACGTCGCACGTCGGTGTCGTAGGTGACGCCGACATCCACGACGGCGCGGGCCCAGCCCCTATTGTAGTTGGCGAACTGTGTCAAATCCCCGTTGGGCACGATGCGCTGGGCGCCGTTGAAGAGGCGCAGCCTGGTGACGCGAAGTCCGATGGCCTCGACCACGCCCGTGTGCCCTCCCACCTCGATCACGTCCCCTACCCTGACCAGGCCCTCGAAGAGGATGAAGAAGCCCGTGATGACATCCTTGATGAGGCTCTGGGCGCCGAAGCCCACGGCGAGCCCGAGCACGCCGGCCGAGACGGCGAGGGCGCGGACATCCACGCCGACTTCCTGGAGCACCACGATACCCACCACGAAGGACAGCGCGTAGAGCGCGAGATTCTTGAGGAGGGGGGCGAGGGTGTGGACGTGCTGAGTCCGCGACGGCTCGTCGGCGCCCGCGGCCCGGCGCAGCACCCGATCGACGAGCTGGCCGAGGATGCCATACGTCGCGAAGGCCAGGAGCAAGGTCACGGCGACGGCCACGAGTCGGGCCAGGATCGCGACGCCGGGGCCTTCGAGGTGCGTGAGCCGACCGATCAGCTCGGCCACGCCTTCGGCGAGTCCGCTCATGCGCTCTCCGGGCTCTCCCCCGCCATACGGACCTGGATCTTGAGCTTCTTGACGCGGTACCAGAGGCTGCGCTCCGTGATCCCGAGGATCTTGGCGGCGCGGGCCTGCACCCCGTGCGCCTTCTGGAGCGCATCAAGGATGGCGCGCCGCTCCCACTCCTCGAGCGCCTCGTCGAGCGACCCCTGCACGACGGGCGCAGCCTCGCCCGGGGCGGCGGTCTTGGAGCCACGCTGCACGGCGGGGGGCAGATGCTCGGGCAGGATGACGCCGTCGGAAAGCACCATCGCCCCTTCGAGTACGTGCTGCAGCTCGCGGATGTTCCCCGGCCACGGATACGTCCACAGGCAGCGCAGGGCTTCCGTCGAGAGCGTGGCGGGCTGGCGCCAGAGACGCGTGGCCGCCCGATCGAGGAGATGCGTGACGAGCTGGGGCAGGTCGTCGACCCGGTCACGGAGCGCGGGCATCATGAGGCGAACGCCCTGGAGACGGTAGAAGAGGTCCGAGCGGAACTTGCCCTCGGGGGCGAGGCTCTCCAGATCCTGATGCGTGGCGGCGATGATGCGCACGTCGGCCCCGATGGACCGCGTGCCCCCCACACGCTCGAACTGCCGCTCCTGAAGCACCCGGAGAATCTTGGACTGCATGGCGAGCGGCATGTCGCCGATTTCGTCGAGGAAGAGCGTGCCCTCGCGCGCCAGCTCGAAGCGCCCGGGCCTGGCGCGGATGGCTCCCGTGAACGCGCCCCGCTCGTGGCCGAACAGCTCGGACTCGAGAAGGCCCTCGGGAATGGCCGCGCAGTTGACGGGGATGAACGGCCCGTCCTTGCGGGGGCTGAGGCGGTGGATGGCCCGGGCCATCAGCTCCTTGCCCGTGCCGCTCTCGCCCTGGATCAGCACCGTGAGATCCGTGGGCGCCGCGCGCTGGGCCATGTCGAGGACGCGCTTGAGCGCCTCGCTCTTGCCGATCAGGTCCTCGAAGCCGCCCGCCGCCTGCCCTTCGCGGAGGGCCCGCACCTGCATCTGCAGGCGTCGCCGGTCGAGGGCGCGGGCGACCACGACCTGGAACTCGGCCATCTTGAGGGGCTTGGTGAAGAAGTCGTAGGCTCCGCGCGTGATCGCGTTGATGGCGATCTGCCGCGTGCCGTGGGCCGTCATCACGATGATGGGCGTCTCCGGGGCGAGATCACGGACGCGCGGAATGGCATCGAGACCGTCCATGTCGGGAAGCCGGACGTCCAGCAAGATGAGATCGTACTGGGAGGCCTTGAGCCTGTCGAGGAGCGCGCCGGCCGTGGGCGCCACCTCGGCCTCGTAGCCCTGACGCACGAGCGCCTCGCGGATCACGAACGCGAGGTCCTCGTCGTCCTCCGTGATCAGGATCTTCTCGCTCACGGCTTTGCTCCCGCCGTCATGACGGGCGCGCTGGTGGGGAGCTCCACGACGAAGCTGGTTTCCGACTTTGCGTCGCTCTCCACGGTGAGGGTGCCGCGGTGCGCCTCGACGATCTGCCGCGCGATGGGCAGTCCCAATCCAGTCCCCCGCGCCTTGGTCGTGAAAAACGGCTGAAAGATGCGCTCGTGAAGCTCGGCCGGGATGCCGGCGCCGGAGTTCCAGACGAGCACGCGAACATAGTCACCTCCGCGCCGTTCGACGCGGACACGGACCGTTCCACCCTCGGGCGCGGCCTCCAGCGCGTTCTGGATGAGGTTGGTGAAAACCTCGGCCAGGTGGAACGGGTCGCCCCACACGGGCGGCATCGCGTCGGAGTCCACCCGCTCCAGGAGCAGCCGGGGATCGGGCGGCAGCATCCGCACCAGCTCCTCGAGCGTTTCCGGCAACGACATGGCCTGCCACGTGCCAGGCTCCGGCTGGGCCAGCGTGAGCAGGTTCTCCACGAGGCGATTCTGGCGGTCCACGCCGAGGAGCACCCGGTCGATGTACTGGCGGCGGTTATCGCCCGGGGGCAGGTCTGCCTGGAGCAGCTCGAGAAGCCCGCGGATGGTGGCGAGAGGCGTCCGGATCTCGTGCGCGATGCGGGCAGCCATGCCGCCCAGGAAGGCCAGCTGGTCCGCGCGGCGGATCTGCTCGCGGATGCGCCGCTTCTCGGAGGCATCGCGGACGACGAGGACCTGGGCCGTGGCCGCCCGTCCCCAGTCGCGCCGCTGGGCCGTGATCTCGAGCAGCAAGGCATGCCCCTTGGCCGTGACGATGGGCACCTCGGTCTCGTGGACGGGATCGAGCCCGGCCGCCTCGTCCTCGAGGAGGCGGGCGAGTGGGTCATTGCCGGCCGACAGGGGAAGGGCCCCTGTCTCAGACAGGATGGGCTCGCCCCGGTAGGTCTCGAGGGACAGCCCGAGAAGCGCCTCGGCCGTGGTGTTAAAGGATACGAGGGTGGCCGAGGGCCCGAGGAGGAGCATGCCCTCGGGAAGCCGGGCCAGAATGTCGCTGTCGCGGATGAACCGGTCCATGGACAGGGTGAGCCGGTCGACCGACGCGTCGAGCACGCCCAGCTCGTCCCGCACCGTGGTCGGCTTCCTCCGCACGCCGGGCTCGTCATCCAGACGCGGTGACAGCGCCTCCGCTTTCTCGACGATACCCCGGATGCGACCGGCCAGGTTCAGGCCGACGATGAGGCCGCCGATGGCGGCGAGCGCGCCGGCCACCGCCGAGCCCGTGAAGAGGAGCACGGTGAGCTGGCGGGTCTGCGGGCCCGAGAGCTCCGCCGCGAAGGGACGGGCGAGGTAGAGCATGAAGAGGCCGCTTGCCGCCGCCGCCGCCGCCATGAGCAGCGAGAACACCACGTAGAGGCGGAGCGACACGCGGTACGAAGGATTCGCCTGGCTCGTCATGGTCGACAGCGCTGCTACCTGACTCCGCCTTTCATCGCCTGCCCGAGATTGAAGATCGGCAGATACAGGGCAAAGATCACGCCTCCCGCGATGCCGCCCATGATCACGATCATGATCGGCTCGATGAGCGAGGAGAGTGTGGCCACGGCCTGGTCCACCTGCTGCTCGTAGTAGGCGGCGGCCTTGGCGAGCATGCCGGGGAGAGTGCCGCTCTCCTCGCCCGTGGACACGAGCTGGGTGACCATGCTCGGGAAGTGACCCGTCTGGCGCAGCGTCTCCGCGATGGTCCCGCCGTCGCGCATGCGCTGGGTGGCGTCCGTCAGCGCCTGCTCGATCACCGAGTTGCCGGCGACCTTGGACACCGTCTCCATGGCCTCGATGAGCGGGATGCCGGCATTGAGCAGCACGCTCAAGGTCCGGCAGGTGCGGGCGAGGATGGACTTGCGGATGAGGCTGCCGAAGAGCGGCATCTTGAGCTTGCAGGTGTCGAAGAAGCGGCGCCCTCCCACGGTTTGGTACAGCGCGAAGAGGAGGGCGGCGAGGACGAGGATGCCGAGAATGACGAGGAGCAGCCAGTTCCGCATGATGTTACTGATCTGGATGAGGATGCGGGTGGGTAGCGGGAGCAGGGCGCCGGCCTTCGAATAGACATTCTCGAAGACGGGGACGATCTTGACGATCATGAAGATGACGATGAGGGTAGCCACGGTCAGGATCACCGCGGGGTAGGCGATGGCGCCCTTGACCTTGCGCCGGATGGCGTCCGTCTTCTCCAGATAGGTGGTGAGCGTGTCGAGCACCACGGGGAGAGAGCCCGACACCTCGCCCGCGCGCACGATGGAGACGTACAGGCGGTTGAAGACGTGGGGATGCTGCGAGAGGGAGTCGGCGAAGGTCGCCCCCGCCGTGATGTCGTCCCGCACCCGCTCGAGGACCTTGCTGAACACCTTGTGGGTCGACTCGGCGGCGAGGGCGGTGAGGATGCGGACGAGGTGGAGGCCGCCGCCCAGCATGGCCGCGAGCTGCCCGGTGAAGAGCAGGATGATGCTGAGGCTGACGCCGCTGGACATCCGCTTGAAGGACTCGCGGAAGCCTTCGGCCACCGACTGCATCCCGATTCCGTCCACGGCGGCCCGGGCACCCGCCGTCTCCCGGAGGGACAGCACCACCTGTCCCCGCTCGCGGAAGCGGTTGATGAGCTCGGCCTGCTCGGGCGCCTCCGCGGTGCCCCGGCTCACCGCGCCCTTGCGATCGGCGATCTCGTACTGGAAAACGGGCATGGCCTAGTCTAGGTCCGCGGCCACGGTTAGGACTTCCTCCAGGCTCGTCAGGCCGCGCGCGGCCTGGCGGAAGCCGCACTTGCGAAGGGTGACCATCCCCGATCCCATCGCGTAGCGCTGGATCTTGTCGCCATCGGCGCCGTCGATGAGCATGCGGCGGACCTCGGAGTCGATGGCGAACACCTCGTAGAGGGCCATCCGGCCCGCGTAGCCGACGTTTCGGCAGCTCTTGCAGCCGCGGCCGCGATAGAGCACTTCGGGCCCGGGATCTGGCGCGAAGAGGGCGAGCTCGTCCGCGCTCGGCCGGTACGGCTCCTTGCAGTCCTTGCAGATCTTGCGCACCAGGCGCTGGGCGGCCGCCACGTTGACGGCGGAGGCGACGAGAAACGGCTCCACGCCGATGTTGACGAGCCGGGTCAGGGTGGAGACGGCGTCGTTGGTGTGCAGGGTCGAGAGCACGAGATGGCCGGTGAGAGCCGCCTTGACGGCGATCTGTGCCGTCTCCTGGTCCCGGATCTCGCCGACCATGATGATGTCGGGGTCCTGACGGAGAATCGAGCGCAGCGAGCGCGCGAAGTCGAAGCCGATCTCGCTCTTCACCTGCACCTGCTGGATGCCGGGCTGACGATACTCGACGGGATCCTCGACGGTGACGATGTTCTTGCGCGGGGACTTGATGAACTTGAGCGCGGTGTGAAGCGTGGTGGACTTGCCGCTGCCCGTGGGACCGGTGATGAGCACCATGCCCCAGGGACGCCGCACGCCCTTCAGGAACAGCTCG
>DASQAK010000123.1:0-30545 GCA_035635755.1 Candidatus Methylomirabilota bacterium | reverse complement strand
GGAGCTCGAGAGAAATCCGGACTACTTCGTGCCCGGCCGCCCCTACCTCGACGGCATCCGCTACACCATCATCGGGGAGCGCGGCACGCGCCTGGCCGCCCTCCAGGCCGGCCGGCTCGACGCCTTCGTGCCTCTCGACGTCACGAAGACCATGGCGGAGACCCTCAAGAAGAGCGCGCCATCGCTCGTCATCACCGAGGTGGGACAGAACGGCAGCGACAACGTCATCCTCAACCACAAGCGGCCCCCTTTCGACAACGCGAATGTGCGCCGCGCGATCAGCCTGGCCATGGACCGCCACGCCTTCGTCCAGGGGGTCCGCCACGGTGGCGCCGTCGTGGGCGCCGCCATGATGCCCAAGCCTTTCGGCATCTGGGGACTTCCCGAGCCGGAGTATCGCGGGCTCCCCGGCTATGGGAACCCCGAACAGAACAAGGCCGAGGCGAAACGGCTCCTGGCGGCCGCGGGCTATGGCCCAGGCAGGCCCCTCCGAGTGGAAATGGTCACGCGGACCCTCTCGATCTACCTGGACGTGGCTTCATTCGTGGTCGACCAGCTTCATCAAGTGGGGGTGGAGGCGACCTTGAAGCAGCTGGACACCGCCGCCTGGTTTCCCGCGCTGGCGCGGCGCGAGTACCAGATCGGCGCCAATCTCACCGCGGGCGGCTTCGACGATCCCGACGCGTACTTCTTCGAGAACTACAAGTGCGGGTCCTCGCGCAACTACACCGACTACTGCACCGAGCAGATGGATCGGCTCATCGATCTGCAGTCGCAGGAGCTTGATCACGCCAAGCGCCTCAAGCTCGTCTGGGAGATCCAGCGTCGCCTCGACGCGGAGGTGGCGCGTCCCATGCTGAGCTGGCGCAAGGAATACTTCGTCCAGTGGCCGCATGTCCGGAATCTCGTCCCCCACAACTCCCTCTACAACTACGGGCGCATGCAGGAGGTCTGGCTGGACCGATGAGCGAGCGCAGCGCGGGGCGGGCCGTCGTCGAGATGTTGAAAGCCGAGCAGGTGCGGTACATCTTCGGGATCGTCGGCTCGACTTTCCTCGACGTCCTGGACGCCCTCTACGACGATCGCAGCGTGGAGTACATCAACGTCCGTCACGAGCAGGCTGCCGCCTTCATGGCCGACGGCCTCGCCCGGGTGACGGACGTCCCCGGGGTCTGCCTCGTGACGAGCGGCCCGGGCGCCACCAACCTGCTCACGGGCGTGGCGGCTGCCTATGTCGCCCATTCGCCCCTCGTAGTCCTCGTGGGCGGGGTCGACCTGGAGCACCATGGCAAGGACGCCTTCCAGGACTACGACCTCGTGAGCATGTTCCGGCCCGTGACCAAGCTCGCCGTCCAGGTGCCCACGCCGGGACGCATTCCCGAGATGCTCCGCGCAGCCCTGCGCGCCGCCATGACGGGGCGCCGCGGCCCCGTCCTCGTGGAGATTCCGAGGAATGTCCTGAACGACCAGACGCTCCCCGGAGAGGAGCTGGCGCCCGCGGGCTATCGGGTGACTCATCCGCTGCCGCCGCATCCCAACGCCATCGCGGAGGCGGCGCGCCTGCTGCGACAGGCCGAGCGGCCGCTGCTCCTCGCGGGCGGCGGCGTCATCCGGGCCGACGCCAGCGCCCTCGTGGTCAGCCTCGCCGAGCAGCACGCGATTCCGATGATCACCGCCTATGGGCGCAACGATGCCGTGCCCAACGCGCATCCTCTATACATAGGGCCGCTCGGGCGGGCGGGGTCAGCCGAGGCGGCCGCCGCCTGCCGGCGCGCCGATCTCCTCCTGGTCATGGGCTCCCGGCTGGGGCACTTCACGAGCCACTTCGACAACCGCTACATCCGGCCGGACACCGCCATCATCCAGATCGACGTCGACAGCGGGGACATCGGCCGGTACTACCAGACCGCCATCGGCATCCAGGCCGATGCTCGCGAAGCGTGTCTGGCGTTGCTGGACACGCTCGATCGCGATGCCGTGAGCCCGGCCCGCCAGGCGTGGCGTCAAGAGACCGAGGTCCTGCGCGCCCAGCGTCAGGCTCGGCTGGCCGCCGAGGCCGGCCTCCAGGCCACGCCGCTGAAACCCCAGCGCGTCTATGCGGAGTTGCGCCGCGCGCTGTCCCCCGAGACGATCGTCGCGCTCGACGCGGGAGCGGCGCCGGCCTACGGATACGATCGGCTGCACTTCAGTCGGCCCCGCACCTTTCTCACTCCCCTCGATCTCGGCGGACTCGGCTTCGCCTTCCCGGAGGCCCTGGGGGCCAAGCTCGGCCGTCCCGACGCGCCCGTGCTGGCCATTCACGGCGATGGCGGCTTCCTCATGAACGCCCAGGAGATCGAGACGGCGGTGCGGCATGGGATCAACGTCACCACCCTGGTGATGAACAACAACTGCTGGGGCTCGGAGAAGGCGTACCAGAAACACTTCTACGGTTCGCGCTACATCGGCTGCGACATCGGCAACCCGCGCTATGACCAGTTCGCCCGGCTCTTCGGCGCCGAGGGCTACTACGTGGAGCATCCCGATCAAGTGGGAGACGCGATCACCGCGGCACTACGCTCGGGCAAGCCGGCCATCGTCGAGATCCCCATCGACCCGGAGGAGTTTCCGACTCCTGCCACGGCCGTCCGCAAAGAGAAAGCAGGGCAGAAGGCCCCGTGATCGTAAGGTATACTTTCGCCCAATCGCCCATGAGCCGGAACAGCGATTCGACGCGGGCCGAAGCCCGAACGATCACGATCGCGGTTACCTTCTTCGCTGATCTCCGCCGCTTCCTACCTCGCGGAGCCGAAGGGCCGCAGCGCTATACCATCCCAGAGGGCGCCACCGCCGCCGACCTGCTCGCCGTCATCGGCGTGGAGACTGGAGCTGAGGTGACGATCGCGGTGGATGGAGAGCTGGCCAGCCGGGAGACACCGTTACGCGACGGCGCCGACGTCATGCTGCTGAACCCGATGGAAGGGGGAGCCGCAGGCGCAGGCGAGGCGACCACATGATGGAAGGGGGAGCCGCAGGCGCAGGCGAGGCGACCACATGATAGAAGGGGGATAAGCGACCAATGGACCGCTACGGCTACTGGAACAAGATCCTGCACGTGAATCTCGGCGACCGGAGCACCCGGATCGAGGAGCCGGGAGACGCTTTCTTCCGCCGCTACGCCGGCGGTCGTGGCCTCATCGGCCACTATCTCCTCAAGTACGTGCCCAAGGGCGCCGACCCCCTCGGGCCCGACAATATCCTGGTCATCGCGCCGGGCGTCATCACGGGCGCGCCGGTGCCCGGGGCGGGCCGCCACAGCGTGGGCGCGAAGTCGCCCCTCACCGGCGGCTTCGGCGAGTCGGAGTCGGGCGGCTACTGGGGCGCCGAGCTCAAGCGCGCGGGCTGGGACGCCATCGTCTTCCACGGCGTGTCCCCCACGCCCGTCTACCTGTGGATCAGCGACGGCGCCGTCGAGATCCGCGACGCCTCCCACCTCTGGGGAAAGATCACCGGAGAAGTGGAAGATGCCATCCTCGCCGAGCTCGGCGATCTGCGCATCCGCGTTGCCCAGATCGGCCCCGCCGGCGAGAACCTCGTGCGCTTCGCCTCCATCGCCAACGAGCTGAACGAGGTGGCGGGCCGGACGGGCATGGGCGCCGTCATGGGCTCCAAGCGCCTCAAGGCCATCGCCGTGCGCGGCAAGATCCCCGTGAAGATCGCCGACCAGCCGTCCCTGCTCGGGGTCGCCAAGTGGGTCTCCGGCACCATGGACGAGAAACACCGCGCCTTCCACGAGTTCGGCACGGGCGCGGCCATGCAGGGCAAGAGCCTCGAGGGGGGCATGCCCGTCCTCAACTATCGCCTGGGCGCCGCCGACACCATCGCCAAGGTGGACGCCATCGCGGTGCGCGACCAGGTGCGCGTGCGGATGGGTGCCTGCTACGCGTGCTCGGTCCGGTGCAAGAAGGTCGTCCACATCGAGGAGAAGGAAGAGAGGGCGCGCGAGTTGTCGGAGTCGCTCTACAAGGGCCGGGCCCGCGTGGCCGTGGACCCGCTCGGACGCTATAGCGTCGATCCGCGCTACGGCGGCCCTGAGTACGAATCGCTCGCGTCGCTGGGCGTCAATCTGGGACTCGACGACCTGATCGCCATCTGCAAGTCGAACGAGATGTGCAACTACCTCTGCATGGACACGGTCTCGCTCGGGGCCACCCTGGCCTGGGCCATGGAGTGCTTCGAGAAGGGCATCCTGACCCTCGACGACACGGACGGTGTCCCCCTGCGCTTCCACGACGCCGACGGCGTGATCAAGCTGGTCGAGATGATCGCCTATCGGCGGGGCATCGGCGATCTCCTCGCCGAGGGATCCCAACGCGCCGCGCAGCGGCTGGGCCGGGGCTCGGAAGCCTTCCTCACCACGGTCAAAGGGATGGAGATGGCCATGCACGACCCGCGTCACATGCCGGTCATGCGGGCTTCGTACCTGCTGGCGCCCACCGGCGGTGACCACATGCGCCAGACGAGCAACCGCAACGGCCTGCGCAATCAGATCGGGCTGTGCCATTTCCTCGCCTACGAGGACGATCAGTCGCTGACGATCCTCCGCGCCGTCACAGGCTGGGACATCACGGCCGAGGAGATGGTGACCACGGCCCACCGCGGCCTCACCCTCGCC
Source organism: Candidatus Methylomirabilota bacterium (assembly GCA_035635755.1). GTDB lineage: Bacteria > Methylomirabilota > Methylomirabilia > Rokubacteriales > CSP1-6 > AR37. The sequence goes on along the minus strand of DASQAK010000123.1, from coordinate 25,891 downwards.
CGGCTCTTCAACCTGCGCGAAGGCTTCGGGCGCGCCGACGACCGCCTCCCCGCGCGCTTCAGCGATCCCCTGCCCAAGCACGCCGGCTTCACCTCGGAGCAGCAAGCCAAGATCGTGACGGACTACTACGTCGAGCAAGGGTGGGACGAAGCGTCCGGGGTGCCCACGGCCGAGACCATCCGCGCCCTCGAGCTCGAGGAAGACGCCGCCCGCGCGGTCTAGAGACGACAAAGGAGAGCCCGTGGAGCTCGATCCGGAGACGCTGGAGCAGACGGCTGTCTACAAGATCCTCATCTCGTCCGTGGTCCCCCGGCCCATCGCCTGGGTGTCGAGCATCGACGCGGAGGGCATCCGCAACGTGGCGCCCTTCAGCTACTTCATGGCCATCACGGACAACCCGCCCACCATCGCGTTCTCGTCATCGCCGCGCGCGGCCGCTCCGGGAGGCGAGCGCGGCAAGAAGGACACCCTGCGCAACGTCGAGGCGACGAGGGAGTTCGTGGTCAATATCGTCGACGACGCCCTCGCCGAGCACATGAACCTGACCTCGGGTGAGTACCCGCCGGAGGTCGACGAGTTCGCCCTGGCGGGGCTGATGTCCGCGCCGGGCGTCAAGGTCAAGACCCCTCGCGTGGCCACGGCGCCCATCAGCATGGAGTGCAAGCTCGCCCGGATCATCCCGGTGGGGAACGCGCCCGCGAACCTCGTGCTGGGAGAGATCGTGTATTTCCACGTGCGGGACGACATCTATGACGCGGCGACCGGGCGCCTGGACATGCACCGCCTGCGCCCGGTGGGCCGCCTGTGCGGCAACCTCTACACGCACGTCCACGACATCTTCGAGATGAAGCGCCCCGGGGCCAACTATCGCGGCTGAGCAGCCACTCGACACGTCGGGCAGACCCCTCAGGAGAACACCCATGGAGCTGGACGGACAGATCGCCATCGTCACCGGCGCCGGCCGCGGCATCGGACGCGCCACCGCTCTCGAGCTGGCAAGGATGGGCGCGGATATCGTGGTCGCCGAGCTCGATCGGGCGGGCGCCGATCGCACGGCCTCCGAGGTCAAGGGCCTCGGCCGGCGCGTGCTCATCGTGCCCACCGACGTCACCTCGCGCGCGGACCTCCAGGCGATGGCGGATCGCGCCCGCGGAGAATTCGGGCGGATCGACGTGCTCGTCAACAACGCGGGAATCTACCGCGCCGCCCTGCCCCTCGACGTCACCGAGGAGCACTGGGATGCCGTCCTCGACGTCAACGCCAAGGCCGTGTTCTTCGCGAGCCAGGCCGTCCTGCCCGCCATGATCGGGCAGAAGCGCGGGAACATCATCAGCCTCGCCTCGCTGGCCGGCAAGGTCGGCAGCCGCAACAACCTGCCCTACAACGCGAGCAAGGCCGCCGTCATCAGCATCACCAAGAGCCTCGCCCTCGCGCATGCCGCCGACGGCATCCGCGCGAACTGCGTCTGCCCCGGCTTCGTCGAGACCGACATGTGGACCATGGTCGCGCGCGAGCAGGGAGCGCTCCAGGGCATGGCCCCCGAGGAGTTCACGCGTCAGCGCCTCGCCCAGATCCCGCTCGGTCGCATGGAGACCCCCCAGGACGTGGCGAACGTGATCGCCTTCCTCGCTTCGAGCCGCGCCGCCTACATGACCGGCCAAGCCATCAACGTCACGGGCGGCGTGATCATGCACTGAGGGGGCCGATAAAGGCCCATCTGCTTCGTTGGCGCCCTCGGCAGCAGGTTCAACGTACAAAAAGTACGCCTCACCTGCTGCCTTCGGGCGCCGCCTCGCATCTGGGCCTTTCTCAGCCCCTCAGCGGTTTTTCGACAGAAGGAGCAGTCAATGACCGTAGATTCGCCGCTTCCCCTGGCGGGGTTCCTGGTGCTGGATCTCACCCGTGTCCTGGCCGGCCCGTACTGCACGCGGCTGCTCGCGGACATGGGGGCGCGCGTCATCAAGATCGAGCGGCCGGGCGATGGCGACGAGACGCGCCACAACGTGTACCAGCTCGAGCCCGGGCGCGAGGACCAGAGCACGTATTTCGCCCGTGTCAACGCGGGCAAGGAGTCCGTGTCGGTGGATCTCTCCAATCCCCAGGGGCGCGCCGTGGTCGTGGACATCGCCCGGCACGCCGACGTCTTCATCGAGAACTTCACGCCCGGCGTGGCCGCCCGCCTCGGCTGCGACTACCCCGCCATCCGCGAGGTCAAGTCCGACATCGTCTATTGCTCGATCTCGGGGTTCGGGCAGAGCGGCCCCTGGCGGCTCCGCCCCGCCTTCGCCCACATCACCAACGCCATCTCGGGGCTCATGCACCTCGAGCAAGGCGACGAGGCGAACCCGCGCTCCTCGAACCTGCAGGCCGCCGACATGCTCGCGGCCACCCACGCCGCCACCGCGATCCTGGGCGCGCTCCTTCGTCGCGCCCGCAGCGGCCGGGGCGCCCGCCTCGACGTGTCCATGCTCGAGGCCCTCGTGGCCTCGGACAGCGTCACCTTCGCGTCCGTGCTGAATGGAGGCCAGGAGCACGGCAATCCACGGCCGGGCATGCTCGTCCACCGGATCGGCGACCGCTATCTCGCCCTGCAGAGCGTGGGCGCCCCGGATCTCTGGTCGAGGCTCCTCACGGTGATGGAGCGCCCGGAGCTCGCCAAGGATCCCCGCTTCGCCACCCGGGACGGGCGCCGCACGCACTGGCGCGTCCTGCAAGAGCTGATCGGGCACTGGCTGAATCGGTTCGAGAGCGTGGAGGCCGCCCTCGACGTCCTCGACAAGGCGCGCATCCCCTGCGCCCCCGTGCTGCATCCCGCCGAGCTCATCGCCTCGCCGCATCTGGCCGAGCGGAGATTCTTCGCCACCCTGCCGCATCGCGGGCGCGGAAGCGTCCGGGTCACCGCCAGCCCCTATCACCTCGACGGCGAGCCCGTGCACCCGCAGCGACCCGCCCCGTATCGCGTGGGCGAGCACACCCGCGAGATCCTCGCCGGTCTGCTCGGCTACGACGACGCGCGCATCAACGCGCTCCTCGAATCTCGCGCCATCGAAGCCCCGTAGGATCTGGGCCCAGGCGGCTCAAAAAGGTCCAGATGCGAGGCGGCGCGGGCGGCGGCACCCCGAGGCGTACTCTCTGTACGTTGAGCGGGTGCCGCCGCCCGCGCCAACGAAGCAGCTGGGCCTTTTTCAGCCGCCTGGGCGGGTAGCGCCTACCGCCGCCACCACGAAGCGGGGCGCCTTGTCGCGCAGGGTCGGGATGTCAGGCAGGAAGCGCGTCTCCACGAGCCCGGCGGCCTCCATCGCTCCCCTCCACTGCTCGGGTGTGAGGAAGCCGCCGCTCGGACGGTAGAGCGGGTGGAGCCGGGGCGATCGGAATGTCTGGGTCAGGTTGAAGACAAACTCCGCCTCGATGGGCTGGCGCGGACGCGGTCGCACGCACTCGGAGACGACGAGACGGCCGCCGGGCGCGAGGGCCTGGAAGACTTCGCCCAGGGTGAATTCCAGATCCTGGGCCACGTGGAGCGTGTTCACGGCGTAGACGAGGGCGACGCTGCCGCGCCCCACGCCCTGCTCCGCGAAGGGACGGTTCATGTCGAGGGTCGCCGCGCTCAGGACCGAGAGCGCCGGATAGCGCGCCCGCAGCGCCTGCTCCCCGCGGCGAAGGAAGGCGGGCACGAACTCCGTGAAGCGGTATCCCGCGATCTCGCCCAGCTTACCCGCCGTCTCGAGCCGCTCGAGGAGCGCGAGGGCGCCGCTGCCGAGTCCGCCCCCCAGCTCCAGGATGATCCCCCCGGAGGGAGGCAGCCACGCGTCCGCTGCGATGGCACCCACGCGATTGTTGACGGCGTAGAGCCCGTTGTCGTTGGAGAAGTAGTCGATCCAGAGGCGGAGGCGCTTCGCGGAGAAGAGCACGTCCTCCCCCGCGACCTCGCCGCGGAGGAAGGCCGGGTAGTCGCGGGCCGCGGTCTCCGCGAGGACATACGAGGGCATCCACGTCGGCGCGCTCCGGAGCTGTTCGTCCCTCACCGCGCCGGGATCGAGCACAGGCAGAGGGCCGAGGGCGCGATACCGGCCCCGCCCCTGCCCCGCCGGCTCCGCGAGCAGCCCGCGCGCGGCCAGTGACCGGAGGATCCACTCTAACGGCACGAGGGCGGGGGCAGCCGAGAGCTTGGCCCGGAGGGCGATGTCCTCAGTGCCCCCCTCGTCCCGAAGCGCGTCTTCGAGCCCGGTCTCACGGACCACCTGGAGCACGAGGCGGTGGACGAACTGCTCGTAAAGAAAATGGGAGCGCACGAACGAGACGTCGAAGAGCGGCCGCAGCTCTCGAGGCAGCAGTCCCTCGAGAAGGGCCGCCGTGTCGCGGGCTTCCTCCTCGCCCGCGGCCCCGAGAACCGAGCCCCCGGCGGCCTCGAGTTCGCTCATGGGGGCCACGGGCTCCAAATGTCGAAGAAATTGAACCACTGCGTCGGGTGCTCTCGGACGATCTCCTCGAGGATCGCGACCCAGCGGCGCGCGGCGTCCTCCGCCCCGCCGCGAGCGACCTCCAGGGGCTCTGCCACCCTGACGAGATAGCGATGCTCGGGGCCGAGGAGGCAGAAGGCGGGCACCACCGGCACTCCCACGGCCCCGGCAAGGAGAAACGGCCCGAGGGGGAACGGAGCGGGCGCCCCGAAGAAGGGAACGAGCATGTCCCCCCGCGTGCCGAGCGCCCGGTCGCCCTGCACGGCCACCACCTCGCCGCGTCGGAGGGCGGCCACCAGCTCGAGCGAGATGGTGGGGCGGCTGCGCGCCACGAAGCGCACGCCATCGCCCTCGCGACGAACCCATCGCTCGAGCTCCCGGGCCTCCTCTTCGGCGACCACAACGTGAGTTCGCCGAGCCGCGCGGCCGGCGAGAAGGCGGCCCGCAAGATCCCAGTTGCCCACATGCGCGCTCGGCGAGATGAAGCCGCCCCGGACCCGCTCGATGCGCTCGGCACCCACGACCCGCTCCACGAGCGAGGTGAGCCGCGCCACCGCTTGACGATTCGTCGAGACCAGATCGCTGAAGCACATCGCGAAATCCGTGAACGTCCGGGCTGTCAAGGAGGCCAGCCGAGGCCCCGTGGCCCCCGTCACGCGGGCCAGGGTCTTCTCGATGACGGCCCGCTCCCGCGGCATGAGCCGCGGCGCGAGCCGCCCGACCTGGCGGGCCAGCGCGAGTCTGACGGGGCGGGGCAGCCAGGCGAGCGCCGCGGCGAGCCGGTACAGGTCCGCCCGATTGTAGGCGTGCGAGTACCAGCGCGGCCGGCGGGCCGGGCCATCGAAGCGCATCAGCGAGACAGGCACACCGGAGCGCCCGACGTCCGCGCTACTCCCAGCGGATGAGCATCTTGATCTTGGGGAACTCAGGGGCCTTCCCCTCGACGTCGACGACCCGCAAGGTGTGATCCGGCGCCTCCAGGAGGAGATTGTTGTTGCTGAAGCCGATGAACTTTCCCCAGGCCTTCGGCACCGTGACCTCGTACTTCGGCGCGGCGGTCTGCGCGACCGCGGAGCGAGGGTGAAGCGCCGAGGACAGTACCCCCTCAGGCAGCCAGGGGCGCGCCGCGATCACGACGAGCGCGGCGGCGATGACGGTCAGCGTGGCCTTCGTGTAGCGATCGCCGGTCATAGGCTCCTCCTCGTGCGAGTGAATCGATGGCGGTACGATGCGCGTCGCTCATACTTATCACACGACCGCGGCGTCACCTACGTCAAGCCCCCGTCCACCGCGACGACCTGGCCCGTCACGTAGCTCGCCAAGTCGGAGGCGAGGAAGGCCACCACGCTCGCAATTTCCTCCGGGGTTCCCATCCGCCCATAGGCGGTCATTCCCACGATGCGCTCCCTGACCTCCTCCGGCAGCGTGTCCGTCAGACCGGTGGGGACATAGCCGGGGGCCACGGCGTTCACCGCAATGTTCTTCCCGCCGTACTCCTTGGCCATGGCCTTCGTGAATCCGATGATGCCGGCCTTGGCCGCCGCGTAGTTCGTCTGTCCCGCCCCCCCGATCATCCCGATCACCGAGGTGATGTTGACGATGCGGCCGTAGCGCTGCTTGATCATCTGGCGAACGGCCGCCTTGCTGCAGTTGAAGACGCTCTTGAGGTTCTGCGCGATCACGAAGTCGAACTCGGTCTCCTTCATGGAGACGAGGAGGCCGTCACGGGTGGTGCCGGCGTTGTTCACCAGGATGTCGAGCCGGCCCCGCGCGGCCGTGGCGGCCTTCACGACCTCGAGGGCGGTCTCGAAACGGCTGACGTCACCTTGCACGCTCAGGGCCCCGCCTCTGCCCGTCTCGATCTCGGCCACGACCTCCGCGGCGGCCGCCGCGCTCGTGTGGTAGTTCACCACAACCGTCGCGCCGAGCGCGCCCAGGCGGATCGCGCAGGCCCGGCCGATCCCGCGCGAGGCGCCGGTCACGAGGGCGACCTTGCCCCCGAGATCGATCACCGCTTCTCCTCGACAGGGTCCCGGCGGCTCACCCACAGGAGCCCACCCGCCGCCAAGGCCATGCCGACCAGGCTGGCGAGCTGGGCAACGCGGAATTCCCCCACCCAGAAGCTGTCCAGGCGTAGCGCCTCGATGGCGAAGCGGCCCACGGAGTAGAGCCCGATGTACCAGAAGAAGAGCACGCCCGGTCGGCTCCCGAACCGAGGGCGGAGCCAGGAGACGAGGAGCACGAACAGGCCGAGGTCCCAGAGCGATTCGTAGAGGAACGTCGGATGGAAGAGCTCCGCGGTCGCGTACCCGGGCGGCCGATGCGACGGCGAGATGTAGACTCCCCAGGGCAGACCGGTGGGTCGTCCAAAGGCTTCCTCGTTGAAGAAGTTGCCCCAGCGGCCGATGGCCTGCGCGATGGCCAGGCTGGGCGCCGCGACGTCCAGGCTCCGGAGAACGGGCAGCCCGCGGCGCGCGGCGAGCCCGGCACCCACGAGGCCTCCCACGATGAAGCCCCCATGGATGGCGAGGCCGCCTTCCCACACCGCGAGGATCTTCCAGAGGTTCCGGCCGTAGTAGTCCCAGTTGAACGCGACCTCGTAGAGCCGCGCCCCGAGGTACCCGGTGACCACGGCCCACCACGCGCAACGGGAGATCTCTTCCGCGGGCAGGTTCTCGGCGCGCGCCTGGCGATCGGCGAGCCAGAGACCGAGCGCGATGGACACCGCGGTGAGGATGCCATACCACCTGATCTCCAGCGGGCCCAGGTGGAAGGCGATGGCGCCGGGAGACCTGAACATCCTCCGGCCCTACCGGTGAGAGCGGTCGACCTCGGCCCGGGCTATGGCTTGCCCCAGTACCCGCGATCCGCCGGGAAGACGGTCTTGCAGCGGACGGGCTCGGTCGGTCCGTCGAGGGCGTCCGCGGCGGCGCGCCACACCGCGTAGTGGGGCGCCTTGCGATGCGCCTCGAGGGCGGCCTCGTCCTTGTAGACCTCGTAGAAGTAGTAGACGTTCTCGTCCTGTGCGTCCTGGAGCACGTTGAAGCGCAGGCAGCCCGCCTCGTCCTTCTCCGAGCCGAGCGCGTCGTGCTCGATGGCCTTGAGAAAGCGCTGCCGCTCCGTCGGCTTGACGCGCACCTTCACCCAGATCGCGAGCATAGGGTCTCCTTGCCGTTGGTCAGTCGGTGTCGACGAGCGTGCGCCGGGCCGCGGCGATCTCCTGCTGCACGGCCTCGGGACCGGGAAACGCGCGGTCGGCCTTGTCATACCAGTAGCGCGCGTTGTCCAGGTCGCCCTCGAGGGTATGCACGATGCCGTGCAGCCACGCCGCCAGCGGGGTTTTCTCGGCCTGGACGATCTCGTGGGCTTTCTGCCAGGCCCCCGCCTCCAGAAACTCCAGCGCCTTCTCGAGTGCCATGGGAGGGACTATACCATCGCGAAAGAACATCGGCTCGGCGGGGACTTGGGGCCCGCGCGCCGTCGAACGGGAAACGATTGGGTCCTTCGTCCCCGGCGCTATACTCGTCACAGTGCTCAACGGCAAGGGAGCCTGGAGGTCGGAGAGATGTCCGCAGCCTCGCGTCTGACGATCGGGGTGGTGGGCGGTGGTCAGGGCGGATCGGCTCTCCTCGATCTGCTCCTCGACTGGCCGGCCGCGCGGGTCGCCGTCGTCATCGACACCCGCGAGGACGCTCCCGCCCTCACCCACGCCAGGAAGCTCGGAATCCCCACGAAGGCTCACCACCTCGAGGTCTTCTTCCATCCCGTGAACCTCGTGCTCGAGGTCACGGGGCGCCCCGAAGTCCTGAACGAACTCCTCCGGACCCGCCCGCCCGGCGTCGAGGTCATCGGCGCGGGGAGCCTGCGGTTCTTCTGGGACCTGCTCCAAGATAGGCGCGAGAATGATGACCGCATGCGGGCCATGCTGGAGACGGCCCTCGATTGCGTCATCACCATGGACCATGCCGGGAAGATCCGGGAGTTCAACCCGGCCGCGGAGCGGACCTTCGGCTATGCGCGGAGCGAGGCGGTCGGTCGCGAGCTCGGCGAGCTGATCGTGCCGCCATCCCTGCGTGACCGCCACCGGCGGGGCCTCGCCCACTACCTGGCCACGGGAGAGGGGCCGGCGATCGGCAAGCGGATCGAGCTGACCGCGATGCGCGCGGACGGCACCGAGCTCCCCGTCGAGCTGGCCGTCACCCGCATCGGCTCCGATTCGCCTCCCATGTTCACCGGCTACATCCGTGACCTCAGCGAGCGAAAGCGGACGGAGGCGATCCTGGCCGGCGAGCGGCAGCTCCTCGAGATGATCGCGGCAGGGACCGAGCTGCCCAAGGTGCTCGCCACCCTCTGCGGCATCGTCGAGGCCCAGACCGACGGCATGCTCTGTTCCGTCCTCTTGCTCGATCCGGACGGCGTGCATCTCCGCCACGGCGCGGCCCCCAGTCTCCCGCAGCCGTACATCGAGGCCATCGACGGCATCGCCATCGGCCCGAGCGTGGGGTCCTGCGGAACGGCCGTCTACCGGAAGGAAGCCGTCGTGGTCACGGACATCGCCACCGATCCGCTCTGGGCCGACTTCCGTGACCTCGCCCTCCCCCACAATCTCCGCGCCTGCTGGTCGACGCCGGTCCTGGCCTCCGACGGCGGAGTCCTCGGCACCCTCGCCATGTACTACCAGGAGCCGCGGAGCCCGGGCGATGCCCACCGTCTCATCATCGAGCGGGCCACCCACATCGCGGGGATCGCCATCTCGCGCCTCCGCGCGGAAGAGGCGCTGCACCACAGCGAAGCCCAGCTTCGCCAGAGCCAGAAGATGGAGGCGGTCGGCCGCCTCGCGGGGGGCATCGCCCACGACTTCAACAACCTCCTCACCGTCATCAATGGCCGGAGCGATCTCCTGCTCCAGCGGCTCAACCCCCGCGATCCCGTCCACTCGAGCATCGAGCAGATTCGAAAGACGGCGGAGCGGGCGACCGAGCTGACCCAGCAGCTTCTCGCCTTCAGCCGCAAGCAGGTGCTCCAACCGCGGGTGCTCGACCTGACCGCGGTGGTGAGGGAGCTCGCCCCCTTGCTGCGCCGACTCATCGGCGAGGACATCAACCTCGTGGTGATTCCCACCGCCCGGGGCCGCGTGAAGGCCGATCGCGCGGGGCTCGAGCAGGTGATCACGAATCTCGTCATCAACTCCCGGGACGCCATGCCCGCGGGCGGGCGACTCACCATCGAGACGGCCGATGCCGATCTGGACGCGGCATTCGTCGGGCTACATCCGGGGACCCAGCCCGGATCGTACGTCGCGCTCGTGGTCCGTGACGAGGGCACGGGCATGAGCGCGGAGGTCCAGGCCCAGGCCTTCGAGCCCTTCTTCACCACCAAGGAGGTGGGCAAAGGCACCGGGCTGGGCCTGTCGACCGTCTACGGGATCGTCAAGCAGCACTCCGGGCACATCTCCGTGGAGAGCGTCGTGGGCTCCGGCAGCACCCTCAGCATCTACCTTCCCCGCGTGGAGGCGGTCTCGGAGGCGCCCTCCCTGCCCCGGCCGTCGCTTCGTTCGCTGCGGGGCACGGAGAGGGTGCTCCTCGTGGAAGACGAGGAGGATGTCCGCGCCGTCGCCCGCGAGAGCCTCGCCAGGTACGGATACACCGTCCTCGAAGCGCGCGACGGCGAGGAGGCTCTTCGCATCGCGGGAGCGGAGCGCGGTCGCATCGACCTCATGGTCACGGACGTCGTGATGCCGGGCATGAATGGCCGGCGGCTCGCCGAGCGGCTGCTCGCCATCCGCCCGGGCACGCGCGTCCTGTACGTCTCCGGCTACACGGACGATGCCCTCAGCCAGCACGGCATCCTGGACCAGGAGCTTGCTTTCCTGGCCAAGCCCTTCTCGCCCGAGACGCTCGCGCGGTCGGTGCGCCAGGTGCTCGACGGCACTCCCCCGAACCAGCCCTCCTCGACGAGCCAGTAACGCGTTAGACTGCTAGCGCCCCGGCCGCGGTGGCCCGCGGTCAAGGAGTCCGCCACAGGAAAGGGACGCGACATGGCCACGCTTGCGAAGAGCCCGCTTCACACGGCGCTCTGTGGTCTCTTCGGCATCCGCTATCCGATCTGCCCGGCGTGGATCGTCTCCGACGGGGCGAGCTTTCTCACAGGCCAGACCATCGTGCTCGACGGCGGGCTGACAGTGGTATCTCCCCTGGCCCACCTCGCGGACGATTCGAAACCGGGCGGCGGCTCCTAGCATGGCGTCCGCCTGGGATTTCGACGTGGCGGTGATCGGGGGCGGGCCGGGTGGCTCGTCCGCCGCGACGGCTCTGGCCCGGCGCGGGCGCACTGTCCTGCTCCTCGAGCGGGACAGGTTCCCTCGCTTCCACATCGGCGAATCCCAGCTTCCCTGGAGCAACGAGGTCTTCCGCGCCCTGGGTGTTCACGACGCGATCGCCGAGGCGGGCTTCGTGAAGAAATGGGGGGCGAGCTTCCGCACGGTCGACGGCGCCACCGAGCGATACGCGGACTTCCAGTTCGCCGTGGAGACGCCGTCCCCCCAGACCTTCCAGGTGCCGCGGGCGACCTTCGACGAGATCCTCTTGCGCCACTCCGAGCGGTCCGGGGTCAAGGTGCTCGAGGGGCACCGCGCCCTCGACGCGGCCTTCGAGGCCGACGGGGTCGTGCTGCGCATCGCCGGACCCGAAGGCATCGAACAGGCCGTGCGCGCGGGCTTCGTCGTGGACGCGTCAGGGAGGGCCGGCTTCCTCACGAAGAAGCTCGGTCGCCACGAATTCGACCCCCTCCTGCGCAACATCGCCGTCCATGCGCAGTACGAGGGCATCCCCCGGGCCGAGGGACGGCGCGCGGGCGACATCCGCATGTTCACTCGCGCCGACATGGGCTGGATCTGGCTCATCCCGATCTCGGACACCGTCATAAGCGTGGGGGCCGTGATCCCCCAGTCGGTCCACCGGCGCGAGTCCAAGGCCAGTCCCGAGGACAGCCTCGCCCATTACCTCGCCGGCACCGCGGGCCTGGCCCCTCTCCTCGAGCAGGCCCGGCGCGTGTCCCCCGCGCGCTTCGACGCGGACTACTCGTATCTCGGCACACGCCTGACCGGAGACCGGTGGGTCGCCGTCGGGGACGCGGCGGCGTTTCTCGACCCGATCTTCTCGACGGGCGTGCTCCTCGCGATGCAGGGAGGGCTGGAGGCTGCCGAGGCCATCGACGCCGCGCTGCGCACGGGCGACCCCGCGCGGCATCGCTTCGCCCAGTGCGAGAGGCTCCTGCGCCGGCGCTATCATCACTTCCGGCGCTTTGCCGTCGGCTTCTACGACCCTTACTTCCGTGACCTGTGGTTCCGGCCCGCGTCGCGGCTGGGCGTCTTCAGTGCCATTCTCTCAGTGCTGGCGGGAAACTGGCGTCCTTCCTGGATGACGAGGCTGCGGATCAGGTTCTTCTTCACGCTCATCGCCCTCCGTCGCCTCTTCCGGCTTCCCCTCCGCTCCGGCCGGACGCCCGAGGCGTAGCGAGAGGCCGCGGTCATGACTGATCCCCTCAGCATCCTCTCGCCGACAGGACATCTGGGATTCACCCCCATCGAGCGCGGCAGCTTCGAGATCGGCGTGGGGCGACGGCCCGATGCCATCGTGGCGGATTCCGGGAGCTGCGATATCGGCCCCCAGCCTCTCGGATCCGATGAGCACTGCAGTCCCGAGGAGTGGCAGCGGCACGACCTGGAGCTCATGCTCCTGGCCGCGCGGCGGCTTGGCGTGCCCATGATCGTGGGCTCCGCTTCCGACACGGGCACGGATCGTGGCGTGAATCAGTATGCGGACATCATTCGGGAGCTGGCGCGACGCCATCGGCTCGCCCCGTTCAAGCTCTCCACCATCTGCTCCCAGGTCAGCCGCGAGGAGGTGGCGCGTCGTCTCGAGGACGGCGTGCCGATCGACGGGCTCGACGGGCGGCCACCGCTCACGAAGGAGACGCTGGCCCGCACCGACCGGCTCGTGGCCGTGATGGGCGTGGCGCCCATCATCCGCGCGCTCGACGAGGGCGCGGAGGTCGTCATCGCCGGCCGCTCCAGCGACTCCTGCATCTTCGCGGCGCCCGCCATCCGCGCGGGCTTTCCCGAGGCTGCCGCGTACTACCTGGGCAAGGTGCTCGAGTGCGCCTCTTTCGCGGCCGAGCCCTTCATGGGCAAGGAGAGCATCATCGGCACGGTGACGCGCGACGCCGTCTCCGTCACCGCCATGCACCCGGGGCAGCGCTGCACCGTCGCCTCGGTGGCGAGCCACGCCATGTACGAGCGGGCAGATCCCTTCTTCGAGCACGTGGCGGGTGGCGCGCTCGACATGACCCACTGCCGGTACGAGCAGGTCGATGAGCGGACGACCCGGGTGACCGGGTTCGCGTTCCGCCGCGATCCCGTCTACCGCATCAAGCTCGAGGGTGCCGGGAAGGTCGGCGAGCGCGCCGTGGCCATCGCGGGGATCCGCGATCCGTACACGATCCGCCACATCGACGCGGTGATCGCCTGGGCACGCTCCAAGGTGGAGGAGCGCTGGGGCCCGCCGGGCGAGCGATACCAGCTCTACTACCATGTCTACGGGCGCGACGGGGTCATGGGCCCGTGGGAGCCGCGGCGAGCCTTCCCGGCTCACGAGCTCTGCCTCGTGGTGGAGGCGATCGCGCCCCGCTTCGAGGACGCCGAGGTCGTCTGCGCCCTCGGCACCCGCAACCTCTTCTACGCCCGGCTGCCCGAGGTCAAGGGAACGGCGGGGACGGCGGCCCTCATGATGGACGAGGTGCTGCGCGGGAAGGCTGGCTACGAGTGGACGGTGAACCACGTTCTGCCCCTCGCGGACCCCCTCGAGCTCGTCACCATCAAGACGGAGGTGGTGGGCGGATGACCACGAAGCCGCTCGTCGAGCTGGCCAAGACCATCCGGAGCAAGAACGCGGGGGTGGACCAGATCACCTTCGACATCATCTTCCCGGATCGCGAGAGCTACGAGCTCGTGAAGCGGAGCGGGGCCCTGACGGCCGAGACGGTGGCCCGGCTCTACGCGGTCCCCCGCGAGCGGCTCACCGCCTTCGTCGAGTACGACCCCGCCCTCGCCATCAAGTTCACCATCCGGCGGGAGCGCCCGAGCGGCAGCCCGGGGGAGCGCGACGTCTTCGGGGCCCAACAGTACGCGCCCCTCTTCGACCTGCCCATCCCCGTCGGCTCCTGACCCATGCGGCTCACTCGTGGGACACGTGGAGGTAGTGCGCGATGACCTTGCTCGAGTTCCTCCTGCTGCTCGTGATCGCCGGGATCTGCGGATCGCTCGGTCAGGCCATCGGCGGCGGCTCCCGCGGGGGGTGCCTCGTCTCGATCGCCCTCGGGTTCATCGGGGCCCTCATCGGAACCTGGCTCGCGAGAACCCTTCATCTCCCGGAGCTCTTCACGGTCACCATCAGCGGCAAATCCTTCCCCATCATCTGGTCGATCATCGGATCGGCGCTGTTCGTCGCCGTCATCAGCCTGATCAGCCGGAGCCGCCCCTAGCAGGTTGCTCAAACCTGCGAGAGGAGCCTCCTCTCCGTTAGTTGACTAGGTCAAGCATCTATGTGACCATGTCACCTACCTGTCGGACCGTCTCCTCAGGGGGTGACCATGGCCGAGAGCGACTTCGACCAGCGCGTGGCCGCCGTGCGGCGCTTCAACCGCTTCTACACCCGCCAGATCGGCCTCCTCCAGGAGAGCTACCTCAAGAGCCAGTTCTCGCTGAGCCAGGTGCGCGTGCTCTACGAGCTCGCGCATCGCGAGCGACCCACCGCCACCGAGCTCGGGCGGGAGCTGGGGCTGGATCCGGGCTACCTGAGCCGCATCCTCCGTCTCTTCGAGAAGCGCGCGTTCCTCAAGCGCACTCCCTCCAGGGCGGATGGGCGGCAGAGCCATCTCTTCCTGACCGCCCGCGGTCAGGCCGCCTTCGCGCCTCTCAATACGCGCTCGCGGGAGGAGATCGGGTCCATGCTGCGCGCCCTGCGCGCCCGGGATCAGATCCGGCTCGTCGACTCCATGCACGCCATCGAAGGCGTGCTGGGCGCGCAGCCCGAGAAGAAGGTGCCGTACCTGCTCCGTCCCCATCGCCCCGGCGACATGGGCTGGGTGGTGAGCCGGCACGGCGCGCTGTATGCGCAGGAGTACGGATGGGACGAGACCTTCGAGGCGCTCGTGGCGGGCATCGTGAAGAAGTTCATCGAGCAATACGATCCCCGGAAAGAGCGGTGCTGGATCGCCGAGAAGGACGGCGAGCCCGTCGGCTCCGTCTTCGTGGTCAAGCAGTCGGCCACGGTGGCCAAGCTCCGCCTCATGCTCGTGGAGCCCAAGGCGCGCGGGCTCGGGATCGGCGCGCGCTTGGTAGACGAGTGCGTGCGCTTCGCGGGACAGACCGGCTACGGGAAGATCACGCTCTGGACGAACAGCGTGCTGCGGGCCGCGCGGCGCATCTACAAGGAAGCGGGCTTTCGCCTCGTCCGCCAGGAGCGCCACCGGAGCTTCGGACACGATCTGGTCGGCGAGACGTGGGATCTGAAGCTGTGATGGGGACCTGAGGCCCTGATGGCCCGCTTCCTGGCCGCGGCCGCGGCGGCCGCCACCGGCGTCCAGGTCGGCTCCGCCATGGTCGCCACGCGCGTCGTGGTGGACCAGACGGGCCCGACCTCGCTCGCCCTTCTACGCTATGTGATCGGGTTCTGCTGCCTGCTGCCCGTGGTGTGGCTCTCCGCGGGGCCCGTGCGCTTCGCGCGACGGGACGTCCTGCCCATCGCGCTCCTCGGAATCACGCAGTTCGGGATCCTGATTGCCCTATTGAACTACGGCCTGCGCTTCATCCCCTCGGCCCGGGCCGCGCTGATCTTCGCGACCTTTCCCCTCCTGACCATGGTGCTGGCGGCCGCCCTCGGCCACGAGCGGCTGACCTTGCCGAAGATCCTCGGCGTGCTCCTGACCATCGCGGGAGTCGGCGTCGCCCTCGGGGAGAAAGCCCTGCAAGGCGGGGGCGCGCAGGAGTGGGTGGGAGAGCTGGCCGTCTTCGCGAGCGCCCTGAGCGGGGCCGTCTGCAGCGTCCTCTACCGACCCTATCTCCGCAAGTACCCGGCGCTGCCCGTCAGCGCCTTCGCCATGCTCGCCTCGGTAGGCTTTCTCGCCATCCTGGCGGCCGGGGAGGGCTTCTTCGCTTCCCCGCCCCGCTTCACGCCGGGCGGCTGGCTCGCCATCGTCTTCATCGGCCTGAGCAGCGGCGTGGGCTACTACCTCTGGCTGTGGGCCCTCGGCCACGCTCCCGCGACCCAGGTCACGGTCTTTCTCGCCCTCAGCCCCATCACCGCCGCCGGGCTCGGCGCCCTCTTCCTGGGAGAAGCGATCTCCGGTGTGTCCGCCGTCGGCCTTGCCTGCGTTGCCCTCGGCCTCTGGCTGGCCCACTGGCGCGCTCCCGCTCCCTGAACCCTTCTAGCGCTCGACCACCTCGCGCGGCGCGCCCTCGCCCAGAATGGTCTTGATGTCATTGAGCACGAGATCGGGAACGAGAAAACCCGCGCTGTAGACGTTCCGGATGTACCCGGCGGGGTCGAGCAGGAAGACCTTGAGGACGTGACGGTAGCGGCCGGTGAACCGGCCCCGCTCATCGTAGACGGGCGCGCGATCCTGGCCGTAGCCCTCGAGCGCGTGATCCAGGACGCGCTCGGACGAGGCGGTCATGAAGCGCCAGAGCTTGGGATCGGCGCCGTAGATGCGCGCGTACTTGGCGAGCTGGGCCGGCGTGTCGCGCTCCGGGTCGAAGCTGATCGAGAGGAGGATGGCGTGCCGCCCCAGACCCTCCTCCTTGAGCTTGGCCTGGAGATCCTGGAGGGCGAGACTGGCCAGGGGGCACCCGAGGCGCTCCGGACAGGCCGTGTAGATGAAGCTGACGACGGCGACCTTGCCCGCCGTCACCTGGCGCGTGCTCGCGGAGCGCCCGGTGAGATCCTTCAGGATCACGCCCGGCACGCGCTTGACCGCGGGAAGCTCATAGCTTCCCGCGGCGGGCGGCGTGAAGGCCGGCGAGAAGACGCCCTTGACGAACTCCTCCTCCAGGCTCGCCGCCTCGTGAGCGCGGACAGGAGGCGGGACGATCAGCCCGCCCCCCACCCAGGCCAGGAGGCCGAAGACGGCCCAGACGCTCCGCATGGATCAGCGATCCCCGCTCCGCGCAGGGTCGCCGTCAGCGAGGCGCGGCATACGCGCTCACCCGCACGGCAGGGGAAGCCGGAGCCGCGGCCTTCGGGCCGAAGACCTTGCTCCCGAAGTTCATGATGTGGGCCCGGCCCGCGGGATTGAAGTCGGTGGTGAATTTCGGGACCAGCTTGCCCCCTTCCCAGGCATAGGCCTTGAGCCAGTAGTCGCCCGGCTTGTCCCACTGCGAGAGCAGCGAGTTGGTCGCGTAGATGCGGGTGCCGTCCCAGGACGACGACACCATGTTGGCCATCTCCCCGAGCTTCACCGTCTCGATGAGCTTGCCCTCGAAGGGGTTCGACACGTCGTACACCTTGAGCGTGCCGTCCATGAAGGTATTGACGTAGACCTTGCTGTCGTCGGGGGCGATGCTGATGTCCACGGGAATGGTGTCGCCGATGTCGGCGATGTTCTTAGCCGCCCAGGTGCCGTCCGCCTGCTGGTGGATGAGCACCAGCTTGCCCGTGAGCGCCGTGGAGGTGAAGGCATAGTGATGGTTGGGCAGGAGGGCCCAGCGCAGCTCGAGGGGGGCGCCCGGCACGCTCAGGATCTGGAGCGGCTTCCGGGCATGGAAGTCCCACACGATCACCGAGCTCCCGAACTGCTTCATGGCCTCCGCGTCCTTGACGAGGTCGCCGAACGGCCGCATGTAGTTCTTCTTGCCGCTGAACGACGATGTCAGCATTCGATTGAGATTGACGTTGACCCGCACGTCGTAGCCGTAGGGCGCTTCCTTGGGCATCCAGATGGTGCGGATGAACTTGCCGTCATTGCTGTACTCGGCGAGCCCCGTACGCCCCGAGCTGTCCTGGGCATTGGAGAGGGCCGAGATGAGCATGCGCCCGGGGAGCGCGTAGAAGGTGTGAGGGCCGACGAGGCCACCCGTGTCCTTGACGAAGGTGGAAATCTTCTTCACGAGCCGCGGCTGGGCGGGGTTCGATCCCACGTCGAAGATGAAGATCTGGCTCGTGTCGAGGCCGCCCGCCCACAGGAAGCGCCGGTCATCCGTGAAGCCCGCGTGATGGGCCTCGTGGCGGCCGGGCACGGACGCCCGGTGGATGATCTTGCCGTAGCTCGCCGACTTGGGATTGGCGTCCACCGTAACCATGCTGTCGTTGCCATCGGCCACGCCCTTGATGCCGAGCGTCCACACGTAGATGTAGTCCTCCTGTCCCGTGACCTTGGGCAGGAAGGGCGACTGGCAGGTCTCATCCGCGGCGGCGGAGCCGACCAGCCCGCCCATCATCACGAGGATGCCGGCCAGGAGGACTCGGAGAAGTCGCGCTCTCATGTCGCCGCTATGCATGGCCATTCCCTCACTCGTGTCGAACGTGGATGGTGGATCATTTCGGCTGGGTGGACAGCACCAGGGTGCCCGCCGCCGAGAGCATACCGCCCATGCCGTTCACCAGGCCCAGCTTGACGTTCGGCACCTGGCGCGCCCCGCATTCGCCGCGAAGCTGCCGCACGGACTCGATGATGGGAAAGATCCCGTACATGCCCGAGTGCGTGTACGAGAGTCCCCCGCCGTTGGTGTTGATGGGAAGCTTGCCGCCCGGGGTGGATCGTCCTTCCTCGAAGAAGTGCACCCCTTCGCCCGGCTTGCAGAGACCGAGCGACTCCAGCATGATCGGGGGCCCCGAGGTGAAGGCGTCGTAGAGCATGACGTGCTCGAAGTCGCCGGGCTTGACGCCGGCCATGGCGAAGGCCTTCTCGCCGGAGAGCCGCGTGGCCTCGCTGGTCGATAGGCTCCGCATCTGGGTCAGCATCACGTGCTCGACGCCCTCGCCCGCGCCCCGGACATACACGGGCTTCTTCGCGCAGTTCTTCGCGCGGTCGGCCCGCGTCATGACCACGGCGCCCCCCGCGTCGGTGACGAGACAGATGTTCAGGACATTGAAGGGCCAGACCACCGGGCGGGAATCGAGCACGTCCTGCACCGTGATCGGCTCGCGGTTCTTGGCCTTGGGATTGAGGGCGGCCCACTTGCGCGTGGACACCGCCACCTGCGCCCATTGCTCCAGGGTCGTCCCGTACTCGTGCATGTGGCGCGTGGTGATGAGGCCGAACATGGTCGGGGCGCCCCCGAAGCCGTACGGCGTCTCGAACTGCCCGGGCAGCGCGGTGTCCCGCCGCGGGGTCACGCCCACGCCCGAGCGGCCCGATTCCCCGTGCGAGATCACCGCCACGTCGCAGAGGCCGTGGTGCAGGGCAACCACGGCGTGGCCAACCATGATGATGAAGGAGCAGCCGCCGACCGTGGTGCCGTCGACGTAGCGCGGGGTCACGCCCACGGCCTCGGCGATGGTGGCGGGCGAGTGCTGGCCGGCCGTGAAGACGCCGTCGACGTCGGAGACCTTGAGGCCGGCGTCCCGCACGGCATTGTGGACGGCCTCCACGTGCAGGCTCAGCTGGCTCTTGTGCGGCAGCGTGCCGAGCTCGTCGCTCTCGTCCACACCGACGATACAGGTGGAGCCGGCGAGCTCTCGCATCCGGGCGAGGTCGGTCATCGCGCGCCTCCCGCGGGCTGGAACATGGGCAGGCTGATCTCGTCCGTGAGCTTCTCGAAGACCACCTCGACGGGCATGTCACACGTGATCGCCTTCGGGTCCGGCGCGACGTTGACCAGGTTGGTCATGAGCCGTGGGCCTTCCTCCAGCTCGACCATGGCCAGGATGACGGGCGGCTTCACCTTGAAGGCCTTGTTCAGGATCTGGTGGGCGATCTCGAAAGAGTAGAGCGTGCCGCGGCCGCTCGCCTGGATCCAGGCGATGTCGCGGGAGGAGCAGAACGGACACATCACGCGCGGATAGAAGAATGCCTTCCCGCACGTCTGGCATTTCGGCAGCATGAGCTTTCCTTCCCTGGCGCCGTCCCAGTAGGGTCTGGCCTCAGGGGTGATGGGTTGGGGTACGGGGCGTTGCAGGTCCACGGTCGCCTCCCTGGGGTGTTGGGATACACACGTGACTCCGCCGGCTGCCGGCTGCCCCGCACTATACCGCTACTTGGCCGACATCTGGCGGCGGACCTCATCCAGCGAGCTCGACGGGCGGACTGGTACTTTCTTCCTGCCCGACCAGGAAGACCCGACTGACCACCGCCTGCGCTTCGTGCGCGTTTTTTCCAGGGTGCGAGGCTTTTCGGCCAGAAAGCGCAGACTGTCCGCTCACGCACCGCTGGCACATGCGATGCAGCACTCGGCGATGGGCACGGGCTGGCTAACCCTTTGGCGGGAGGACTATATGGTCTTCGTGTATCTGCTGGTCGCGATTCTCGGCGTGGGAGCAGCGATCTTCGCAGTGCAAAACCCCGACCTGGTCGCGGTGCACTTCCTGAGCTGGCGCACGGTGGAGCTGCCCGTCTCGCTCATCATCCTGCTCTCAGCCTTCGTGGGCATCGTGGCCGCCTCGATCAGCGCCTTCGCCCAGCAGATTCAGCTTGAGCGGAGAATCCGGAAGCTCCAGCGCCGCCTCGCGGAGCTCTCCGCCTCGGAGACATCGCCGCCCTACATCGTCCCGCCGGCCGGCCGGCACCGTTTCTTTCGGTCCGCGGCACTGTCACCGACACCAATCAGAGGAGGCTATTCCGTGAATGCCATCCAGTTCTTGAAGCAGGAGCACCAGAAGGCCAAGGCGGCGTTCGACAAGGTTCTCCGGGCCTCACCGACGCAGCGGGGCGGGCTCTGGCAGGAGCTCGCGCCGGAGCTGAAGCTCCACGAGGAGATCGAGGACACCTGCCTCTACGAGCCGCTCGCCCGCGACGCCGCGTCGAAGGACAAGGGGCTCGCGCAGTGGAGGCAGCAGCATCAGGCCGAGGTGGAGAAGGTGGGCGGCCTCCTCGAGACCATCCGCCAGCTCCGGCCCGAAGAGCCGACCTGGCTCGGCAAGGTGAAGGAAGTGCATGGCGCCCTCGAGCACCACATCCAGGAAGAGGAAGGCACCATCTTCCCGAAGATCGGCAAATTCTGGGACGAGAACCGCCTCGAGCGCGCGGGCACCCAGATGGCTGAGATGAAGTCGAAGCACATGGGCCGCGTGGCCTGAGCGTTGTAGCCGGAGTCGCTCCAGGCTAGTGCCGGTCCAAGATGGCCGCGCCCCTCGTCGCCACGCGGGGCGCGGCCATTCCCTTGACAGCATCCTCGGACTCCTCACCCGCCGCTGTCATCCCCATCGCCCGACCGCGGTTCATCGTCGGCTCCCGTGCCTTGCAAAGCCGCGCGCGGACGGCTATGCTCCCCGCACATGAGCACATATCGCGTCGCGGTCATCCCCGGTGACGGCATCGGAAAAGAGGTCATGCCCGAGGGCGTGCGCGTTCTCGACGCCGCCGCGCGGAAGTTCGGCTTCACCCTCACCCTCGACCACTTCGACTGGAACTGCGACCGCCTCGTCAAGAGCGGCGAGTGGATGCCGGAGAACTGGAAGGATCTCGTGGGCGGCCACGACGCCATCTACTTCGGTGCCACGGGCTGGCCCGCCCAGGTGCCGGACCACGTCTCGCTGTGGAGCTCGCTCATCAAGTTCCGCCGCGACTTCGACCAGTACGTCAACCTCCGACCCGTGAAGCTCATGCCCGGCATCCCCTGCCCCCTGGCCGGTCGCAAGCCGGGCGACATCGACTACTACGTGATCCGCGAGAACACGGAAGGCGAGTACTCCTCGGTGGGGGGCCGGATGTTCGAGGGCACCGACCGCGAGTTCGTGACGCAGCAGTCGTGCTTCACGCGGAAGGGCGTCGATCGGATCATGCGGTTCGCCTTCGAGCTGGCGGTCAAGCGGGTCAGGCGGCACGTCACTTCCGCGACCAAGTCCAACGGCATCTCCATCACCATGCCGTACTGGGACGAGCGCTTCGCGGCCATGGGCAAGCAGTATCCGCAGGTGAAGACCGCCCAGTACCACATCGACGGCCTGACCATCCAGATGGTGCTCAACCCTCAGCGCTTCGACGTGATCGTCGCCTCGAATCTCTTCGGCGACATCCTGTCCGACCTCGGGCCCGCCACGGCCGGCACCATCGGCATCGCCCCCTCGGGCAACATCAACCCCGAGCGCGTCTTCCCTTCCCTCTTCGA
Organism: Candidatus Methylomirabilota bacterium; assembly: GCA_035635755.1. Classification (GTDB taxonomy): domain Bacteria; phylum Methylomirabilota; class Methylomirabilia; order Rokubacteriales; family CSP1-6; genus AR37. The sequence continues at coordinate 4,111 of DASQAK010000123.1, read as the reverse complement.
GCCCGTGCACGGCTCGGCCCCGGACATCTCGGGACGGGCGATCGCCAACCCCATCGGGCAGATCTGGTCGGGCGCGATGATGCTCGAGCATCTCGGGGAGCCGGATGCGGGCGCGGCCATCGTCAAGGCCATCGAGCACGTGCTGGAGTCCGGCTCCGACGCCCCCCGCACCCCCGACATCGGCGGCAACGCCTCGACCTCCGATCTGGGCAAAGCCATCGCCTCAGCACTGTAGCTGTCCCAAAACCTCGCAGGCGGCTCAAAAGGGTCCAGATGCGAGGCGGCGAGGGCGGCGGCACCCCGAGGCGTGGTTCTCACTCAGCCCTCGCCTCGTGGCTGCGCCCCTCAGCTCGAACTGCCACGTACGTTGAGCGGGTGCCGCCGCCCTCGCCAACAAAGCAGATGGGCCCTTTTCAGCCGCCTGCAGGCTAGATACCAGCCCACCACTCGTAGCCGCGATCTTCCCAGTAGCCGCCCTTGCCCTGGCCGATGGTGTCGAAGCGCTCGACGAGCTCGACGCGGCGTACGTACTTCGCGGCCTTGTAGCCGAGCTGACGCTCGACGCGGAGGCGAAGCGGCGCGCCGTTCGTGACGGGCAGCGCGTGGTCGTTCATGTCGTAGGCGAGGATGGTCTGCTCGTGGAGGGCATCCCCGAGGTCCAGGCTCTCGTAATACTTCTCGCCGCCCTCTCGGAGCGCGTCGAAGCAGTGCACGACGACGTAGCGCGCTCCCGGCTTGACGCCCACCCGCTCCAGGAGCGCGGCCAGCCGCACGCCCTTCCACTTGGCGATGGCGCTCCACCCCTCGACGCAGTCGTGCCGCGTGATCTGGGTCCGCGAGGGCAGGCTCCGGAGCTCGGCCAGCGAGAAGCTCGCCGGCCTCTCGACGAGCCCACCGATCTCGAGCCGGTAGGCCGAGAAGCCCGTGCCCGTCAGGGCTTGATAGTCCGGCTCCGACGGGTCAACCGTTCCGTTGCCGGGAAAGACGCGCGAGCGGTCCGCCTCGGCGAACTCGCGGGCGAGGGCCAGGCGGGGCGTGATCGCCTTCTGCACCGCGCGCGTCAGTCCCTCGGCGCGCTCCAGCAGGCCCGCGAACCAGCTGCTCTGACTCAGAGCATCGCAGCCCGTGAGGAGCGAGACACCGAGGAGCTGGAGTCCCCGGATCCCGAACTGGCGCCGGCTGACGCGCCTAGGTGGTGTCATCGACGACTCCCTCGGAGTGGACCCGGTACCACCCCGTGACCATGGAGCGAACATTGTTCCAGAGCCCGGTGACCACCACCATGAAGAGATGCCCGGCGACAAAGCCCACGAAGGCGAAACACGCCACGAAGTGAACCGTGCGCGCCGCCTGGCGACCTCCGAAGAGGCTGGGCAGCCACGGAACGGTCGCGTCCATCGCGGGCGACATGGCGAGGCCCGAGGCCACGATGAGCGGCGCGAGCCCGAAGATGACGCCCAGATACGAAAGCTTCTGGAGCACGTTGTAGCGGCTCGCCGCCATTCCCGTGGGATGGCGGAAGCGCAGATGATCGACGAGCGATCGCGCGATCCCCCGCAGGTCAGTCCCCGAGGGCCAGAGATCGTGGGCCAGGTGTCCGCGCGCGAGCGCCCAGAGGCCGAAGCCGAGCCCGTTCAGGACGAAGATCCAGGCGAAGAAGAAATGCCAGCGCCGTCCCATGGCCAGCCATTGATCGCCCGGTAAGGTCGCCCACCATGGAAACCCGCGCTCCTCGAGGTCGGGCCCGCGGCGGCGCGAGGCCCCCAGCATTCCCGTCGTGTCAAACTCGCGACCGAGGATCTCCGTGATGCCCCGGGTTTCACCCTCGGAGTTCTCCACCGCCTTCAATCTGAGCAGCGCCCGGTCGGGATCCGACCGCTCACCCCAGTAGAGCGAGGGGTGGGCATTGAAGATCTGCAGTCCGCTCATCACGAGGACGAGGAGGCAGAGGGCGGTCAGCCAGTGGCCGAGCCGCGTGGGCAGCGCATGGCGGTAGACGCGGCGGTCCGGGAGGATCATGACGGGACCATTAGATACACCATGCAGGCCGCGCGGTGCGCGGAGATTGACAGCCCGAGCGTCCGGCCCACACCATGTCCGCATGCCGGGAGCGACCACGGGTCCGCACGTGGTGATCGTGGGAGGTGGCTTTGGCGGACTCCATGCCGCGCGGGCCCTGGCCGGCCGTCCCATGCGGGTGACGCTGCTCGACCGGCGGAACCATCACCTCTTCCAGCCGCTCCTGTACCAGGTCGCCACCGCGGCGTTGAACCCCGCCGACATCGCCACCCCGCTCCGGTCGATCCTGCGCCGCGCGACCAACGTCACGGTGCTCCTCGCCGACGTCGAGAAGGTGGACCTGGCCGCCCGGCGCCTCGATCTGGACCGAGGAGGCATGAGCTACGACGCGCTCATCCTCGCCGCGGGGGCGAGTCACTCCTACTTCGGTCACGGCGAGTGGGAGACGCTCGCGCCTGGCCTCAAGACGCTCGAGGACGCCCTGGAGATCCGGCGCCGCGTGCTCCTGGCCTATGAGGCGGCCGAGCGCGAGGAGGACGGCGCGGAGCAGGGGGCCCTTCTCTCCTTCGTCGTGATCGGGGGCGGCCCCACGGGCGTCGAGCTGGCGGGCGCGCTCGCGGAGATCTCCCGCGAAACCATCGCTCGCGACTTTCGGCTCATCGATCCGACCAAGGCGCGCATCATCCTGGTCGAGGGTGGTCCGCGCGTCCTGAGCGCCTTCCCCGAGACGCTCTCTCAGCGGGCGGCGGGGGCCCTCCAGAAGATCGGAGTCGAGGTTCGTACCCACGCCGTCGTCACTCGAATCACCCCGGACGCGGTGTGGATCGGCGGCGAGCAGATCCGTGCCCGCACCGTGCTCTGGGCGGCCGGCGTTGCCGCCACTCCCCTCGCGCGCTCTCTCGGAGTGCCCCTGGATCGCTCCGGACGCGTCCTCGTCGCCCCCGATCTCTCGATTCCCGGGCACCCGGAGGCTTTCGCCATCGGCGACATGTGCGCGCTCACGCAGGAGGGCCGGCCGCTGCCCGGCCTCGCTCCGGTGGCCATCCAGGAGGGGCGCGCGACGGCGGCGAATGTGCTGAGGAGGCTCTCGGGCCTCCCGACCCAGGCCTTCCGCTATCGAGACAAGGGGACCATGGCGACCATCGGGAGAGCGGCGGCCGTCGCCGTGGTCGGCCCGGTCAAGCTGTCGGGGCTCATCGCGTGGCTCGCCTGGCTCTTCGTGCACATCATGTTTCTCATCGGCTTCCGCAACAGATTCCTCGTGCTCTTCGAGTGGGCCTGGGCCTATGTCACCTGGCATCGCGGGGCCCGGCTGATCACACGCCCCTGGAAGCCCGGGACCGGGGAAAGGTGAGCCGGGACGGGTAAAGAGCCCCGTGGGCGATGCTCGACGCTATTGGCCAGCCCGCGGACGTTGCCCGGCCAGGGATAGCGGAGGAGCCGCCCTTCGGCGCCGCTACAAGCCGTGTCGGCCTTCGGCCCCCTCCATGAAGACCATGGACGTGGCGACCTTCTGACCATCTCTCTCTTCGTAGTGGACACGGACCACGGATCCGAGCGCGAGCTGCGACCACCTCGCCACGTCCTGAGGAATCAGAAGCTCCATTCCGTTGTTCAGCCGCATGCGCTCGCCTCTCACATCCACGATCCGGCCTTCGACCTCATGATCACCCCGCAGGCTCATGGGCTCCGGGTGGGCGCAGGCCGAGAGAGAAAGCACTCCGGCGAGGCCGAGCACGAGGGTCAGCGCCGCCGTGTGTTCGCGATGCATTCGTTGATCTCCTTGTTTCGGCGTGGGCACTGACAATTTGAGGGGAACTCGATTTCCGATCCACGGGTAAGTGCCGGATTTCATGGCTTGGAAGAGCTGGCCCGTCCCTTGCTCCTCCAACAGGTCGAGACACACGCGATGCCCAGAAACCAAGCGCCTCCTCCCGAGCCGGGTGCTCCCGCTCGAATCCTCGTCGTCGACGATGATCCCCTCGTCATTCGACTCATCATAGACACGCTCAACGTGGAAGGCTACGACGTCGACAGCGCGGAGAACGGCGTGGCCGCCCTCGAGAAGATCCGGCACGCCCACTTCGACCTG
>DASQAK010000122.1:0-7389 GCA_035635755.1 Candidatus Methylomirabilota bacterium | reverse complement strand
CTGAGCAACCGGGAAGATAGGTGACAGAGTTAACCGGGAACATGGGTAACACTTGCTGAAAGTGAAGTCGATGCTGTCCCGAGTGCTTTGGAAGGACGATTCGGCGTGATAAGGCATCGCGCGCTGCCCCGTAGAGCGACGATGATGGGCGGGGCCATACCGTGATACCCCCGAAATCGGCGCCCGCGGCGCCTCAAGCGCGGATGAGGTAGTCGCGTTCATCGACGCGGGCCAGGAGAACATGGCAGAAGTAGATGGACCAAACCCCATCATCGACTTCCTCGAGGCCGCGGACGTGTTGCTTGAGCGAGTTCGCGATGAAGAGCAGGCGCTTGTGGAGCCGGATGGTCCCCGCGTTCGTCACCCGCTTGGGAATGTAATGGCCCGGGTATTCGATCGGCGGGAGGCCCCCCGTGTACGGGCGGGGCGACGGCTGGGAGAGCGCGGCGGGCGTCCGGCCCCCGAGAAATTGGTGCGGGCGCTCGTCGTTGTAGAGGACGCGAAACCGGTTGAAGGCGCGTTGCTGGGCGGGCAGGGGCGCCTGCGGGGGCCGCGCCGTGGCGGCCTTGAGGGTCCGATGCATCCGCTCGTGGGCCCCGTTTTGCTGGGGACTGGCGGGCAGGATCCGCTGATGCTGAATGCCCAGCCGGATCCACCACACGTTGAGTTGCGAGAGGCCGTGGATGCCGGTGGTGGCGAAGGGCACGCCGTTGTCGGTGCGAATGGCGCGCGGCAGCCCGTACTCGCGAAAGAGGCGATCGAAGACGGGGCGGACGCCCTGGCCCTTGGTCGAGAGCAGGCCGTGACAGCCGAGCAGGTAGCGCGTGTGCTGGTCCGCGACGGTCAGCGGATAGCAATAGATGCCATCGCGGGTCCGGAAGTGGCCCTTGAAGTCCGCGGTCCAGAGGTCATTGGGCTGCCGCGTCGTCGGGGGCACGAGGCCCGGATGGGTGTAGTGCCGCCGGCGGCGACGCTTCTTGACCAGGCCGCGCCGGGCGAGGAGGTCCCCCGCCGTGCTCGGGGCGGGCAAGTCCATCGCCGGATGACGCCGCGTCAGCCAGTGCAGCAGCTTCTCGGGACCCCCGCTGGGGTGCTGCCGGCGCGCGGCGCAGATCGCCGCCGCGATGTCGGGCGAAATGCGATGCGGGCAATGGTGCGGCGCGCGGCTCCGCTCGCGCAACCCCTCCGGACCTTCGTGCTCGTAGCGCTCGAGCCACTTATAACCGGTCTTCCGGCTGACCCCGTAGCGCTCGCACAGCTCCGCCATCGAGTACAGGTCCCGCTCCCAGTCAGTGACGAACCGCATGCGTTCTTTCATGGGTGCCGTCTCCTTCCAAGGCATGCTCACCTCCCGATGAGCAGCCTATGCGGTGTCACCCATGTTCCCGGTTAGATGTGTTACCTATGTACCCGGTTTGTACCGGTCTGGCGGCTAACAGACGGCTAGAGGGGCCCGGCGTGAGTGCTGGTGTGGACGTCAGGGCTGCCAGCGCCGGCCGCTCAGCCGCTATCGGTTACGCGACTGAGAGCAGAGCCTCAGGGTGAGAGCCTACAACTGGATCGAATGTCAGGCGTCTGTCCGAATCACAAGACAGGGCTCAGCGCGCAGACCAACGTCGCCGCCAGCTAAGGATCGGAGGTGGACTCGGCCGCCGGGGCGGCCGTTGATCGGCGGATGGTCGACAATCCCTGTCCAGGCGAACAGGGTCGCGATCTCTGGGCGAGCGGGTGCAGGACGTCGATCACCCAAGCCACATTCAGTCGCTCCCCGAGCCAGCCGGCGCATGCGGTCCGCGCGGTGACATGCAGGCCCTGCGCGTCGTGACTCGCTCGAAGAGCCGCGACCGGATCACCGGGCACCACGGCAGGCAACGGCACCTCGGGCAGCGGGTGGCCGTTCGGCCGCCAGAACTGGAGGGTGCCGTCGGGTAAACGCGCTACCTGGTAGCCCTCCTCGTGTACGGCGCGATGGTGCCGGCGACAGAGGAGGGCGAGGTTCGAGAGCGTGGTCGGCCCGCCGTGCGCCCAGTGGCGGAGGTGATGTCCTTGGGTGAAGCGCACGCCGCACCCCGGGAAGCGGCAGCCTTGGTCTCGATGGCGGAGCGCTCGCCGCAAGGCAGGGGGAATCGTCCGGGTCCGGGCCCCGACCTCTAGCAGGCGGCCGTTGCCGTCATCGCGCATCAGTACCCGGCTCGCATCGCAGGCCAGGCGTCGGGACGTCTCCGCGCAAACGGGCGTGCCCCCCTCGAGGACAGACTGGCCCGGCTGCTCCGGATCGGCCAGCGCCGGGGCGTCGACATGGACCACCACCTGGTACCGCTCTCCCGGGGGACCGGGATCGAGGCCGTGATGGAGGGCCGTCTCTGCGAGCAGGGCCAGGGCATCGGCCTGCTGCTGATAGACCGGGGGCGTTTCCGCGGAAACGTTTCCGAAGCCCGTGGCCGTCCTTGCCCGCTCCCGGTCCCGCTGGTACAGGCTCTCCCGGGCGGCGGCCAGGGCTTGCATGACTAGCGCCCCTACCTCCGGCTCGAGCCGCCCTCGGAGGACGATCATACCGTCCTCGTCGTGATACACGTGCAGGGCTCGCATCGTATGCCGGCGCTTCGTCTCCCGCGCCTCGGCCCGCCGATCCACGCACCGCCACCCGCGCACGATCCGCTCGACGTGGGCGGCCGTGCCTGCACGCCCTACCCCCAGCAGCCGGGCTTCCGTCTCCGGCGTGGCCACGCGAGTCAGGGCACGGACCTTGGCGTAGGACAGCTCCCCGCGGCCAAGGGCCTCGGCCAAGAGCGGCAGCGTGGCGAGAGCGCGCGCGACCCGGACCCGCTCCCGGGCCGCGCCCAGGTCGAGTCCCACTCGCCAGGAGAGCCAGGCCGCGCAGGAGCGGAAGCCCGTGTTCCATCCGCCGCGGGCATCGAATGCTCGGATCAGCTCGAGCAGGCGCGCGGTGGCCGCGTCGAGGTGGGCGGACAGCTCGGCGATCTCATCGCCGAGTTGGTCGAGTTCCGAGGTTGAATGCGGAGGGGCGAGCACAGTGGACGCGTGGATCTGCATAGGAGCCTCCTCGTGATGAGGCGACTCTACACCCTGGTTTTCGAGCTTCCGGGGAGCGTCTGGGATGAGCGATTTTCGGACGCGGAATGGTTTTTGATCCGGTCCCGCTCGTTTGCGCAGCGACGGCCGCGCGCGGGCCACTGGGCCGGCTCTTGCCGAGGGCTGCCGCCGCATCACCGAGTCACCCTGACAAAGCTGTCAAGCGGAAAAGCGTGGCGTGCCGCTTGCTCGGCGGCGCGGCGTGAGTCGGATCGCAAGGTGCATGACCCAGTCCGGCGCCGGTATACTGACCGGGTGTCCCCGGCTCGACGCTTCCTCGTGTATGTCCGTCCGTACGCTCCACGCTACGCGGCGGGGATTCTCTGCCTTGCCGCCGCCACCTGCCTGTCCCTCGCCATTCCCTGGCAGGTCAAGCTCGCGGTAGACGCGCTGCGGGCAGGGACGGGTACCCAGGTGGTGGCCGTGTACGCCGCCGCCATTCTCGCGCTCGCCTTCTTGCACGGCGTGGCGAGGCTCGGCTCGCGCTTCACCATGCTTGGAGCGGGGCAGTGGGTCGAGCACGACATCCGCCGTGACCTTTACGCGCACCTCGAGACGCTGCCTCCTGCGTTCTACCAGACTCATCGCACGGGAGACCTCATGTCCCGCGCCACCAATGACGTCTCCGCCCTGCGCGCGCTCGCGGGCTTCGGGGGCGTGATGCTCGTGGGGACGACTTTCACCTTCGCGGGCACGCTGATCGCCATGTCGGCCATCGATCCCTGGCTGACCCTCTGGGCCCTCGCGCCCTCGCCCGCGCTCGTCCTGCTCGCGCGGCGCTTCAATCACCACGTGGAGACCGAGTCCACGGCCGTGCAGGAGCAACTGGGGGCACTCTCCGCGCGGGTGCAGGAGAATCTCACGGGCATGACGGTGGTGCGCGCCTACACTATGGAAGAGCGGGAGATAGAGGCCTTCGGTCGGCTCAACGCGGAATACCTCATGCGCAGCCTGCGCTTGGCTCGGACGCAGGCGGCCTTCTCGCCCATGCTCGGCCTCATCTCCGGGCTGGGCGGCCTCATCGTGCTCTGGGTGGGCGGCCGCGCGGTGGTCGAGGGGCGGATCACCCTCGGCGCCTTCGTGGCCTTCGGCGGCTACCTCGCCCACCTCGCGTGGCCCACTATCGCCCTCGGCTGGACGCTCTCCAATCTCAAGCGGGGTCTCGCCTCCATGACCCGCATCGCCGAGATCCTCGATGTCCCCGGCGCCTCCGACGGCGAGGCGACAGCCACGGGCTCGGCGCCGATTCGCGGCGGCCTCGAGTTCCGGCACCTGACCTTCGCCTACGAAGGCCGTCGGCCCGCCCTCGAGGATGTGAGCTTCACCGTGCCGGAGGGCCGCATGGTCGCCGTGGTGGGTCCGACGGGCAGCGGCAAGTCCACCCTCGGCAGCCTCGTGACCCGCCTCCACGAGCCGCCGCCCGGCGCCGTCTTCGTGGGCGGCATCGACGTGCGCGCGCTCTCGCGCGAGCGCCTGCGCTCGTCCATCGGGTACGTCCCGCAGGAGGCGTTTCTCTTCTCGCGGTCCATCCGGGACAATGTCGCCCTGGGGGACGAGACCGCCCCCGAGGCGCGGCTTCATCGGGCCGCCGAGACGGCCGGCCTCGCCCCGGAGATCGAGGGCTTTCCCGAAGGCTGGTCGACCGTGGTCGGCGAGCGCGGGCTGACGCTGTCGGGCGGACAGCGCCAGCGCGCGGCGCTCGCCCGCTCCCTCGTGCCCGCGCCCGCCGTCCTCGTGCTCGACGACGTCTTCGCCTCCGTGGACGCGGGCAAGGAAGCCGAGATCCTGAGCTCGCTCCAGGGCGCGGTGGCGGGGCGAACCACGCTCGTCATGACCCATCGACTCCGTGTCGCCCAGGAGGCGGACCGCATCGTCGTCCTGGACGAGGGACGCGTGGTGGAGGAAGGCGCGCATGCCGAGCTCCTCGAGGCGGGCGGTCTTTACGCCCGCCTCTGGCGCATCCAGCAGATCGAGCAAGAGCTTGCCAATGAGTGACCACGACGACGAGATCCTGGGCAAGGCGTACGATCCGCGGCTGATGCGGCGGGTATGGAGCTTCGCCCGGCCTCATCGGCGCGTCATCTTCCTCTCGATGGCCCTCTTCCCCCTCGTGGCGGCCCTCGAGCTCCTCCAGCCGTGGCTGACCAAGATCGCCATCGACCGCTACATCCTGCCGGGCGACTGGGTGGGGCTGACGTGGGTCGCGGCCGCCTATCTCGCCTGCCTGCTCGGGCTCTACGGGCTCCGCGTCGCCGTGTCGTATCTGACCCAGCTCGCGGGCCAGCGCGTGATGCACGACCTCCGCGCCGCGCTCTTCGCCCATCTCCAGAGGCAGGACGCCGCCTTCATGGACAGGAATCCCGTGGGGCGGCTCATGACCCGGCTCCTCAACGACGTCGAGGCGATCAGCGAGCTTTTCGCGAGCGGGGCGGCGGCGGTGGTGGGGGATGTCCTCACCCTGGCCGGTATCGTCGTGCTCATGCTCGTGCTCAACTGGGAGCTGGCTCTCGTCACCTTCGCCCTCGTCCCCCTGCTCGCGGTAGGCGCCGCGTACTTCCGGCTCAAGGCGCGGGACAGCTATCGCGGCGTGCGGATCAGGCTCGCCCGGCTCAACGCCTTTCTCCAGGAGTCCCTCCAGGGCATGTCCATCATCCAGCTCTTCGCCCGCGAGCGGCGGGAGGCCGAGCTCTTCGGCGGGCTGAACGGCGAGCTCCGCCGGGCCCAGTTCAGGTCCACGCGCTTCGACTCCTTCCTCTATGCGGGTGTGGAGGCGCTCGGGTCCATGACGGCGGCGCTTCTGCTCTGGTACGGTGGCGGGCAGGTGCTGACGGGGGCGCTGACCTTCGGCGGCCTCGTGGCGTTCCTCGAATACGTCGGACGGTTCTTCCTCCCCATCCGCGACCTCGGGGCGAAGTACACCGTCATGCAGGCGGCCACCGTGTCGGCGGAGCGGGTCTTCGCCCTCCTCGACGCGGAGGCATCCGTGCGCCCGCCGGCCGGCGGGGCCCGCGACTTCGAGACGGGCGCGCCCGCCGTCGAGTTCCGCCACGTGTGGTTCGCCTACGGGGGGGAGGAGTGGGTCCTGCGTGACTGCTCCTTCGAGGTCGCCCCCGGTGAGCGCGTGGCCCTCGTGGGCCCCACGGGCGAGGGCAAGAGCACCGTCGTGCGGCTGATGACGCGCTCCTACGACGTCACGCGCGGGCAGGTGCTGGTGGGCGGGCGCGACGTGCGGGAATGGGACCTGACGGCCCTGCGCCGGGCCGTGGGGATGGTCCCGCAGGAGGTCTTCCTCTTCACGGGCACCGTCGAGGAGAACCTGCGCGTGGTGGGCGGGGGGGCCGGCGCCTCGCGCGAGGCCATCGATCGCGCGCTCCAGACGGCGCGGGCCGATCGCGTGGTCGCCTCGCTGCCGCACGGACTCGCCCACGAGATCCACGAGCGCGGCCAGAATCTCTCGCAGGGCCAGCGCCAGCTGCTGGCCATCGCCCGGGCCCTCATCTATAATCCTGCCGTGCTCGCGCTCGACGAGGCGACGTCGAGCGTGGACCCGGAGTCCGAGGCGCTCATCCGTGCGGGGCTCGAGGAGCTGGTGCAGGGCCGGACGAGCGTCGCCATCGCCCACCGGCTCTCCACCATCCAGACGTGTGACCGGATCCTGGTGCTCCACCGCGGCCGCGTGCGAGAGGCGGGCCGCCACGCGGAGCTGCTGGCCGCGGGAGGCTTCTACGCGCGACTCTACGAGCTGCAGTTCGGCGCCGGACGGACATGATGAACTTCCGCCGGGCCGTGTGGCGAATCATCTCGGATATTCCGCGGGGGCACGTGGCCACCTACGGCCAGATCGCGGCCTGGCTCGGGTATCCGCGGCACGCGCGGATGGTGGGCCGCGCGCTCCGGAGCGTGCCGTCGGGTGTGCCGTGGCACCGCGTGGTGAACGCGCGAGGCGGCATCAGCCTCCGGGCGGCCATGGGCAGCATGGTCACCCAGCGCATTCTCCTGGAACAGGAAGGAGTGCGGCTCCGCCGGGGGCGGGTGGCGCTCGCTCGCCATGGATGGGATGGACCCGCCCGGGGCCGCGCGCGACGGAATTCTCCAGCGGGGCGTCGGAGATCAGACACGATGAAGAGGACTTACGGAGGGTGACATGCGCCTCGGCTTGAACATGGGCTATTCCGGCTCCGCGCTCCGCATCCACATGCCCCTCGTGCAGGAGGCCGACCGGCTGGGCTTTTCCTCCGTGTGGTCGGCCGAGGCCTATGGCTCCGACGCCGTGACGACCATCACCTGGGTCGCCGC
>DASQAK010000121.1:0-3495 GCA_035635755.1 Candidatus Methylomirabilota bacterium | reverse complement strand
GGATGAGCGGAGGCGACGGCACCGCGACGACCCATGACGACGGGACGATATGCGTGGCGATGAGGGGGCATAGATCCTCCGGGCGCGGCTGATCGACGCGCGGCACGGGACGACAGGAGCTGCACGGCGGCCTCGGCCATCGCGGAACGTTCGAAAATGCGAACGTGCCGTCGCCGCGTCGCTCGTGGCGCAATGGTAGGATGGAGGCCGTCTGGATGCAAGCGAGCCACCGCGTGGAAGCAGGAGGCCTCTCGTCGTGAGCGCCGTCTACGACACCATCGGGACCGGCTACGCCGCGAAGCGACAGCCGGATCCTCGCATCGCTCGCGACATCCGCGCCGCGCTCGGAGCCGCCGCCCGCGTCCTCAACGTGGGAGCGGGCGCGGGCTCCTACGAGCCGGCCGACCTTCCCGTGCTGGCCGTCGAGCCTTCGCGCGAGATGATTCGCCAGCGTCCCGCGGGGCGGGCCCCCGTCGTGCAGGCCCTGGCCGAGGAGCTCCCCTTCCCGTCCGCGTCCTTTGACGCCAGCCTGGCCGTCCTGACCGTGCATCACTGGAGCGACCGCCGCGGGGGGCTGACCGAGCTTGCTCGTGTCGCGCGGCGGGTCGTCATCGTCACCTGGGACCCCGCGTGCCGTGACCGCTTCTGGCTCACGAGCGAATACCTGCCCGAGATCATCGAGCTCGATCTGACGAGATTTCCAACGCGGGAGGAATTCTCCCGCGCCCTCGGCCCCATCGAGGTGCGGACACTTCCCGTGCCCCACGACTGCCTCGACGGCTTTCTGGGTGCCTTCTGGCGCCGCCCCGAGGCCTATCTCGATCCCGAGGTCCGCTGGGCCATGTCGGGCTTCTCCCAGCTGCCGTCCGCGCGCGTGGACGCGGGCCTCGCGCGTCTCGCCGACGATCTCCGCAGCGGCCGGTGGGAGGAGCGCTTCGGATCGCTGCGCGGGCAGGACAGCGCCGATCTCGGGTATCGTCTGGTGATCGCCGAGCCTCAAAGAGCGAACCGGACGGCCCTGTGAAACCCGAGCTTGCCGACGCGCTACGCCGAGCGCGCTACCTCTACCTCACGACGTATAGTGAGGCGGGCAAGCCCGGCACCGTGCCCACCTGGTGCTGGCTCCACGAGGACGACGACGCCGTCTACTTCACCACCCAGCGCAAGAGCCTCAAGGCGCGTCGCATCGCGAAGAACGGGCGCGTCACCGTCCACGTGGGCCGCAAGGACGGTCCCGCTTTCGAGGGGCGAGCGGATCTGGTGGAGGACCGGCGCGATCTCGAGAAGGCCATCCTCGCGGCCTACCACCGCAAGTACTGGATCCTCGTCCCTCTCTGGATGGGACGCTATCTCCGCAAGGGCCTCGAGGCGAGAACGAGCGTGCTCGTCCGCGTCCGCCCCTCCCCTCGCTAATTGCAGGCCGCTTGACCAGTACTCTCTTTGGCCGTAGCATCACCGCAGAGTCACTCACGCGGGAGCTCGGATCCCCGGGCTGAGAGGGCAGCGAGGGCGCTGCCGACCGCTAACAACCTGACCTGGGTAATGCCAGCGAAGGGAGGCCCCATGAAAGCGTTTCTCCCCGGCTCCAATCCTTCCATCCGCGTCCCCGTCCGGACGATCACGCTGTCGAACGGCGAGACCCTCCGCCTCTACGACACCAGTGGTCCTTACACCGACCCGGAGTACGCGGTCGATCTCAAGCAGGGGCTGCCCCCCCTGCGGCGCCACTGGATCCTCGAGCGCGACGACGTCGAGCCGGGGGCGGGCGGGCGCTGGGGGCTCAAGGCCAAGCCCGGCCGCACCGTGACCCAGATGCACTACGCGCGCAAGGGCATCGTCACGCCGGAGATGGAGTTCGTGGCCTTGCGCGAGCAGTGCTCGCCCGAGCACGTCCGCTCCGAGGTCGCGCGCGGGCGCGCCATCATTCCCAACAACGTCAATCACCCCGAGTCCGAGCCGATGATCATCGGCCGGAACTTCCTGGTGAAGATCAACGCCAACATCGGCAACTCCGCCGTCTCCTCCTCGATCGAGGAGGAGGTGGAGAAGATGACGTGGGCGACCAAGTGGGGCGCCGACACCATCATGGATCTCTCCACGGGCAAGAACATCCACGAGACGCGCGAGTGGATCCTGCGCAACTCGCCCGTGCCCCTCGGCACCGTGCCGATCTACCAGGCCCTCGAGAAGGTCGGGGGCAAGGCAGAAGAGCTGACGTGGGAGATCTACCGCGACACCCTCATCGAGCAGGCTGAGCAGGGCGTCGACTACTTCACCATTCATGCGGGCGTCCTGCTGCGCTACATCCCCCTCACGGCCAGGCGCGTGACGGGCATCGTGTCCCGCGGCGGGTCGATCATGGCCAAGTGGTGCCTGGCCCATCACCAGGAGAGCTTCCTCTACACGCACTTCAAGGAGATGTGCGAGCTCATGGCCGGCTACGACGTCGCCTTCTCCCTGGGCGACGGCCTCCGTCCCGGCTGCCAGGCCGACGCCAACGACGAGGCGCAATTCGCGGAGCTCGACACCCTGGGCGAGCTGACGAAGATCGCCTGGGAGCACGACGTCCAGGTCATGATCGAGGGGCCGGGGCACGTGCCCATGCACCTGATCAAGGAGAACATGGACCGTCAGCTCGAGACGTGCCACGAGGCGCCCTTCTACACCCTGGGGCCGCTGACCACGGACATCGCGCCGGGCTACGACCACATCACCTCGGCCATCGGGGCGGCCATGATCGGCTGGTACGGCACGGCCATGCTCTGCTACGTCACGCCCAAGGAGCACCTGGGCCTGCCCGACAAGCAGGACGTCAAGGACGGCGTCATCGCCTACAAGATCGCCGCGCATGCCGCCGACATCGCCAAGGGCCATGCGGGCGCCCGCGAGTGGGACGACGCCCTCTCGCGCGCCCGCTTCGAGTTCCGCTGGGAGGACCAGTTCAACCTGTCCCTGGATCCCGAGACCGCGCGCTCCTTCCACGACGAGACCCTGCCCGCCGAGGGCGCCAAAGTCGCGCACTTCTGCTCCATGTGCGGCCCGCACTTCTGCTCGATGAAGATCACGCAGGAAGTCCGCGAGTACGCGAAGACGCAGGGCCTGGCCGACGCCTCCGACGCCGCCCAGTTCGCCGAGCTGCGCACGCTGGGCGAGCTCACGTTGCGGGCCTGGGAATTCGACGTGCAGGTCATGGTGGAAGGTCCGGGGCACGTCCCGATGGACCAGCTGCAGATGAACGTCGAGAAGCAGCAGGAGTGGTGCGACGAGGCCCCTTTCTACACGCTCGGCCCGCTCGTCACGGACATCGCGCCGGGCTACGACCACATCACCTCGGCCATCGGGGCGGCCATGATCGGCTGGTACGGTACGGCCATGCTCTGCTACGTCACGCCCAAGGAGCACCTGGGGCTGCCCGACAAGCAGGACGTCAAGGACGGCGTCATCGCGTACAAGATCGCCGCGCACGCCGCCGACCTCGCCAAGGGGCACCCGGGC
>DASQAK010000120.1:0-3779 GCA_035635755.1 Candidatus Methylomirabilota bacterium | reverse complement strand
CAGTCGCATGATGGCGCCCTTGCCGAACTGGCGGTCTATGGACGCGATGGCCAGGTCGAGGGCCTGCCTGCGATCGCTCTTCGCTACTTCTGCCATGGATGATCCTCCGGAGGCGCGCAAACGCCCGATTCGACAAGCAGTTCAATCATTCTAGAATTCGCCCCGCTTCAAAGTCAAAACAAACGGACTTCACGCACCCATCCTGACCCACCCGCCGGCGTTGTCAATGTCCTTCATGGGATACGGAGCATCCACAGGGCCCCTACTGGGGCCTGAAGGGCACGGCCGCGATGCCCGTGTAGCGCGCACCCGAGGAAAAGAGGTCGCTGCGCATGAGAGAAATGGCCTCCACGGTCATCGTCCCGAAGCCCAGGGTGGCTCCCCGGACCAGGCTGGCGCGGGTCTCGGCCATCCCCTCCCGCCGGGAGCGGCGCTCGTCCACGATGCGGCCGATGGTGACATGGGCCTGCCAGGCCCGCGTTTCGAGCGGGAACCCGCGGGTCTCGAGCGCCCGCACCACGCGCGACTGGAGCTCGCGCACCTCGGGGCTACCCTCGGCGATGCCGACCCAGAGCGTGCGCGGATGCTCGAGGCCCGGAAAGGCGCCCAGCCCGCGGAGTCCCATGGTGAAGGGCGCGATGCCCAGGACGGCCTCCTCGAGGGCGGGCACGATCTCGGCGAGCTGCTCTTCGGTCTGATCGCCCAGGAACCGGAGCGTCACGTGCAGGTTGTTAGGCGCCACCCAGGCGACCACACGGGAGAGCGGGCGGAGCCTGTCCATCTCGGCGGAGACGGCCCGCCGCGTCTGCTCGGAGAGGAAGATGCCGACGAAGGCCCGCGGCATCAGCCCAGCAGCCGCCGGCGCAGCATGTCGAGGGCGGCCTGGGAAGACTGCCACTTGATGGCGATCCGTCCGCCCGTGAATCGATGCCGCTTGACCTCCACTCCCTCGGGCGCGGCGCACGCGATGTAGACGGTGCCCACGGGTTTCTCGGCGCTGCCTCCGTCGGGGCCGGCGATGCCGGTCACGGAGAGACCGCACGGCGATCCGGAGATCCGGCAGATGCCGGTGACCATGGCCTCGGCCACGGGGGCGCTCACCGCGCCATGGGCCCGCAGGAGCGCCTCGGGCACGCCGAGCAGTTCTTCCTTCGCGCGGTTCGAGTAGACGATCACCCCGCGCTCCACCCACGCCGAGGATCCCGCGATGTTGGTCAGGCGATGACCGACGAGCCCGCCGGTGCACGATTCGGCCACCGACACCGTCAGGCCCCGATCCTTCAGCAGCCGGCCGACCACGGCCTCGAGGCCCTCGTCGTCCTGGCCATAGCAGTCGAGACCGAGAACCACCCGCACCTCGCCTTCCACAGGCCCCAGCGCGGCCTCGGCCAGAGCCCGCGTGGAGCCGCGCGCGACCAGCCGGACATGGACATCGCCCTCGACGGACACGCAGGAGACGGAGACTTCGCCGTCCTTGCCGAGCCACGAGCCGAGACGCTCCTCGGCCTCGGCCGGGCCGAGCCCTGTGGTCAGGAGCACGCGCTGCACGACCACGCCGTCGGCCGAGAGAGACGCGAGCGGCTTGAGAAAATTCCCCATCAAGAGCTCCAGATGGGGAGAGCCCAGAGGCAGGACCACGAGGCTCCCGGTCTTCCGGGCGAGAGACCAGCCATCCCAGCCATCGGGAGCCGACGGCACGAGCTCGGCGCCCTTGGGCAGCAGCGCCAGCCGGTCGAGCCGACGTGGCATCGCCTGCCCGCGCTGGGCGAAGGCGGCCTCGAGCAGAGTCAGCCGGCGCTCGTTGAGGACCAGCCGGGCTCCGGTGAGTCGCGCGACCAGCCTGGGCACGAGCTCGCCGGCGGAGCCGCCCGGCTGAGCGAGGACGACGAGCAGCCCGCCCGCCTCGAGGGCGCCCCGGAGGGCGGGCTCGATCGCCGACTCGACCTCCTCGACCACCTGACGCGAGGCGACGGGGATACCTTCGGCGGCGAGGACGCGCGCCACCGTCCGGGCCGCCGTATCATCCGCGGCCCCGTCGCTGACCGTGAGCAGCCATGCCGAGCTCAGCGGGGGACTCCGAAGAGCTGCCGGGCGCCCATCAGGAGGACGAGCGTGTAGGCGCCGGCGATCAGGTCGTCGACCATGACGCCGAAGCCGCCGCGCAGGGCCTGACTCTCGCGCGCGGGAAAAGGCTTCCAGATGTCGAAGAGGCGGAAGAGCAGGAAGGCCGAGATGAAGACCCCCAGGGTACGGGGCAGGAACATCACGGAGAGCATCATCCCGGCGAACTCGTCGATCACGATGACCCCGGGGTCCTTGTGGCCGGTCACCGTCTCCACTCGCTGAGCAGCCCAGATGCCCAGCAGGGTGATGATCACGAGGACGGCCAGGAACCACAGGCGCGAGAAGGGGATGAACCAGAGCGCAACGGCGGCGACAAGACTGCCGGCAGTGCCGGGCGCCACGGGAGAGTACCCGGCGCCCCCGCCGCTGGCTATCGCGAAGGCCAGGCGGTCGGTCAGGCCTATCGCCTATTCTCCGACGAGCTCGTAGCCGTCCACCTCGACGATGCGGACATCAGCAAAGCGTCCGGGGCTGAGATGAGGATCACGCAGATAGACGACGCCGTCGATCTCCGGGGCCTGCCCGGCCGTGCGCCCCTCGAAGGGGAAGGCGGAATCGGCGCTCGGGCCATCCACGAGGACCGTCTGCCGCGTCCCGAAGAGGGCCTTCTGTCGCGGCCAGGCGAGCCGGTCCTGAAGCTCCTGCACCTGCTGAGCGCGCTCCGCCATGACCTCGGGGGTGATCTGCCCCGGCATGCCCGCCGCCGGCGTCCCCTCCTCGACGGAGTACGTGAACACGCCCAGGCGATCGAAGCCCACGTCCTCCACGAAGCCCAGGAGATTGTCGAAGGCGGCCTCCGTCTCACCCGGGAAGCCCACGAGCACAGTGGTTCGGATGGCGAGGTCCGGGATGGCCGCGCGGAACTGGGCCACGACGTCCTTCATCCGCCGCGCGGTCACGGCCCGGCGCATGGCGCGCAGGACCTCGTCGTCGCCATGCTGCACCGGCATGTCGAGATACGGCACCACGCGAGCGCGCCGCCACTTGTCCACCAGGCGGTCGTTGACGTGCGCGGGGTGGAGGTACATGGGGCGGATCCAGGGCATGCGCGTGTCGGAGAGGGCGAGGATGAGGTCGCCGATATCACCGTTGCCGGGAATCTCGCGCCCGTAGGCGAGAGTGTCCTGCGAGACGAGGATGGCCTCCTGGATGCCCTGGCGCGCGAGACCCTCGACCTCGGCCACCACGTCCTGGAGCGGGCGGCTGCGATGGGCCCCGCGAAACTGAGGGATGGCGCAGAAGGTGCAGCCCATGTCACAGCCCTCGGCGATCTTCACGTAGGCGTAGGGCACGCGACCGGTGAGCAGCCTCGGCGTCCGGGCATCGTAGAGATAGCCGGGCGGGGCGCTCGTCACCCAGTCCTGTCGCCCTTCCGCCTGGTTCACGAGCTCTACTATTCTTTGCAGCTCGGAGGTGCCTAGGATGGCGTTGACCTCGGGGATCTCCGTCAGGATCTCGCCGCCGTAGCGCTGGGTCAGACAGCCGGTGACGATGAGGGCGCGCGCCCGACCCGCCTCCTTGACGCGCGCGAGCTCGAGGATGGTATTGACCGACTCCTCGCGGGCCCGGTCGATGAAGGCGCAGGTGTTGACGATGAGGCACTCCGCCGACCCGGCGACGTCCGTGAGCTCATGGCCGGCCTGGGTGAGCATGCC
>DASQAK010000119.1:0-6805 GCA_035635755.1 Candidatus Methylomirabilota bacterium | reverse complement strand
CGCCCCGTCATGGATTGCACGAAGAAGCGCCCCATGCCGGGCACGCGGAAGATGGATTCCACGAAGAAGGATCCCGTGCCCACCGCGGCGAACATGGGGCCGAGCAAGGTCACCACCGGGATCAAGGCGTTCTTGAGCACGTGCTTGAGCACGATGGGCTGCTCGGCGAGGCCCTTGGCGCGGGCGGTGCGGATGTAATCGGACCGGATGACCTCGACCATGCTCGAGCGCGTGAAGCGCGCGATGATGCCGAGAGGCCCCAGGGCCAGGGTGACGGCGGGGAGCACCCAGTCCCGCGGCGATCCCCACCCCCCCGTGGGAAAGAGCGGGATGACGAACGAGAAGAGGACGATCAGGAAGACGGCGAGGACGAAGTTGGGGAGGCTGACTCCGAGGGTGGCGAGGCTCACGCAGACATAGTCCCACGAGCGGTTCTGATAGACGGCGGCCAGGATGCCGAGGGTGACGCCGCCGGCGATGGCGATGGCCAGGGCCATGGCGCCGAGGAAGAGCGAGATGGGGAAGGTCTCGACGAGGATCTCGCTCACTGTCCGCGTCTTGTAGACGAAGGATTGTCCGAAATCGCCCCGGAGCGATTTGCCGATGAAGATGCCGAATTGTTCCCAGAGGGGCTTGTCGAGGCCGTAGGCCTCCGCCAAGTTCTTCTGCGCCTCGGGGGAGAGCGGGTTGGCGCCTTCGGCGACGGGATCGAGGGGGCTCCCCGGCGTGGCGTGCATGACGAGGAAAGTCACCAGCGCCATGGCGAGAATCGTCGGGATCAGCCAGAGGAATCGCTGGATCGTGTAGGTGAGCACCGGGTCTCCCTGGTCACCCGCCGGCCGGACGCGACCTGGGGTTCATCGGGTGCGGCCACTATCGGCAAAGCCCTCCGGGAAGTCAAGCGGGAAGTGGTATCTTCGGTCGTATGACGACGGTGGCGCTCACCCTCCTGCCGGCGGGGCGGACGCTCGACGTCGAGGCGGGATCGAGCATCCTCAAGGCGGCCCACGCCGCCGGCGTGGACATCGAGGCGACGTGCGGCGGTCGCGGTCGCTGCACATCGTGCCGCGTCAAGCTCGTGGCGGGCGCCATCCCGCCCCCCACCATCATGGACGAAGTGCAGCTCGGCGACGCGCTCGTCCGGGAGGGCTATCGCCTCTCCTGCCAGTGCCGTGTCAGCGATGCGGTCACGGTACAGGTCTCACCTCCCGTGGACGACCGCACCTTCCAGATCCTCGGGGGCGAACGGCCCGACGGCGCGCCCGTGCCCGTGCGCATCGAGGCGGGCATCGGCAAGGCCGTGGTCCGCGTCACGCTCCCCGCCGAGGAGCATCACCAGACGTCCGATCTCGAGGCGGTGCTCGAGGCCGTGGGCGGAACACCGGAGGACTGCGCCCCCGAAGCGCTTAAGACGCTGCCCGCGGCCCTCCGGGCGCATGGCGGCGAGGTCACGGTGGCGACCTTCGGCTCCCGCATCCTCTCGATCGAGGCCGGCG
Source organism: Candidatus Methylomirabilota bacterium (assembly GCA_035635755.1). Lineage (GTDB taxonomy): Bacteria > Methylomirabilota > Methylomirabilia > Rokubacteriales > CSP1-6 > AR37. Next base: position 5,309 of record DASQAK010000119.1, on the reverse strand, counting down.
ACACGCTCCTGCACAAGTTCGGCCTCGCCATCGACATCGGCACCACGAGCGTTGTCTCGACCTTGCTCGAGCTCGAGTCGGGCGAGCAGATGGCCTCCGTGTCGAGCCTCAACCCCCAGGCCGTGTTCGGCGGCGATCTCATGTCGCGGATCGCCTTCGCCCAGTTCGACGCGGGCAACCTGCGCAAGCTCCAGACGCGCATCATCGGGCTCCTCAACCAGCACGTGGAATCGCTCGTGCGGGACTCGGGCGTGCCCGCCAAGTGGATCTACAAGGTCACCATCGTCGGCAACACGTGCATGCACCACATGCTCCTGGGCATCGATCCCTCCCATCTCGGCCTCGCCCCCTACGCGCCGGTGATGCGGCATCCGCTCGTCCTCTCCGCCCGGGAGCTCTTCCTCAAGGTCAACCCCGAGGCCCGCGTCTGCTTCCTGCCCATCGTGGCGGGCTTCGTGGGCGCCGACGCGGTCGCCGTGGCCCTCGCCACGCGCATGGACGAGACGTCGGAGATCCGCATCGCGGTCGACATCGGCACCAACGGCGAGGTGCTCCTGGGCTCGCGCGATCATCTCTGGGCCTGCTCGGCGCCCGCCGGACCGGCTCTCGAGGGCGCGCAGATTCGCCACGGCATGCGCGCGGCCATGGGCGCCATCGACCGCGTGGCCCTCGCGGGCGGCGATCTCGTCCTCCACACCATCGGAGAGGCGGCCGCGCAGGGCATCTGCGGCTCGGGGCTGATCGACGCCATCGCCGTTCTCCTGGACACCGGCGTCATCGACTGGACGGGGCTCATCGACCTCGACCACCTCGATCGTCTCCCGACATCCCTGCGCGCGCGGGTGACGAAGCGCGGAGAGGAGCGAATGGTCATCCTCGCGCGCCCCGGAGAGGTGGGCGCCCCGCAGGAGATCCAGCTCACCCAGGACGACATCCGCCAGGTGCAGCTGTGCAAGGGCGCCATCGCCTCGGGAGCGGCCATGCTCCAGCACGTGGCCGGCGTCCCCGACGACAAGGTGGCCGAGCTCATGCTCGCGGGGGGCTTCGGCAACTATCTCTCGATCCGGAGCGCGCTCCGCATCGGGCTCATTCCCGCCCTCGCCGAGTCGAAGATCCGCTACGTCGGCAACGCCGCGGCGCTGGGCGCGCAGATGGCCCTCCTCTCCGAGCCCGAGCGGCATCGGGCCGAGCGCATCGCGCGGAGCATCGAGCACGTCTCGCTGGCCGCCCATCCCGATTTCCAGGACATCTTCGTGGACTGCATGAACTTCCCGCGATGATTTTCGAGGGCTGAATTGATTTTCGAGCCGAAGCATTGCCGACGAGCCGCGAGGAGCATGATGAGGCGAGGGCTGAATTGATTTTCGAGCCGAAGCACGGCCCGCTCTTCGAGCTGAGCGGCGGAGCCGCGAGGCGAGAGCTGAAATGATCCCGCAGGCGAGGAGCATGATGAGGCGAGGGCTGAATTGACCCTCTCCGCGAGCCTGGTGGGCGGCACGGCGGGACCGTACGTTCACGACATCGACGCGCGCTGGCTCATGGCCTATGCCGCCGCGCTCGAGGAGACGGCGCCCGAGTACTTCGACACCACGCGGCCCGAGGGCCTCGTGGCGCACCCCCTCTTCCCCGTGTGCTACGAGTGGCCGGCGGCGGTGGAGCTGCGGGCCAAGCTGACCTCGGAGAGCATTGCCGCGCGAAGCGTGCACGCCACACACGACCTCGTCATTCACCGGCCCGTGAAGGCGGGCGATCGGCTGGAGACGACCGCGACCGTGAGCCTCATCGAGCCGCGAAGCCCCGGCGCCTACCAGGTCACGCGCTTCGAGACGGTCGACCAACGCGGCCAGCCGGTGACCACCACCGAGTACGGCAGCATCTATCGCGGCGTCTCCGTCGACCCAGCCTCCGCCCCCGCCCGTCCGCAAGGAAGCGAGCCGACGGAGAACGAATCTTCGGAGACCGTGGAGGGGTGGTCCACCTCCGTCCCCCTGAGCGCCGGTATCGCCCACGTCTACACGGAGTGCGCGCGCATCTGGAATCCCATCCACACCGATCGCGCCGTCGCCATCGGCGCCGGGTTGCCTGATATCATCCTCCACGGAACCGCCACCCTCGCCCTCGCCGTCTCGCGCCTGCTGCGGCGCGAGCCGGCCGAGGCCGCCCCGCGGGTGCGCCGCATCGCGTGCCGCTTCACCGGCATGGTGCGCCTGCCCTCGGCGATCACGGTGCAGGGCCTGGGCGAGACGACGGGGAGAGCGAGCCGCGTGATCGCCTTCCAGGTCCTGACGGAGAACGGCCGTCCTGCCGTGAGCAAAGGCTTCATCGAGATCGGAGATTGACGTTCGAGCCGAAGCGTCGCCCGACGTTCGAGCTGAGCGGCGGAGCCGCGAGGCGAGTGCTGACATGATCCCGCAGGCGTGGCGAGGCGAGAGCTGAAAAGTCCCACGATGAGGCGAGGACTAAGAGGAAAGAGGCCATGACCAAGCGAGAGCGCGTGCTCGCCGCCATCAAGCGCGAGCCCACGGACCGAACGCCCTATGCGTTCTGGCGTCACTTCCCCGCGGTGGACCGCTCGCCGGCCGCCCTGTCCCAGTCCACCCTGCGCTTCCACGAGCGCTACGGCTCGGACTTCCTCAAGGTGACGCCGGCCGGCGGCTATGCGGTGGAAGACTGGGGCTGTGTGGAGAGCGAGGAGCCGGCGCCCGACGGCCATCGCCCGTGCGCGAGCCACGCCGTCAACGCGCCCGATGATTGGAAGAAGATCCGACCGGTGCCCATGGAGTCCACGGGCTGGGCCTCGCACGTCGAGTCCGTCATCCGTTGCGTGGTGGATCGCCGGGCCGACTGCTCGGTGGTGCCGACGGTGTTCAGCCCGCTCTCCCTGGCGCGCAAGCTCTCGGGCGACCGGCTCAACTACGACCTCAAGGAGAACACCCACCTCGTCGAGGACGCCCTCACCGCCATCACCGAGACCATTCTCGCCTTCATGGAAGCCTGCTTCCGCGAAGGTGCCGAGGGCATCTTCTATTCCGTGCAGGCGGCGAGCCACGCCTTCCACACGGAGGACGAGTACGCGCGCTTCGGCGAGCCGCATGACCGGCGCATCCTCGAGGCGGTGCGCGAGGGCTCGCGGCTGACCGTGCTCCACTGTCACGGCGAGCGGCTGATGTTCGATCGTCTGGCCGCCCTGCCCGCGGACGTGTGGAACTGGGACGACCGTCGCGCCGGCCCTTCTCTCTCCGAGGGCAAGGACATGGTTCCCGGGGCGGTGCAGGGCGGCCTCAACCAGTGGAGCACGCTCAAGGACGGCACGGGTCCGGACGCCCAGGCCGAGGCCCAGGACGCCATCGCCCAGACGAGCGGGACCGGGATCATCCTGGGGGCCGGCTGCGTCCTCTTGACCCAGCACTCGGATGCGACCCTGATCGACCTGATTCAGTCAGTCGGCGGGAGCGTGAAGCTGATGGGGATCAAGCCTCAGTAGGATGAGGGCGCGAGTGCTGGCCACGGGACTCTGCTTGGGCTTGCTCAGCGCTCCCGTTGCCGTCGTTGCCCAGAATCTGGGCGCGCCGGTCATCCTTTCCCCCTATCGCTCCCTTCATGGCGCCGACAATCGGCCGAGGCGGCTCCCGCATGCCGGCGTCGACTTCGGGGGCCCGGTGGGCTCGCCCGTTCTTGCAGCGGCCGACGGCACGGTGAGCCGTATCATTGAATGGCCCATGGGGTGTGGACTCGGCGTTCTCCTCGAGCATCGCCGCTTCAAGCGTTGGACCGCGTACTGTCACTTGCAGGGCGTCGCCGTGCGGAGGGGACAGAGCGTGACCCGCGGGGAGCAGATCGGCATGGTCGGAACGAGCGGCGGCACCTTCAACGCCCCTCATGTCCACCTCGAGGTCTGTACTTTCGCCTGCAGCTCGCACTCGGACGGCGATCTCACGGGCACCGAAGATCCGCTCGAGGCTACGGACGGCTGCTTCGAGGCTGGGCGAGCCTATCCCGCCGACCGGTTCGTTCTCACCTTTCCCGTCGCCTGCTCGCCCAGCGTGCGAGGGCAATAGCGATGGACCGCATTCTCGAGCCCGAGCTCATGGTCGACAAGGAGCAGGCCGATGCGTATGCGCGTGCGAACTTCGCCCAGGTCAACCAGGGCTTCGTGGACCGCTTCCGGAGCTCCTTCCCGAAGATCACCTCGGGCGCCATGGTCGATCTCGGCTGCGGGCCCGCGGATATCCCGGTGCGCTTTGCCCGCGCCCTGCCCTCCTTCATGATCACGGCCGTGGACGGATCGGAGCCGATGATCGCCCTCGCCCAGCAGGCCGTCGAGGAAGCGGAGGTGGGCGACCGGGTCCGTCCTCTCTGCCTGCGGCTGCCCATGCTCCCCCTCGGGCTCCAGAGCTTCGACGCCGTCGTGTCCAACAGCCTCGTCCATCACCTCCCTGATCCTTACCTGTTCTGGAACGAAGTGGTGCGGCTCGGCCGACCACGTGGCATCGTGCTCGTCATGGACCTCTTGCGGCCGGAATCACCCGAGCGGGCGTGGGAGCTCGTTCAGAAGTACTCGGGTCACGAGCCGGACATCCTCAAGCGGGACTTCTTCAACTCCCTCTGCGCGGCCTTCACCCTGCGCGAGGTGCGCGGCCACATCCGCTCGCGGGGCCTGGGCGGGCTCGTGTGCGAGATGGCCAGCGACCGGCACTGGATCGTCTGGGGTCACCTGCCGAGAGAAGTGCCGAAAGGATAAGAGCCATGAGAGGCGCGATCGCGAAGAAGAGCACCAAGGACGGTGACTGGCGGCAGGTCTTCCCCGACCGGGCGGGCGCCTGGAGCCTCCTCCTCAACAAGGACCCGGACACCAAGGGCCGGACCATCGCCGTCCGCTACACCGAGGGCTGGGAGGTGCTGGAGAGCGTGCACGACGGGACCGTCGAGGTGCTCGTGCTGGAAGGGCAGTTTCAGGTCGGGCCGATCGTCTACGGTCCGGGCGACTACTTCTGCGTTCCCGGCGGCGTCGTGCACGGCCCGGAGCGCGCGCTCACCGACGTTCGGATCATCGTCATTTCCCACGGTCCCCTCACCCCGGGGCCGTAGGTCAGGGGCTCTAACTCAGGACTCAGCGCTCGCCTCACACCGACCTGGGCCTTCGGCCCCGGCCGGCGTTCAGCTCGAACTTCTTAACTCAGCGCTCGCCTCACACCGACCTGGGCCTTCGGCCCCGGCCGGCGTTCAGCTCGAACTTCTTAACTCAGCGCTCGCCTCACACCGACCTGGGCCTTCGGCCCCGGCCGGCGTTCAGCTCGAACTTCTTAACT
>DASQAK010000118.1:0-15334 GCA_035635755.1 Candidatus Methylomirabilota bacterium | reverse complement strand
CCGCCCGAGAGCTGGTGCGGGTAGCGGCGCAGCAGCTCCTGGGGCAGCCCGACCAGGTCGGCGACCTCGCGCACCCGGAGGGCCACCGCCTCCGACCCTGAATGGCCGCCGAGGCGCCGGACGGGATCGGCGATCGTGTCGAAGGCCGTGAAGCGCGGGTTGAGGCTGTCCGTCGGGTCCTGAAAGACCATCTGGATCTGCGCCCGCTGCGTCACCCTGGCGAAGTGCGCCGCGGGCACCGCGCCGATATCGTGCCCGTCGAACCAGATGCGGCCGTCCGTCGCATCGAGCAACCGGGTGATCAGCTTGACCAGCGTGGACTTGCCGCACCCGGATTCGCCCACGAGCCCCACGCACTCGCCCCGGCCGATCGAGAACGACACGTCGTCCACGGCGTGGAGAAAATGCTCCGCCCCGCGCGGCGCGCCCCTGACGGAGACCGGAAATCGCTTGCCGACGCTCGCGACCTCGAGGAGCGTCGATCCCTCCAGCACTCGCCTCGCCGCTCTCCTCGCCTGCGGCTCGTCGGCAGCGTCTCGGCTCGAAATACTCAAAAAGGCTTCCAGCACGCTACGAGGTGGCCGGGCACCGGCTCGCTGCGCGGCAAGGGGCCATCGCAGAGCGGCGCATAGCGCTCGCAGCGCGCGCGGTAGCGGCAGGAGGGCAGGTCGCCTCGGAGATCCGGCAGCCCGCCCGGAATGGCCGCAAGCTCGTCGAGCGAGGCCCCGGGGCGCGGAGTGGCCGCGATGAGCTTCGCCGTGTACGGGTGGCGCGGATTCTCGAAGAGCTCCGCGGTGGGCGCGCACTCGACGACGTGGCCCGCGTGCATGACCACGATGCGCTCGCAGTGCTCCGCGGCGAGGCCGAGATCGTGGGTGATGAGCATGGTCGCCATGTCGCTCTCCCGGGCCAGCTCGTCGATGAGATCCATGATGGCGGCCTGGGTCGTCACGTCGAGGCCGGTGGTGGGCTCGTCGGCGATGAGGAGCGCGGGGCCGCAGGCGAGCGCGAGGGCGATCATCACGCGCTGGCACATGCCTCCCGAGAGCTCGAAGGGATAGGCCCAGTACCGGCGCTCGGGATCCGGAATCTGCACCTGGGCGAGGAGCTGCACGGCGCGGGCGCGCACCCGGGCTCGTGGCACCCCCGCGTGGCGGAGGAGCACGTCGCCGATCTGCCGGCCGACCTGGCGAATGGGATTCAGCGCCGTGCGAGGGTTCTGGAAGATCATCGCGAGGTCGCGCCCGCGCCGGAGCCCGAGCTCCCGCTCGCTGGCCGCGATCAGGTCGAGCCCGCCGAAGGTCGCCCTCCCCTGCGTGATCCGCGCGGCGGGGTCGAGGATGCGCATGAGGGACAAGGCCGTCACCGACTTCCCCGACCCGCTCTCCCCTACCACGCCCACCGTCTCGCCCCGGCGGATCTCGAAGCCCACGCGGTCCAGGGCCTTGACCACGCCGTCACGCGTGCGGAACTCCACCGACAGGTCTTCCACGGACAGCAGCGGCCCCGCGTCCCGCCTCACGTCCGCCTCCGAGGATCCATGATGTCGCGGAGCCCGTCGCCCATCAGGTTGAAGCAGAACACGGCGGACATGAGGGCGAGTCCCGGAAACAGCGCGATCCACCATTCGCCCGAGAGGATGAACGAGGCGCCCTCGGCGACCAGGATGCCCCACTCCGGCGTGGGCGGCCTCACCCCCAGGCCGATGAACGCGAGGCCCGCCGCGTTCAGCATCGCCCAGCCGAGATTGAGCGAGGCCTGGACCATCATGGGCGGTAGGCAGTTCGGATAGATGTGCATGGCGAGCACGCGCATCGTGCTGTTGCCGGAGAGCCGCGCCGCCTCCACGAAGCCGGCCTCCCGCCTGACGTTGGCCTCGGCGCGCGCCATGCGGGCGTAGAAGGGCAGGTTGATGATGGCCGTGGCCAGGATGACGTTGAACACGGAATTGCCCAGGGCCGCCACGATGCCCATGGCGAGGACGAAGAGCGGGAAGGCCATGATCGTGTCGCTGATGCGCGACACGACGCGCTCCGTCCAGCCTCCGAAGACTCCCGCGCAGGCGCCGGCCAGGCTGCCCACGGCGAAGGACAGGGCGACCGCCGAGAAGGCGATGGCCATGTCGAGCCGCGTGGCGACCATGACCCGGCTCAACATGTCGCGGCCGAGCTGGTCCGTGCCGAACCAATGCCGAGCCGAGGGCGGCTTGAGCGTGTTCGCGGTGTCGCTCTTGAGCGGATCGTAGGGCGCCACGACGGGGCCGAGGAGGGCCAGGACGAGAAGCCCGAGCAGCATGGAAAAGGCCACGAGGGTGACGGGGTTCTCCGTCACCACGTAGCGCGCGTGCCGAAGAGCCGCCGTGGTCACGCCTCGATCCTCACCCTCGGATCGATGAGCCCGTACAGGATGTCGATGCCGAGATTGAGCAGCACGTAGAGGGTGGCCATGGTCAGGATGAACCCCTGCACGGGGGCGTAGTCGGAGGCGAGGAGCGCCTCGAGGGCGAACGACCCGATGCCCGGCCACGCGAAGACCTTCTCGACGAGGACGTTGGCCCCCAGCATGAAGGAGAAGATCATGCCGAGGGTGGTGACCACGGGCAGCATGGCGTTGCGAAAGGCGTAGGTCCAGAGCACGGTCCCGCCCGCGAGTCCGCTCGCGCGGGCGGTGCGGATGAAATCGCTCCCGAGGACCCCCAGCATGGAGGCGCGCGTCATCCGCGCGAGGGGGGCCATCACGAAGAGGGCCATGGTTACCGCGGGAAGGGCGAGCTGTCTGAGGCAGGCGCGGAAGATCTCGAGATCGCGCGCGAGCAGCGAGTCCGCCAGATAGAAGCCCGTGAGCGTGGGGGGCGTCGGGAAGAGCGAGTCCAGCCGGCCCGTGGGCGACGGCGCCCACCCGAGCAGGTAGTAGAAGACGTAGACGAGGAGAAGGCCCGTGAAGAAGGTCGGCAGGGAGACGCCGGCCGTGGTGAGCACGCGCACCGCCTGGTCCACCAGCGAGCCCGGCCGCGTGGCCGCGAGCACGCCCGCGGGCAGGGCGATGGCGACGGCGAGGAGGAGCGCAGTCAAGGTCAGCTCGAGGGAGGCGGGGAGGCGCGCCAGCATCTCGGCGCGGACGGGCTGGCCCGTGGTGACGGACTGGCCCAGATCGCCGCGCGCGAGATCCCGGACGTAGACCACGAACTGCTCGGGCAGGCTCTTGTCGAGGCCGAGCTTGGCGCGGACCTGCTCGATCGCTTCCTTGCTCGCGGCATTGCCGGCGAAGTAGGCGGCGGGATCGCCGGGGAGCGCCCGCATGAGGAAGAAGGTCACCACCACCACGCCGACGAGGCCGGGGGCGGCCGCGCCGAGGCGGCGCGCCATCAGGCGCAGGAATGGGCGACGCGCGCTCACGCTGTCACGACTCGGGGCGTCGACGAAACCGGGCGGGCCGGGCCGCTCCCGCCTCCGTCCCGCTCAGCTCTTGGCCAGCTGGCGGAAGTCCAGCTGGATGTGGAACCAGTACTGGTAGCCCGTGACGCTCTTCTGCATGGCCACGTCCAGGTAGAGCTGGACGTAGGGGAGGCGGGGGATGTCGCGCATGGCGACCTTCTGCATCTCCCGCACCTCGTCGGCGTACTTCTTCTGGTCGGTCTCGAAGCGCGCCGCGTCGATCCACTTGTCCATCTCCGGATTGACGTAGGAGCTGACATTGAAGGTGGCGTTCTGGCCGTGGTAGTTCCAGAAGAAGAAGTACTCGGGGTAGTTGAGCCACCCCCCGAACTGGTCCACGAAGAGCGGCATCTCCTTCTTGCCCTGGTTGGCGCGCCAGTTGGCGGCCGGGATCTTCTCGATGGTGGTCTTGATCCCGATCTGGGCCAGCGCCTCCTGGATGAGCGCCGCGGAGGGTTCGTCGGTAGTCGCCCGCCCCGCATCGAGAAAGAGCGGGGTCTCGAAGCCGCTTGGATACCCCGCCTCCGCCATGAGCTGCTTGGCCCGGGCGGGATCGCCCATCTTGTACGGGTAGAGCTTGGGATCGTAGCCGAAGGTGTTGCTGGCCACGGGCGTGGGCAGGAGGATGCCCCGGCCGAAGAAGGCCGTGGAGAAGATCTTCTCGTAGGGCAGGACGTGGGCCACCGCCTGCCGGACCTTGAGGTTGCTGAAGGGCGGCTTGACTACGTTCATGCCGAGGTAGCGATGGGAGTTCTCGATGGGGATGCCCGTGACCTTGAGCTTGTCCTCCTTGGCGATCTCCGCGAAGTCCTTGGGCGGGAGGTCGAAGGAGATGTCGGCGTCCCCCTTCTCGAGCATGGCCCGGCGCGTGCCCGCGGAGGGGATCTCGCGCACGATCACCCGGCGGATCTTGGGAGCCGGGCCCGACTTCCAGTCGTCGAAGCGCGCGTAGACCGTCTCCTGCCCCGGCTTCCACGACTCGATCTTGTAGGCGCCGCCGCCCGCGTCGTTCTGCTTGACCCACTCGACGGCCCACGGGTCCTGCGCCGTCGCGTGCTGCTTGGCGAGCTTGGAGTTGATGATCACGGCCACGGGGACGCCCATGTCGGGGAGGGTGAGCTTGTCCCTGCGCAGGAGCTTGACGCGGAAGGTGTAGTCGTCCACGACCTCGAACTGATCCGGCTTCTCGAGGGAGCCCGCCTTCATCTGGAACGTGGGGAAGCCGCCCACGGTGACCGCCCGATCGTACGACCACTTGACGTCATGGGCGGTGACCGGGCTGCCGTCGTGGAACTTGGCGTCCTTGCGCAGCTTGAAGACGACCGAGGTGCTGTCGGGCGCGACCTGCCAGCTCTCGGCCAGCTCGGGCTTGAGCGAGGCGTAGTCGTACATCTTGCTGCCGTCCTTCAGCGTCTTGTTGCCGAAGGTGATGAGCCGGTCGTAGATGTTCCAGGACGCCTGGTAGCTCGGCCGGTTGGCGCCGGGCGCGTGGATGTCGAGCATGTTCGGGCCGACCTCGGTGACGACAACGAGGGTGTCGGCGCGACCCTGGGCGAGGGCCGACGCCGGCAGGGCGACCAGGCCCATGGCCAGGACCAGCAGAAGGGGCTTGATCCAGCGCATGCACGTCCTCCCGGCGTAGTGATCGTGACGTTCTTAATCGTGACGTTCTAAAAGGAGGCGACCGATGCAGCCGCCGTCGCAAGGAATAGCAAGGCCGGGGCCAGGCATGCCGATCAATGAAATCAGTCTATTGGCATTTGCTCGCGTGCCTCCCGCACGATCGCCTGCCCGGGAAGTGAGCAGGCCAGCCTACATCTTGCGCAAGGCGAGCGGGCCCAAGTTCCAGAGGCCGTTCCGCCAGCCCGTCCACGCAAGATCGATGGCTCGCTGAAGCGCTGGAGCCGAGTGAGCGAGGAGACGAACGACCACTCCGCCCCGGGCGAGCATGGTCACTCCCGCTCTCGCCTCGAGCCCGCTCCCTTCGAGCGATGTCGCCAAACCGGACGCGAGGTCATCGAGGCGCGTATGCGTTGGCGAGAGACAGGCGACGGTGGCGATGTAGGCCATGCCTTCGGCGGCGCCGAGCCCACCCCACCCCTGGGCGCCGCCCAGGATCAGGCGGTCCTTGAAGAGCAGCCCCTCCGAGTCGCGCACGATCGTGCCGCTGTCGAACAGATCGAAGCGCCAGGCCTCCCCGCGCGCGGCGCGTCCGACGGCCCAGGCGTCGCAGAGCACGGTGGAGGCGCCCGGAGCCAGATCGACCTCCACGCTCTGGACGAGACGCGCCCCCGGTGAGGGAATGACATGATCGGGCACGTACTCGAGCCGGGCGCCTTCACCCACGCGAAGGATCACGCGCTGGACGGACGCCTCCCCCGCACTGCGGTAGACGCGCGTCGCGCTCGGGGTCGAGAGACAGACGTGGCTGCCCGGGCCGAGCTCCACGCGCGTCTCGAGATGGTCGCCCCCGAGCACGCCGCCCGTCGGGTTCAGGAGAAGCAGCGTGGCCGCTCCCGTGTCGTCGAGGTCCACGGGCTCGAGCGCCTGCAGGGGCAGCGTGAAGCGCCGGCCCGTCAGGACCGTGCGGCCCGCGCGGCGCTCGAAGGCGAGACCGAGGAAGCCGTCGCGCCCCGTGCGCGGGGGCGACGGCGCCTCAGGGCTCGAAGAGGAGCTCGCGGCGGATCCAGTCCACCACGCGGTCGGCGCCGGTCCCATCGCGAAGGTTGGTGAAGACAAAGGGGCGATCGCCCCGCATTCGCTTGGAGTCCCGCTCCATCACGGAGAGATCGGCGCCGACGTAGGGCGCGAGGTCGATCTTGTTGATGACGAGCAGATCGGAGCGGGTGATCCCGGGCCCGCCCTTGCGCGGGATCTTGTCCCCTTCCGCCACGTCGATGACATAGATGGTCGCGTCCACGAGCTCCGGGCTGAAGGTGGCGGCGAGGTTGTCTCCCCCGCTCTCCACGAAGAGCATCTCGAGGGCCGGGAAGCGGCCGAGGAGCTGGTGGGCCGCTTCGAGGTTGACGGAGGCGTCCTCGCGGATGGCCGTGTGCGGGCACCCGCCCGTCTCCACGCCCATCACGCGCTCCGACGGCAGGGCGCCCCGCCGGATCAGGAACTGCGCGTCCTCCTGCGTATAGATGTCGTTGGTGATCACGGCCACGTCGTAGCGATCGCGCAGACGCAGGCAGAGCGACTCGACCAGGGCCGTCTTGCCCGAGCCCACCGGCCCGCCGATGCCGATGCGAAGCGGCCGGGGAATCCTGGGATCCGCGCTCACGAGCGGAAGAGCCTCATGTCGAGGGTGGCGTGCCGGATGCCGGCCAGCTCGATGCCGGGAGCGAAGCTCCACAGCTCGTGGGGGCCGCGGCCGGCCGCCTCGCTCGCCACGCGCGCGATGACAGGATGGAGCGCCCACAGGACGCGCTGCCCCTCCATCTGCCCCATGGAGAGGAGCCGCAGCGCCGCGCCGATCAGAAGCGCCGTGGTCGAATAGAGATAGGCGGCCGCCGCTGCCTCCGCCTCCCAGCCGAGGGCGGCGGCCGTGAGGCCATAGCCGACGGCGTGATGGCCGGGCACGAGAGCCTTGTCGACATCCGCCGAATAGGTCGCGAGCCGCGGGTCCCCGGTGAGGGCGGCCGCCACCCGGAGGGTCTGGCGCCCCATCTGGCGGCTGCCCTCGCGGAACTCCTTCACGGGCTTCATGGCCTCGAGGGTGGCGTCGATCTCGCGGCACGCGTCGAGATCATCCCGGGCGGCAGCTCGGAGCGTCCCCACGACCGCAGTCGCGTCGCAGGGCCCGACCGCGCCTTCGAGCTGCGCCATGAGAAAGCGCTCGAGCTCCTCGCGTCCTTTCACGCGGCCCTCCTGGCAATAGGTCTCGAGGCCGAAGGAGTGCGCATAGCCTCCCGTGGGAAAGGCGCTGTCGGCGAAGTGCAGCAGCGAGAGCAATCTCGGGTCGTTCATTTGGAACTGGGGGGGAGCGGCGCCGCTCCTCCCCCAGGCCCCCCTACCGCATGTGTATGACCGTCTGTGGGGCTGTGACCGTGTTCGTGCGAGTGGCCGGCGCCGAGGGGAGCGAAGACGGCCGCAGAACGCTTCCAGGCCACGCCCAGCCTGGTCAGGAGCTGGCTCATCGCTGTGTCATCGGGCACGAGAAGGTCGTCGCCCACGATGGCGACAGGGAAATGCCGGTTGCCGACATCGAAGGCAATGCGAATGGCCTCGTTCCTGTCCTTCGGCGTCACGGCGAGCACCGGCTCGGGCCTGCCCTCGACCTCCAGATACCAGTCCGACTCGACGGCCACGATGTCCCCCGGATGGAGCAGGCTCCCCGTCGGCAGCGCGAGGGCGACCTCTCTCCCGCCCGTGGTGGTCATGCGCTTGCGCGTCCAGCGCCGCTCCTCCCAGGTCAGGCAGAGCGTGTCGCGCTGCTTGCCCGCGAGGGCGGTCGCATCCACGTGCTGGTGTGGCTCGGTGATCATCAGCACAGAAGGACACGCCCCACGCTAGAAGAGCCCACGTTAGAAGAGATAGTAGCGCTGGGCCATGGGAAGCACCCGCGCGGGCTCGCACGTCATGAGCTGGCCGTCGGCGCGCACCTCGTAGGTCTCCGCGTCCACTTCCATGCGCGGGCAATACGAGTTGTTGACCATCTGGGCCTTGGTCAGCCCGCGGCAACCCCTCGCCGCGGAGACCATCTTGCGCAGGCCAAGACGCGCGGGGACGCCGTCATCGAGCGCGGCCTTCGACACGAAGGTCATCGACGTGGAGTACACCGCCCCCCCATAGGAGGCGAACATGGGTCGGTAGCGGACGGGCTGGGGCGTGGGGATGGACGCATTCGGGTCGCCCATGGCCGCGGTGACGATGAGGCCGCTCTTCAGCACGAGTTCCGGTTTCACCCCGAAGAAGGCGGGCTTCCAGATCACGAGATCGGCGAGCTTGCCTGCCTCGATGGAGCCGACCTCGTGGGCGATGCCGTGGGAGATGGCGGGATTGATCGTGTACTTGGCGACATATCGCTTGGCGCGGGCATTGTCGTGGCGCCCGTCGCCCGGAAGGGCGCCACGCTGGCGCTTCATCTTGTCCGCCGTCTGCCAGGTGCGCGTGATCACCTCCGCGATGCGGCCCATGGCCTGCGAGTCCGAGGAGAGCATGCTGATGGCGCCCAGGTCGTGCAGCACGTCCTCCGCCGCGATCGTCTCGGCGCGGATGCGCGACTCCGCGAAGGCGAGGTCCTCGGGAATCTTGGGATTCAGGTGGTGACACACCATGAGCATGTCGAGATGCTCGTCCATGGTGTTCACGGTGAACGGCATGGTCGGATTGGTGGACGAGGGCAGGCAGTTGGCCTCGCCGCACACGCGGATGATGTCGGGGGCGTGGCCGCCGCCCGCGCCTTCCGTGTGATACGTGTGGATGGTTCGGTTCTTGAAGGCCCTGATGGAATCCTCGACGAAGCCCGCCTCGTTCAGCGTGTCCGTGTGGATGGCCACCTGCACGTCCATCTCCTCGGCCACGGAGAGGCAGGCGTCGATGGCCGCCGGGGTCGTGCCCCAGTCCTCGTGGAGCTTGAGGCCGATGGCGCCGGCCGCCACCTGCTCGCGCAGGGGGTCGGGGCGGGAGGCATTGCCCTTGCCGAGAAAGCCCAGGTTGATGGGAAGGCCGTCCGCCGCCTCGAGCATGCGGTGGATGTTCCACGCCCCCGCCGAGCACGTCGTGGCATTGGTGCCGGTGGCGGGGCCCGTGCCGCCCCCGATGAGCGTGGTCATACCCGCCGAGAGGGCCTCCTCGACGAGCTGCGGGCAGATGAAGTGGATGTGCGAATCGATGCCGCCCGCGGTGACGATGCGTCCTTCGCCCGCGATGACCTCGGTGGAGGCCCCCACGATCATCCCCGGAGTGACGCCCGCCTGGATGTCCGGGTTCCCCGCCTTGCCCACGCCGACGATGCGGCCGCCGCGCACGCCGATATCGCCCTTGACGACGCCCCAGTGGTCGAGCACGACGGCGTTGGTGATGACGAGGTCGAGCACGCCCTCGCCCGCGGTGGCGCGGGCGGACTGGCCCATGCCGTCGCGAATCACCTTGCCGCCCCCGAACTTGATCTCGTCGCCGTAGACGGTGAAGTCGCGCTCGATCTCGATGAGGAGCTCGGTGTCGGCCAGCCGCACCCGGTCGCCCACGGTGGGGCCGAAGAGATCGGCGTACTGGCGCCTGGGCAGCCTCAGGCTCATGTCGTCACGCTCCCTGGAATCCGGCCTGGGCGGCCTTCCGCAGCGCGGCCTCCCGGTGCGTGTCGTCCACCTTGCCGTCGGCGAGGGCGTTCAGGCCGTGGACCTCTCGCGCGCCGGCCAACTCCACGAGCGTCACGATCTTCTCGTCGCCGGGCTCGAAACGCACGGCGGTGCCCGCGGGGATGTTGAGCCTCATGCCCCAGGCCTTGCCTCGCTCGAACCGGAGCGCGCGGTTGGCCTCGAAGAAGTGGAAATGCGAGCCCACCTGGATCGGCCGATCGGCCGTGTTCGCCACGGTCAGCTCGAGAGTCCGGCGGCCCTCATTGGCGACGATGTCGCCCTCACCCAGGATGTATTCGCCCGGAATCATCAGGCAGACTCCCACGGTTGACTGCCGTGTGGGGGAGTGCGGGGGCCATTTCTGGGCCCCCGCTGATAAACGAACGAACGGGGCCCGTGTCCACTCATCGTATTGGATGGTGTATCGTCACGAGCTTGGTGCCGTCGGGGAAGGTGCCTTCGACCTGGACCTCGTCGAGCATCTCGGGCACGCCCTCCATGACATCGCCGCGATTGAGAATGGTGACGCCGAAGGCCATGAGGTCGGAGACGCTCCTGCCGTCGCGTATACCCTCGAGCACTTCCGCGGTGATGAGGGCCAGGGCTTCCGGGTAGTTGAGCTTGAGTCCCCGCCCCCGCCGCCGGCGCGCGACCTCCGCGGCGGTGAAGATCAGGAGCTTGTCCTGCTCTCGAGGGGTCAGGTGCATGGCCGGGGTGATTCTACTTCAGACGGTCAGGTGCTGTCTCACCACGTCATGGCGCAGGTCGGCCGTGAGGCCGCTCGAGACGATGGCGCCCTTGCGCATGATGGCGTAGGAGTTCGCGAGCCGCCAGGCGAACTCGAGGTATTGCTCCACGAGGAGCACGGCGATGCCCCGCTCCTTGATGCGCCCGATGGCGTCCTCGATCTGGAGGATGACGTTGGGCTGGATGCCCTCGGTGGGCTCGTCCATGAGGAGAAGCTTGGGCCGCGCGAGGAGGACCCGGGCGATGGCGAGCTGCTGCTGCTCCCCGCCCGAGAGCACGCCGCCCTTGCGGGACAGGAGCTGCTTGAGCCGGGGGAAGAGGCCGAAGACTTCCTCGAAGTCACCCGCGCCGCGGCCATTGCCCGCGGACCGGGGCCGCCCGAGGAGGCCGACGCGGAGGTTTTCCGCCACGGAGAGGTTCGGGAAGATCTCGCGCCCCTGCGGGACATAGCCGATGCCGTGGGCGGCGCGCTCTTCCGGGCGCAGGCCGCCCAGGTCGGCACCGTCGAACGTGATGCGGCCGGCACGCACGGGCAGCAGGCCCATGATCGACTTGAGCAGCGTGGTCTTGCCGACCCCGTTGCGTCCCATCAGACAGACGACGCCGCCGTCCGGGACCTGGAGAGAGACGTCCCAGAGCACCTGGCTCTCCCCGTAGGCGACGTCGAGGCCCTGAATCTCAAGCATCTTCGTCACACATCGGGGTCACACATCGGTGTCACGGCTCCGGCCCAGATAGACCTCCATCACCCGGTCGTCCTTCTGCACCTGCTCCACGGGCCCCTCGCAGAGGATGCTGCCCTCGTGGAGCACGGTCACCTTGCGCGCGATGCTGCGCACGAACTCCATGTCGTGCTCGATCACGAGCACCGCCCGCTCCGCGGCCACGCCCTGGAGGAGGCGGCCCGTCTTCTCCGTCTCCTCGTCGGTCATGCCCGCCACGGGCTCGTCGACGAGGAGGAGCTCGGCGTCCTGAACCATGACCATGCCGATCTCGAGCCACTGCTTCTGCCCATGCGAGAGCCCGCCCGATCGTAAGTCAGCCTCGGCGAAGAGGCCGATGCTCTCGAGCGTGGCCTGCACGCGGTCCCCTTGCTCCCCCGTCAGCCTCGATCGCAACGTCGCGAGTACGCCCTTGCTCGCCCGGGCCAGGGCCAGCTCGAGGTTCTCGCGGACGGTCAGATTGGCGAAGATGGACGGCGTCTGGAACTTGCGCCCCACACCGAGGGAGGCGATCTCGTTCTCGCGCCGGCCGACGAGATCCGTGTTGCGGCCGAAGATCACCCGGCCCGCCGTGGGCTGGACTTTGCCCGAGATGACGTCGAGGAGCGTGGTCTTGCCGGCCCCGTTGGGGCCGATGACCACGCGCAGCTCCTTGTAGTCCATGAAGAAGTTGAGCCCGTTGAGGGCCTTAAAGCCGTCGTACTCCACGGTGACGTCCTCGAGGTAAATGATCGAGCCACCGGGCGAGGCGTTCATGGTCATGGGAGGAGCCCCGCCCTGGCCCTCATCGGGGCGTCAGCTCCGCGGTCTTGGCCGGCTCACTCGGCGCCGGCGCCTGCTGGGGCGTCCCGACGCGAGCGAAGCGCGCCATGAGCTTCTGGGCGGTGCCGACCACGCCGTCCGGGAAGAAGAGGACCACGGTCACGAACATTCCGCCGAGCACGAGGATCCACAGGTCCGGGTAGTGCGTGGTCAGCAGGCTCTGGAGCCAGTTGACCCCGAAGGCTCCCACCACCGGTCCGATGAGAGTCCCCCGCCCGCCCACGGCGACCCAGATGATCATCTCGATGGAGGGCAGCACGCCGATGCGGGCGGGCGTGATGATGCCGACCTGCCCGACGTAGAGGGCGCCGGCCAGTCCGGCCAGCACGGCCGAGACGGTGAAGACGAACATCTTGAAGGCGGCGGGCGAGTAGCCGCAGAAGAGCACGCGGGTCTCGCTGTCGCGGATGGCCACGAGCACCTTCCCGGCGGGCGAGCGGACGATCCACCGGCAGAGCAGATAGGCGCCGCAGAGGAAGAGCGCGGTGACCATGTAGAGGCCGCGCTGTGCGCCGGGCGAGTTGAGGGGGAAGCCGAACATGGTCTTGAACCCGCTGAGCCCGTTGGTGCCCCCGAGGTTCATGGCGTTGCGGTTGAAGGTGAGCCAGGCGCAGAGGGCGAGGGCCTGGGTGATGATGGAGAAGTACACGCCGCGGATGCGGCTGCGAAACGTCAGGAAGCCGAAGACGGCGGCGAACAGGCCCGGTACGAGGACCACGGCGAGGAGCGTGAACCACGCGCTGTAGAACGGCTTCCAGAAAAGGGGCAGCTCCGTCACGCGGTTCCACACCATGAAATCCGGGAGCACGTTCTGGTAGACACCCTTGGCGCCGATCTCGAGCATGAGGTGCATGCCCATGGCGTACGCGCCCAGTCCGAAGAAGACGCCGTGGCCGAGGGACAAGACCCCCGCGTAGCCCCAGATCAGGTCGATGCCGAGGGCGAGGATGGCATAGGTCAGGAACTTGCCGAAGAGGTTGAGGGTGAAATCCGAGACGCGCAGGGGCGAGCCCGCGGGGAGCGCGTTCAGGGTCGGCAGCACCACGACGAGGACGGCGGCCACGGCGAGAAAGGCCCAGCGCTCACGAGTCCGCATAGCGTCCCTTGGCCGCGAAGAGCCCGGACGGGCGCCGCTGGATGAACAGGATCACGGGGACGAGGATACCCACCTTGCCGAAGACGGCGCCCAGGCCCGGCTCGATGATCTTGTTGAGGCCGCCGATGCCCACGGCGGCCAGGATGGTGCCGAGGAGCTTGCCCACGCCGCCCGTGACCACGACCATGAACGAATCCACGATGTAGTTCTGACCCAGCTCCGGCCCCACGTTGCCGATCTGGGTCAGCGCGCAGCCGGCCAGCCCGGCCAGCCCGGCCCCCAGGGCGAAGGTGAGAGCGTCCACGCGTCGCGAGCGGACACCGAGGCAGGCCGCCATGCCCCGATTCTGCGTCACCGCGCGGATCCGGAGTCCGGCGTCCGTGCGGAAGAGGAGGAAGTACATGGCGGCGACGGCAGCGGTGGCCAGCCCGATGATGAAGAGGCGATTGTAAGGCAGCACGACGCCAATCATGACCGGAATGCCGCCGGAAAGCCACTTGGGCGCGAGCACGTCCACGTTGGCGGCGCCGAACCAGAGCCGGAGCCCCTGCTGGATCATCAGGCTCACGCCCCAGGTCAGGAGAAGCGTCTCCAGCGGTCGCCCGTAGAGGAAACGGATGACGCCGCGCTCCAGCACGAAGCCGGCCACGCCCGCCACCAGGAACGCCAGGGGAAGCGAGACGAGGAAATAGTATTCGAGAGACCCCGCGGCGTGGTCCTGGAACCAGGTCTGGGTCACGTACGTCGTGTAGGCGCCCAGGGCCATGAGCTCGCCGTGGGCCATGTTGATGACGCCCATGAGCCCGAACACGATGGCCAACCCCAGCGCCATGAGGAGCAGGATGGAAGAGAGGGACAGGCCCTGGAAGAGGATCTGCATGGTCTGGGTCAGGAGGGCCCAGCGCTCGATGCGCTTGACGGCATCGCCGGCCGCCCCGCGAAGCTGATCCGACGAGGCCGAGTCCTTCGCCACGTCCCGAAGGCGATCGATGGCGTCCTGGCTGCCCAGCGCGCCCAGGGCGGCCGCGGCCCTCGTGCGATCGACCTCGGACCCGGACTTGAGCTGGATGAGCGCGATGGCTTCCTGGAGCGCGTAGCGCACCCAGCGGTCCTTCTCCTTGGCGAGGGCTTCGGTGAGCGCGGGGAGCGCCCCTGCGTCGCCCGCATTTCCCATCTTGACGGCGGCGGCCTGGCGCACCGTCCAGTCTGGGTCGGCGAGCTGCGATTGCCCGGAAAACGCGTCGATCAGGGGTCGGATGGCGATGCGGAGACTTCGCCCGGTGGAGACCTCCTCGAGCTTGCCGAGCTCGACGAGGAGCGGCTTGCCATCGGGACCGAGGACGGGCTCGCGGCCGTACGCGGTGAAGAGGGGGACCAGCGTCTTGTCGCCTTCGTTGACCTTGTCGCCGACGATGACGGTCTCTTTCTTGCCTCCGGGAAGCGGGCGGACATAGACGCTGCCTTCGCGGAGGGCTTCCAGGAGCGGGAGGACCTTGCGGTCGCCGGTCTTGCCCAGGGCGACGGCCGCCGCCTCCTGGACGGCGGCGTCGCTCGAGGCGACCTCGGCGATGGCCTTGACGATCTCCGGCGGCAGCGCCGGGGCAGCGCCCTGCGCTGCCGCCGGAGCGGTGAGCCCCGACAGCAGCGCGAGCGCCAACAGCAGACGGATGATCACGTGCGTGGCTAGGCCTTCTTCTGGTACGTGCCCTTTTCCTTGACCCAGTCGCAGCCCTTGTCCGGGCTCGTGTACTTGCTCCAGGGCTCGGCCTTGACCAGGCCCTTCGAGCGCGACACGATCTTGAACTGGCCGTCCTTCAGGATCTCGCCGATGAGCACCGGCTTGTAGGTGTGGTGGTTGGCCTCGTCCATCTTGATCTGCCCGCCCGGGGCCAGGAACGTCTGGCCATAGGTGGCCTTGCGGACCGCGTCCACCTCGAACGACTTGGCCTTCTCCGCGGCCTGCTTCCAGACGTAGACGCCGAAGTAGGCGGCTTCCATCGGGTCGTCGGTGACGCGCTTGTCACCGCCGGGGAGGTTGTTCTTCTTGGCGTAGGCCTTGAAGGCCTGCACGAACTTCTTGTTCTGCGGCGTGTCCACCACCTGGTAGTAGTTCCAGGCCGCGAGGTGGCCGACGAGGGCGGAGGTGTCCATGCCGCGCAGCTCGTCCTCGGCCACGGAAAAGGCCATGATGGGCGCGTTCTCCGAGCGGAG
>DASQAK010000117.1:0-3558 GCA_035635755.1 Candidatus Methylomirabilota bacterium | reverse complement strand
ACCATTCACGGCGAGTCCATCGTGATGCGCCTGCTCGATCGCTCGTCGGTGTTCCTGCCGTTCGATCGGTTGGGGTTCTCGGCCCGAACCGCCGAGGCGTTCGAGGGGCTCATCCGGCGGCCTCACGGCATCCTGCTCGTCACCGGGCCCACCGGCTCCGGCAAGACCACCACCCTCTATGCGGCGCTGGACAAGATCAATGCCCCGGACCGGAAGATCATCACCGTCGAAGACCCTGTGGAGTATCAGCTCAAGGGCGTCAACCAGATTCCGGTCAGGCCGAAGATCGGGCTCAGCTTCGCGAGCGGGCTCCGGCACATCGTGCGCCAGGACCCGGACGTGATCATGGTGGGGGAAATCCGCGACCTCGAGACGGCGGAGATCGCCATCCAGGCGGCGCTGACGGGGCATCTGGTCTTCTCCACGCTCCACACCAACGATGCGCCGGGTGCCGTGACCAGATTGCAAGACATGGGATGCGAACCGTACCTGGTGTCCTCGGTGCTAAACGGCGTCCTTGCCCAACGCCTGGTCCGGCGCATCTGCCTGGCCTGCCGGGCGCCCGATCACCCGGAGCCGGCTGATCTCCTCGCCATCGGGGTCACCGACGCATCCGACGTGCAGCTCTTCCGGGGGAAGGGCTGTGATGAATGCCGCGGCACCGGGTACCGCGGCCGGATCGGGATCTACGAGCTGTTCCGGCTCACCGAAGAGGGGCGGAGCCTCATCGTGCGGAAGGTGCCGGCCGGCGAGCTCCGCCGCCACGCTGTCGAGCAGGGCATGGTGATGCTGCGGGCGGACGGCTGGGCGCGGGCCTGTGCCGGCATGACCACGGTGGAAGAGATCCTGCGGGTCACTCAGGAAGATACCTAGCGTGACCGTCTTCGGGTACCGAGCGGCCGACCAGCGAGGCCAGACCATCGACGGGGTCATGGAGGCCCCCGACGCGCAGGCGGTGGTCGAGCGCTTGCAGCGTGACGCCTATTTCCCCATCGCAGTGGCCCCCCAGGATCAGCCGCGACGGCTCCTGAGCGTGGGCGCGCAGCACCTGAGGCTCCGCCGCGTAGCGAGCCGCGACTTGGTCACCCTGACGCAGCAGCTCGCCACCCTCGTCGAGGCCGGCCTGCCGCTCGACCGCGCGCTGGCCATCCAGGCAGAGCTGGCGCCCAATGCCCGCCTGCGGGCAATCATGGGCGACCTTCTGCGCAGCGTCCGGGGCGGTTCCTCCTTCGGCGAGGCGCTGGCCAAGCACCACCCGCGTCCCTTCTCGCGGCTCTACATCAATATGGTGCGGGCCGGCGAGAAGGGTGGGGTCCTCGAGGCCACGCTCCGGCGCCTGGCCGAGTTCCTTGAAGAGGCCCAGGAGTTTCGCGACGCCCTGATCTCCGCGCTCATCTACCCCGTGCTGCTCACGACGGTGGGCGCCGGAGCGGTCATCTTCCTGATGACCTTTGTCATCCCGCGTTTCGCGAGCATCTTCAAGGATCTTGGGGCGACGGTCCCGCTGCCCACGCTGATGCTCCTCAAGATGAGTGGCGCACTTGGGCGTTTCTGGTGGGTGCTGGCCGTGGTGGGCCTGGCCGTGACGCTCGGGGCGCGTGTCATCCTGTCTAACCCCGGAGGCCGACTCAAAGCCGACCGCCTATTGCTGAGGATGCCCCTGATCGGGGACGTCATCGTCAAGACTGAGATCGCGCGCTTCACCCGGATCCTGGGCACGCTGCTCCGGAGCGGTGTGGCGATGATCCCGGGCTTGGTGGTGGTCAGGGAGATGCTCGGGAACCAAGTGCTCGCACGGGCCGTCGACGGGCTCACCGAGGGAGTCAAGCGGGGCGCCGGCCTCGCCCAGCCGATGAGCGACTCCGGTGTCTTTCCGCCGCTGGCCGTTCACATGGTGCGGGTGGGAGAGGAGACCGGCCGGCTCGAGGAGCTCCTGCTGAAGGTGGGCTCCACCTTCGAGGCCGATACTCGGCGGACGCTCAAGCGCCTCATCGCGCTGGCCGAGCCCGCCATCATCTTGGTCATGGGCCTGGTGGTCGGCTTCATCGTGGTGGCCATGCTGATGGCCATTCTCTCGGTCACGGATATTCCGATATGAGAGGAGATCGAGCCGTGTCGACTCGAGCACAATGGCGTCGCGTCGCCCGCGCCCTGCCGACGGACCAGCGGGGCTTTTCACTCATCGAGCTCTTGGTGGTGATCATTATCCTGGGTCTCATCGCCGGCCTCGTGGGCCCGCGCCTCTTCGGCCGAGTCGGCCAGAGCAAGCAGGTCGCGGCCCGGGCGCAGATCGAGCTGTTCGGCGCGGCGCTCGACCAGTACCGGTTGGATGTGGGCGCCTACCCGCCCTCGTCGGTCGGCCTCTACGCGCTCGTGCAGAACCCCAATGCCCCGAACTGGAACGGTCCCTATCTCAAGAAGAACTTCGTGCCGCAGGATCCCTGGGGCAGTCCGTATCAGTACAAGTGCTGCCCGGGAGAGCACGGAGACTACGACATCTGGACGCTCGGGGCCGACGGAGCGCCGGGCGGTGAGGGCGAGAATGCGGACGTGACATCGTGGGCGCCGAAGTGAAGCGCGGCTACACGCTCATCGAGGTTGTCGTGGTGCTGCTGGTGCTGGCCGTGGCCGCCGGCGTCGTTGTCCCGGCGGCGGGCCAGGTGGCGGACACCGTGCGGATCCGGGCCCAGGTCTCCGCCGTGGCGTCCTTCCTGCGTCTTGCGCGCGAGCAGGCCATCACCCAGCACCGAGCGTACGAAGTCCAGCTCGATCCAGAAGCGCACGCGCTGGTACTGAGAGCCGGCGATGGCGCCGGGGTGGGGGCGGTACGGGCGACCAGGGCGCTCGCCCCGACCGTTCGGGTCGAGACTGACTTGCCGCTCGGGCGGGGCATCACGTTCTATCCCCACGGGCTTTCGAGCGGCGGGCGCCTCCGGATCGCGACAGCGGGTCGACAGGTCTACGTGGTCACGGTGGATGTGCTAACCGGGCGTGTGAAGGCGGAGCGGGGCGCCTCGTGAGGCGCGGCTTCACGCTCCTGGAGGTGCTGGTGGCCATGGCGATCCTGGGGCTCGCCGTCGTCATGCTGATCCAGCTGGCCTCCCACAGCCTCCGGCTCGTCAAGGCGTCGGGGGATCACCAGGAGGCCGTGCGGCTCGCTGATCGACTGGCCCGCGAGGTCGCGAGCCCAAGCGAGGGTGTCGAGACGGGACGGGAAGGCGTCTACGCGTGGGAGCGGCGGGTGACGCTCGTCTCCCTGCCACCGGAGCTCAAGCCGCCCACCGGAAAGGCGTCGCGGCTCTTCCGACTCTCGGTGGCCATTCGCTGGAGCGCCAATGGAGGACTGGACCTCACCACCCTCCTCGCGGCCCCTCCAGCGCCGGCCGGGGTTCGGCGATGAGTTCAAGGGGCGCGCGCGGCTTCACGTTGCTGGAGCTGGTGCTGGCGCTCGCCATCGTCGGCGCGCTGCTCGTGATCATGTTCGGCGGACTGCGTGTCGCCCTCGCCGCGTGGACGGTCGGCGAGCGTCGGACGGACGTCTTGGAGCATGAGCGGGGC
>DASQAK010000116.1:0-7846 GCA_035635755.1 Candidatus Methylomirabilota bacterium | reverse complement strand
GATGCTGGGACTGCAGATCCTCGGTCTCTCGTCGCTCATGGCGGGGTTCAACTTCATCGTGACCATCATCAACATGCGCGCGCCGGGCATGACCCTCATGCGCCTGCCCCTCTTCATCTGGATGAGCTTCGTCGTGCAGTTCCTCGTCGTGCTCGCCTTCCCCGCCATCACGGTCGCCCTCATCCTGCTCATGTTCGATCGCCTGTTCGGCACGCTGTTCTTCGCCCCCGCCGCAGGCGCCGATCCCCTCCTCTGGCAGCACCTCTTCTGGATCTTCGGCCATCCCGAGGTGTACATCCTGATCCTGCCCGCCATGGGCATCGTGTCCGAAGTCCTGCCGACGTTCTCGCGCAAGCCGCTCTTCGGGGCGCCCGTGGTCATCTACTCGGGGATCATGATCGGCTTCTTCGGCTTCGGCGTGTGGAGCCATCACATGTTCTCGGTGGGCATGGGGCCGGTGGCGGACTCCGCCTTCTCCATCGCCACCCTGCTCATCGCGGTGCCGACGGGCGTGAAGATCTTCAACTGGATCGGCACCCTCTGGGGGGGCTCCATCCGGTTCAGCACCCCCCTCCTCTTCTCGCTGGGCTTCATCTCCATGTTCATCATGGGCGGGCTCTCGGGCGTCATGCACGCCTCCCCGCCCGTCGACCTGCAGCAGACGGACACCTACTTCATCGTGGCCCACTTCCACTACGTGCTCTTCGGCGGGTCGATCTTCGGTCTCTTCTCGGGCGTCTACTACTGGTTCCCGAAGATCTTCGGCAAGGTGCTCGACGAGCGGCTGGGCAAGCTCCACTTCTGGCTCATGCTCATCGGCTTCAACGTGACGTTCTTCCCCATGCACTTCCTGGGGCTGATCGGGATGCCGCGCCGGATTTACACGTACGCGCCGGACCTCGGCTGGAACTTCTGGAACGCCGTCGCCACCGTGGGCGCCTTCATCATCGCGCTGTCCTTCGTGGTCTTCATGATCAACGTGGCGAAGACGACGCGCTCCGGCGCGCCCGCGCCGGCCGACCCGTGGGACGCCCGCACGCTCGAGTGGACCATCTCCTCGCCCCCGCCCGTCTACAACTTCGCCACGATTCCTACCGTGCACGATCGCGATGATTTCTGGATCGCCAAGTACGGCGACGGCCACGGGACTCCACCGCGCAAGGCCGCCCCCGCGGCGCACGTCGATCCGAAATCGATCCACATGCCGCCGCCCTCCTACTGGCCCCTCCTGCTCGCCGCGGCCATCGCCTTCACGATCTCGGGCCTGCTCATCAGCATGTACCAGGTCATCCTCGGCGGCCTCCTCACCCTCTACTGCCTGGCCAGGTTCATGCTCGAGTATCACCGTCCCGCGGCGGGAGGGCACCACACGGTGGGAGGGCACGAGTAATGGCCGAGGCGCACGCGGTCGCGCACGACGACCCGAACATCGGCGTCACCGGGCTCGACCATCGGAAGCTCGGGATGTGGGCCTTCCTCGGCTCCGAGTGCATGTTCTTCGGCTCGCTCATCGGCACCTACCTCTCCTACAAGGGCAAGAGCATTAACGGGCCCGGCCCCCACGAGATCCTGAACATCCCGCTCACCTCGGTGAGCGCTTTCGTGCTCCTGATGTCCTCGCTCCTCATGGTCCTGGCCCTGGCCGCCGTCCAGCGCAACGACATGAAGTGGGCCAAGGTCTGGCTCTTCATGACGGCGCTGTTCGGCTCGGGCTTCGTGGGCTTCCAGTGCTTCGAGTTCACCCACTTCGTCCACCTGGGCTTGACCCTGCACACCAATCTCTTCGGCACGACGTTCTTCGTGCTCACGGGCTTCCACGGCGCCCACGTCACGGGCGGCGTCATCTGGCTGCTCTCGCTGTGGGTCCTGGCCTTGCGCGGCAAGCTGGGACCGCAGGACTCGCTCAAGGTCGAGATCTGCGGCCTGTACTGGCACTTCGTGGATATTGTCTGGATCGCCATCTTCACCCTCGTCTACCTGATACCGTAGGAGACCGCCGGACATGGACGCGAGCCACTCCCAGGCCCCATCGCACGGACACGAGGAAGGCCATGCCAGCGTCGGCACCTATATCAAGGTGGCGATGGTGCTGGCCATCGTCACGGCCGTCGAGATCGGCGCCCTCTACATCCCGGGGTTGCCTCCTCATTTCCTCGTGGGATTCCTGATCGTGATGTCCATCTTGAAGTTCGCTCTCGTGGTCGCCTTCTTCATGCACCTCTACTACGACAGCAAGCTCCTCACCGCCCTCTTCGTCGGACCCCTCACCATCGCGTGCGCCATCATCCTGGCTCTCATGGCGCTCTTCGGCTCCTACATCCTGCTCCAGCGCGGGTGAGCCATGGCCCACTGGGGACAGGGGCCCGCGGGCCCGCCGCCCCTGGGACCTGGGGGCTTCGACTGGACCGCGTGGCATCCTGATCCCACCGTCGTCGTCGGACTGGCCGCACTCGGCGGGCTCTACCTGACGGCGCTCCATCGCGGCCGTCATGACAACCGGCGCGTGCCGCCCGCCAAGATCGTCTCGTTCTTCGGCGGCCTCGTCCTTCTCCTGGGCGCGCTCACCGGTCCTCTGCACGACCTCTCGGACTACTATCTCTTCAGCGCGCACATGGTCCAGCACCTGCTGCTCGCTTTTGCCATGCCCCCGCTCCTGCTCTACGGCACGCCGGGATGGATGTTGCGGCCCCTCCTCGCCTCTCCTGCGCTGCTCCGGCTCGGGCGCGCGCTCACGCGGCCCGCGGGGGCCTTCGCCACCTTCAACTTCATCCTGGTCGCCTGGCACCTGCCCCCGCTCTACAACCTGGCCATGAACGAGCACGCCGTCCACATCGTCCAGCACCTCATGATCATGGCAGCCGCGGTGATTCTCTGGTGGCCCATGCTCTCGCCCCTGCCCGAGCTGCCGCGCGCGCCCTATCCAGTGCAGATGCTGTACCTCTTCCTGGTGGGCTTGCCCATGGTCGTGGTGTCCATCTTCATCACCATGGCCGACGGCATCCTGTATCCGTACTATGCGGCGGCGCCGCGGGTGTGGGAGGTCTTGACTCCGCACGCCGACCAGCATCTGGGCGGACTCATCATGTGGATCCCGGGCGGGCTCATCTTCCTCGTCGCCATCACGGTGGTCTTCTTCCGCTGGCAGGGAGCGGGCGGCGATGATGCGGCCGTGGCGCCGCTCGAGGCGACCCATGGCCGGTAGCCCGCCGCGCGGCTGGGCCTGGGCGACCACGGGCGCGCTCTTCCTGCTCATGACCATGGGCAATATCGTCAGCGCCACCGGCTCCGGGCTCGGCTGTCCCGACTGGCCGCTCTGCCACGGGCGCCTCCTGCCCCCCGCGCAGACCGAGGTGCTGATCGAGTTCAGCCATCGTCTCAAGGCCATCCCCTTCACGATCCTGCTCCTCATCACGGTGGCGCTGACCTGGCGCCGCACCACGGCGCGCGCGCCGCGGCGCCTGAGCCTCGTCCTCGCCGCGCTCGTCATCGCACAGATCGGCCTCGGCGCCGTCACCGTGCTCCTCAAGCTTCCCCACCTCGTGAGCACCGCGCACCTGGTCAACGCGCTCGTCATTCTGGCCGGCCTCATCGTGCTCGCGGAAGGCTCGCGCCCGCCCGTGCTCGTCCCCGCCCGGGTGGGACGGCTCGCCGTGGCCGGGCTGGCCGCGCTGCTCCTCCAGCTGGCGCTCGGCGGCTACGTCCGCCACGCGGGGGCGGGCCTCGCCTGTCCGGATTTTCCCCTCTGCAGCGGCAGTCTCCTGCCCCATCACTGGGAGAGCGCCGTGCACTGGATTCACCGGTGGCTCGGAGTCCTGCTCCTCGGCGTCTTCGTCCACCTGGCCATCGCCGCCCGGCGAACGGCGCTCGGGGGCGTCGCGGCTGCCGCGGCCGCCCTCGCCCTCGTGCAGGTCGGGCTCGGCATCGCGGCCGTGCTGAGCGGCCTCGCCGTTCCCCTTCGCGCCACGCACGCCGTCGTCGCCTATCTGCTCTGGGCCACCCTCGTCTGGATCAGCGTGCGCACGGGCCGCTGGAGCGCCGTCGCGGCGGATGAGACGCGCGCCGCCTCGAGGCCCCTGGCCGGAGTCGCCCGTGCCTCCTAGCAGGCCGCTGAAAAGGGCCCATCTGCTTCGTTGGCGCCCTCGGCAGCAGGCTCAACGTGCAGAGAATACGCCTCACCTGCTGCCGTCGGGCGCCGCCTCGCATCTGAACCCTTTTGAGCGGCCTGCGCCGTTGCTGCCCGAGGCCGCCGGCGTGCGCGGCCTCGGGTCGTCCACCCTCGTCGAGCGCGCCCGGGCGCGGATCGGCGCCTTCGCGGAGCTGTCGAAGTTCGGCATCGTCCTGCTCGTGCTGGTCTCGGCGGGCGCGGGCTTCATGTTGAGCGCGCCGCTGGGAGCCGATTTCCCGTGGATGCACGGGCTGATCGTGCTCCTGGGCGTGATGCTGCTGTCCTCGGGCGCCTCGGCCCTGAATCAAGTCCAGGAGCGGGACCGCGACGCCTTGATGGCGCGCACGGCCAATCGCCCGCTGCCCTCGGGTCGGCTCGCCCACGCCCACGCGCTGGCCTTCGCGGCACTCGCCATGGTCGCGGGCGCCGTCATTCTCTGGATGGGCATTGGCCGCACGGCCGGCGTGCTCGGGCTCGTGGCCGCCGTCTTCTACAACGGCGTCTACACGCCGTGGCTCAAGCCGAGCTCACCCTTTGCCGCCGTGCCCGGCGCCATTCCCGGCGCCATCCCGCCCGTGATCGGCTGGGTCGCCGGCGGCGGCAGCCTCACCGATGCCGGCGCCATCGTCCTCTTCGGCATCCTCTTCCTCTGGCAGATGCCGCACTTCTGGGCGCTCGCCCTCCGCTACCGCAGCGACTATGCCGCGGGCGGCTTCCCCATGGTCAGCGAGGTCGTGGGCGTCGAGGGCACCGCGCGGCTCATCCTCCTCTACGCGTCGGGCCTCACCGCCTGGTCGCTGGCCGCGCCGACTTTCGGCGTCGGCGGCCCGATCTCGCTCGGGGTGGCGGCCGTCCTGGGCGGGCGGCTCATGTGGCTGGCCATCAAGTTCGCGCGGCACCCCGAAGATCAGCGCGGCTGGCTCTCGCTCTTCCTCTTCTCCAACTTCTATCTCCTCCTGCTCTTCGCGGGCATGGTCGCCGAGCGCCTGATCTGGCGTCTGCTTTCCTGAAGGCTTTCAGTTCTTTGTACGTGAAGGACAAGGCGGATCGGATCATTTTTGAGTACGAGGGAGAACTTCGATACGCGCTTTCGGCGATCTTTGCCAACCTCGCTAATGCTGACCTAAGGGGTGCTGACCTTACGGGAGCCGAATTGTCCTATGGGATCCTCGACAATGCAGATCTTCGGGGGGCAGAGCTCTACTGGGCGATCCTCTTTCATGCGAGCTTGAGGAATGCCGGCCTCGAAGAAGCTGATCTGCGCGGGGCGGATCTGAAGGAAGGAGACCTGTCCGGGGCGAATCTGCGAACGGCCAACCTGGGGCTTGACAACTTGGGTCGGAGAACAAGCCTTCAGGGGGCGACGTTGCTCGGGGCGTCTTTGGAGGGGAGCGTCACAACTGGAGCTGAGTACAGTTTGGCCACAGAGTTTCCTGTCGGATTTGATCCACCGGAACACGGCATGACTCGAGTTGACTGATCGAAGTCACTTCCCTGGCAATGGGGGGTCAGGTCTCAGAATCCAACATGCCCGAGCCGGGGGCCGGTAGGGGCTTGTCACAAGAAATCGAGCATCGTCTCTTTGAGTTCATTAGCCACGATTGGGCGTAGCTAGCATGGAGGACTTGAACCTCGCGCTGAGCCTGTCCCCTTCTCACAGAAGAGATGGATTGTCGATATCCGCTGAGCCTGCCCTCGCCCGCGGCGACGGAGAGGGTTGGTCCCTGGCCTCGCCTTTGGTATCCTAGGGCGCCCGAAGAAACTCAGACATGAACATCTGCGTCGTCGGTACCGGATATGTCGGACTCGTGACGGGGGCGGTCTTCGCCGACCTCGGCAACGATATCGTCTGCGTGGACAAGGACCGCGACAAGATCGAGGCCCTGCGCGCCGCCCGCATGCCGATCTACGAGCCCGGGCTCGAGGAGATGGTCGCCCGCAACGTGGATGACCGGCGCCTCTCCTTCACCACCGACATGGGCGCGGGCATCCGCCACGCCGACGTGATCTTCATCGCGGTGGGCACCCCGCCCAAGGAGACCGGCGAGACCGACCTCTCCCAGGTCGAGGCGGTGGCCGCGGAGATCGGCCGCGGCATGGATCGCTACAAGGTCGTGGTCAACAAGTCGACGGTGCCCGTGGGCACGGGTGAGCTCGTACGCGAGGTCATCAGCCGGCACCAGCCGCGCCCCATGGAATTCGACGTCGTGTCGAATCCGGAGTTCCTCCGCGAGGGCTCCGCCATCGAGGACACCCTGCGCCCCGATCGCATCGTGATCGGCGCGCCCACCCAGCAGGTGGCCATGACCCTCGTCGAGCTGTACGCGCCCCTCGAGCGGCCCATGATCATCACCGATCTGCCCTCCGCCGAGGTCATCAAGTACGCCTCGAACGCCTTCCTCGCCACCAAGATCTCCTTCATCAACGCCATCGCCAACATCTGCGAGGCAGCGGGGGCGGACGTGACCCAGGTCATGAAGGGCATGGGGCTCGACCCGCGCATCGGGGGCGCCTTCCTGCAGGCCGGCCTCGGCTATGGCGGGTCCTGTTTCCCCAAGGACGTGGACTCGCTCACCCACACGGCGGGCCAGCTCGGCTACGACTTCAAGCTCCTGCGGTCGGTGGCGGACATCAATCGCGAGCGCGCCACGCACCTCGTGGAGAGCATCGGCAAGGCCCTCGGCCCCCTCGACGACAAGATCGTGGCCGTGCTGGGTCTGGCCTTCAAGCCCAACACCGACGACATGCGCGAGGCCAAGAGCGTCGAGGTCATCCATCTCCTCCATCAGGCGGGCGCGCGCGTCCGGGCCTACGACCCCGTGGCCATGGACAATGCCCGCGCCCTCCTGCCCGCCGCCGTCGCCTTCGCGGGCTCGCCGTACGAGGCGGCCCAGGGGGCGGACGCCGCCGTGCTCATCACGGAGTGGAACGAGTTCAAGTACCTCAACCTCGAGCGCCTCCGCGGCCTCCTGCGTCGCCCCGTCATCTTCGACGGTCGCAACCTCTACGAGCCGGAGCGCATGCGCCGGCTCGGCTTCGAGTACCACTCCGTCGGACGCAAGCCCGTCCTGCCGGCCTGAGGACGCCCCGGTGCGCGTCCTCGTCACCGGCGGCGCGGGCTTCATCGGCTCCCACCTCTGCGACTTCCTGCTGGGCAAGGGTTGCGAGGTGGTCTGCATGGACAACCTGCTCACGGGCTCGCTCGATAACATCCGCCACATCCAGGACCCGCGCTTCGTCTTCGTCGAGTACGACGTCACCAATTTCCTCTCCGTCAAGGGCGATCTCGACTACGTGCTCCACTTCGCCAGTCCCGCCTCGCCCATCGACTACCTCGAGCTGCCCATCCAGACGCTGAAGGTGGGCTCCCTCGGCACCCACAAGGCTCTGGGCCTCGCCAAGGCGCGCGGGGCCAAGCTGCTGCTCGCCTCGACCTCGGAGGTCTACGGCGACCCCCTCGTGCACCCGCAGCGCGAGGACTACTGGGGCAACGTCAATCCCGTGGGCCCGCGGGGCGTGTACGACGAGGCCAAGCGCTTTGCGGAGGCCATGACCATGGCCTATCACCGCGTGCATGGCCTCGACTCGCGGATCGTGCGGATCTTCAACACGTATGGCTCGCGCATGCGCCTCACGGACGGCCGCGCCATTCCCACCTTCATCTGTCAGGCCCTGGCCGGC
>DASQAK010000115.1:0-2472 GCA_035635755.1 Candidatus Methylomirabilota bacterium | reverse complement strand
CCTTCCCTGGTCGTGGTCGCCGCCAGCGCCGGCCTGGCAAGGGCGCCCGTGCCGGGCGGCCCCGAGGTCGATCCACACGTGTGGCTCGATCCCGTCCTGGCCCAGGGCGAGGTGGAGGCGATCCGGGCCGCCCTCGAGCGGGGCGATCCGGCGGGCAAGGCCGTCTACGATGCCAACGCGCGGGCCTTCCAGGCGAAGCTGGCCGCGCTGCACGAGCGGTTCCAGGCGGGGCTGCGCGACTGCGCGCGGCGCGAAGTGGTCGTGACGCACACGGCGTTCAGCTATCTCACCCGACGCTACCAGCTCGAGCAGGTGGCGGTGATGGGGCTGGCCCCGGAGTCCGAGCCGAGCCCGGCCGCCCTCGCGACCATCGTGCGCTTCGCGCGCCAGCGCAAGGTCACCGCCATCTTTCTCGAGCCGCTGGTCAGTCCGCGGCTTGCCGAGACCCTCGCCCGAGAGGTGGGCGCCAAGGTCCTGTCGCTCAATCCCATCGAGGGAGTGACGGCCGAGGAGGCGGCCGCCGGAAAAGGCTATACGGACCTAATGGCCCAGAACCTCGAGAGCCTCCGGGCCGGTCTCGGGTGCAAGTAGCGCCGACTGCCGGACCCGCGGGAGGTTCGAGTACAATCTGGGCCATGGATGACGTCGCGGCCCGTCGGTGGCTCATGCTCTCCATCGGAGGCGGAGCGCTCTTCCTGGCCCTCGCCGCGGTGGTCTTCAGCGTGGGCCTCCTCCCCGGCGACGTGGCCATCTACAACGGGATCCTCTCGCGCCGGACGCCCGCCGTGCGGGAGTTCTTCTGGTGGGCCAATTTCTTCGGCAACTGGAAAGCCCTGCTGCCCGTGACCCTTCTCCTGCTCGTCGTGTCGCCGCAAGCGCGCCGGCGCTGGTGGCTCATCGCTCTCATCATGCTGGGCGCGCCCGCCGTCGAGCATGCGGCCAAGGTGCTGGTGGGGCGCACCCGGCCCCAGGGCTCCGCCATGGGCTTTCCGAGCGGGCATAGCACCGGGGCCGCGGCCTTCGCCGTGTTCGCCATCTATTTCGCGGTGAAGGAGCGCTGGGGGCGCATGCGCCGCGTGAGCCTCACGGTGGTCGTGCTCGTCCTCATGATCCTGGTGGGAATCGCGCGCATGGTGCTCCACGCCCACTGGCCTTCGGACGTCCTGGGCGGCTTTCTCCTGGGCGGCTCGTGCGCGGCAGCCGGCGCCTGGTGGGACGCGAGCCGGAGCCCGGCCTGATGCGTCCCTTCGTGGAGCTCGAGGGTGTGGCGGTCGACTACGGTCCCGTGCGTGTGCTCGACGGCATCAACCTGACGGTGGATCCCGGCGATTTCCTGGGCATCATCGGGCCGAACGGCTCGGGCAAGACCACCCTCTTGCGGGTGATGCTGGGCCTCCTTCCCCCGACGGAGGGCGCGGTCAGGCTCTTCGGCAAGCCCCCGGCGGCGTTTCGCGAATGGGGACGGCTCGGCTACGTGCCGCAGAAGACCACCCTCGATCCCTCCCTGCCCGTCACCGTCGAAGAGGTCGTGGCGAGCGGGCTCGTGCCGATGCTGGGGCTCTTCCAGCGGACGGGGAGAGCGGAGCGGACCCGCATCAGGGAGGTGCTGGCCCGCGTGGGCATGGAGGCGCACGCGCGCGCGCGGATCGGCGCGCTGTCGACGGGGCAGCAGCAGCGCGTGCTC
The DNA here is from genome assembly GCA_035635755.1 of Candidatus Methylomirabilota bacterium. Taxonomy (GTDB): domain Bacteria; phylum Methylomirabilota; class Methylomirabilia; order Rokubacteriales; family CSP1-6; genus AR37. Next base: position 788 of record DASQAK010000115.1, on the reverse strand, counting down.
ATCGCGCGCGCCCTCGTCTCCGACCCCGAGCTGCTCATCCTCGACGAGCCGACGGGCGGCGTCGATCCCGAGGCGCAGACCTCGTTCTATGCCCTCCTCCATCACCTGAATCGCGAGCGCGAGGTCACGCTCATTCTGGTCAGCCACGACATCGGCGTGGTCGCCAAGGAAGTGACCAAGCTCGCCTGCCTCAACCGGCGGCTGATCTTCCACGGTCGCCCCGGCGACTTCCTGAGCGATGCCGCGCTGACGGCCTTGTATGGGCCGTCGGTGCGCGTCGTGAGCCACGACCACTAGTCCCGTGCCCGAATTTCTCGAGTTCGGATTCATGCAGCGGGCTTTCGCGGCGGGCGCCGTCACCGCCATCATCTGCCCGCTCATCGGGGTCTTCCTCGTGCCGCGACGGCTCTCGCTCATCGCCGACACGCTGGCCCACGTGGCCCTCGCGGGAGTGGCGGTGGGACTGCTCCTCGGCGCCTCCCCCGTCCTGGGCGCCCTCGTGGTCACGGTGATAGGCGCCCTCGGCATGGAGCGGCTTCGCGCGCGCGGCGCCCTCCAGGGTGACGCCGCCCTCGCCGTCTTCCTCTCGGGCGGCTTCGCCGTGGCCGTGGTGCTGATCAGCCTTGCCCACGGCTTCAATGCCGATCTCTTCGCCATCCTGTTCGGGAGCATCCTGACCGTGAGCCCCACAGACGTCTGGCTCATCCTGGCCCTCGGCGCCGTGGTGGTGACGACCATCGCGCTGACCTACCGGCGGCTCTTCGCCACCACCCTCAACGAGGATCTCG
>DASQAK010000114.1:0-41993 GCA_035635755.1 Candidatus Methylomirabilota bacterium | reverse complement strand
CCGGTGAGCCTCTCGTCGCTGTCATCATGGGCAGCAAGTCCGACTGGGAGACCATGCGCCATGCCGACGAGATCCTCACCCGCTTCGGCGTCGCCCACGAGTGCAAGGTCATGTCCGCCCATCGCACGCCCGCCTTGACGGTGGCGTACGCGACGGGGGCCGAAGGCCGCGGCATCGAGGTCATCATCGCGGCCGCGGGCGGGGCCGCGCATCTGGCGGGCGTGGTGGCCGCCCACACCATCCTGCCTGTGCTCGGCGTGCCCATCGAGAGCCCGGCGCTGAAGGGCATGGACTCGCTTCTCTCCACCGTGCAGATGCCCGGCGGCATTCCCGTGGGCACCCTGGCCATCGGCAAGCCGGGCGCCATCAACGCGGCGCTGCTCGCCGTGGCCATCCTGGGCGGCCATCGTCCCGATCTCCGGAAGCGGCTCCACGAGTTCCGTGAGGAGCAGGAGCGGAAGATCAAGAAGGAAACCCTGCCGTAGCCGGGGCATCTCCCGGCCACCTCGAAGGAGCACGCATGCGCTTCGCGATCTTCACCAGCATGGGCGGCACCACGTGGAACGACGTCCTCGACCTCTGGCGCCACGCGGATCAACCCGGCGGCTGGGACGCCGCCTGCGTCACCGATCACTTCATGCCCAACACTCCGGACCGCGTCGGCGACATGCTGGAGTGCTGGACGGCCCTCGCCGCCCTCGCGGGACTGACCAAACGCATGCGCGTCGGCACCATCGTCTCCGGGAACACCTATCGCCATCCCGCCGTCCTCGCCAAGATGGCGGCCAACATCGACGTCATCTCGGGCGGCCGGCTCATCTGCGGCATGGGCGCGGGCTGGCAGGAGAACGAGCACCAGGCCTACGGCATTCCCTTCTACACGGTGGGCGAGCGGCTCCAGCGCCTCGACGAGGCCTGCCAGGTGATGAACATGCTGTGGACCCAGGATCGCTCGACCTTCAAGGGGCGCTACTATCAGCTCGACGACGCGCCCTTGATGCCCAAGCCCATGCAGAAGCCGCGGCCCGAGCTCATGATCGGCGGGGGCGGCGAGAAGGTCACCCTCAAGGTGGCCGCGCGCTGGGCCGATCACTGGAACGTCTGGGGCGGTCCCGACATCCTCGCGCGCAAGGGCAAGATCCTCGAGCAGCACTGCGCCGTCGTCCAGCGCGATCCCAAGGCCATCCTGCGCTCGGCCGTCATGGTGCCCGTGATCAGCGAGGACCGCGCCCAGATCGAGAAGGCTCAGCAGACCCTCATGAAGAGGATGGGTAGGGACGAGGCGTCCGCGAAGGACATTCTCCTCGCGGGCAGCGTCGCCCAGATCCAGGACAAGCTGGGCAAGCTTCGCGGGGCGGGCGTGGGGCTGGTCTTCATCCCGACCATGTTCCTGGGCAAGGACGGGCGCGCGGTCCTCGACACGCTCATCGAGAAGGTCGCGCCCGCCCTTCGCAAGGCGTGACCATGAAGGGCTTCGCCGACTTCGAGCAGTACGACGCCCTCGGCCTCGCCGAGCTCGTGCAGGGCGGCAAGGTCTCCCCGGGCGAGCTCCTCGAGGCCGCCATCGAGCGGGTCGAGGCGCGAAACGGCGCCGTCAACGCCGTGACCATGAAGCTCTACGATCACGGCCGCAAAGCCATCGCCGACGGGCTGCCCGACGGGCCCTTCAAGGGCGTGCCCTTCCTCCTCAAGGACCTGACGGCGTCGCTCGCCGGCGTGCCCATGACGCGGGGCTCGAAGTTCTTCGCGAACTCCCCGCCCGCGGCCGCGGACAGCGAGCACGTCAAGCGTCTCAAGCGGGCGGGGCTCGTCATCTTCGGGCGCACCAATACCTGCGAGCTTGGGCTGTCGCTGACCTGCGAGCCGCAGCTCCACGGTCCGACGAGAAGCCCCTGGGACACCGCGCGCATCTCCGGCGGATCCTCGGGGGGCGCGGCGGCCTCGGTGGGGGCACGCATGCTGCCCATTGCACACGCCTCCGACGGCTTCGGGTCAATCCGCGCGCCCGCCTCTTGCTGCGGCCTCGTGGGACTCAAGCCCTCCCGGGGGCGCAATACCATGGCGCCGTATCTCGGCGAGGGACTGGGCGGCTGCTCCACGGAGCATGCCGTCACGCTGACGGTGCGCGACACCGCGGCCCTCCTCGATGCCACGGCCGGGGCCGGCGCGGGCGATCCATATGCCGCGCCGCCGCCGTCGCGCCCCTACCTCGAAGACGTACGGCGCGGGCCGCGCCCGCTTCGCATCGCCTTCACGACGGTCACGCCGAATGGCGCGCCCGTCGAGGCTGAATACCTCAAGGCCCTCAGCGAGGCCATCACCCTCTGCAAGAGCCTCGGCCACCACGTCGAGGAGGCCGATCCCGAGATCGACCGCGGCGTCGTGGTGCCGACCTTCCTCACCCTGGCCGCGGCGAACATGGTGGTCAATCTCGCCAGCCATCCCACGGCGGGACGTCTCCCGCACAAGTGGGAGATCGAGAACGTGACGTGGGGAACGGCCCAGAAGGGCGAGCAGGTCAGCGCGGCCGACTACGTGCGCGCGACGCAGGCCGCGCATCGGCTGAGCCGGCAGATGGGGGCCTTCCACACCGAGTGGGATGTGCTGCTCACGCCGGGCCTCGGGACCTTGCCGCCCACGCTCGGCTGGATCGACATGATGATTGACGACGTGGACGAGTACTGGCGCCGCGTCTTCGACTTCTCGCCCTTCACCGTCTGGTTCAACCTGACGGGGCAGCCGGCCGTGGTGCTGCCCCTCGGCCGCACTCCCACGGGCTTTCCCATCTCCGTGCAGCTCGCCGGACGCTATGGCGAGGAGGGGACCATCCTCGCCCTGGGCGCGCAGCTCGAGAAGGCGCGGCCCTGGTTCGACAAGAAGCCGCCTATCGCCTCCTGAGCCGCGAGTGCACGAGCGCGGCCGCGGCGCCGGCGTCGATGACGGCATTGGCGCCGAAGAGGAGGACGAGGAGCCAGAGGGGAGCGCGCGTGGCCATCTTCTCCGTGTACCACCACCAGGGCCAGAGCCAGGCGCCCACCAGCGCCAGGGCCACGTTGACGGCCACCAGGGCCACCCCGAATTTCAGTACCTGCGCTCCTGTGATCTCCGTCCCGCGCCGTCGCGCCAGACGGGCCACCACGGCGGCGCCGCCCACGCACAGCCCGAGCGGCGCGACCAGGAAAATGCCGAGGAGAAGCAGGATCGCAGCCACGAGAAGAACACCGCCGGTCACGAGGGCCAGCCACACGCCGCCCTCGTTCTTGACGATGGTGCCCACGAGGTCGGCGGTGCCGATGACGGCCAGGGTCAAGGCGGGATAGAGCGCGGCGGCGGCAAGCAGCTGCACGGCCGCCACCATGCCCAGGCCCACCGGTACGAGGCGCACGCTCACCTGGCGAGGCCTATTCGCGGGACAAGGCCACCCTCACCCAACCCTCTCCCTCGGAGAGGGAGAAGGATTCATTTTGATCCCTCGCCCCCGAAGGGGGAGAGGGCAGGGTGAGGGGGAGATCAGGACGCGATACCCGTGCTCGCAAATAATTCGCGCTAGGGGCGGAGACGCTCGTAGAGCACGTGGCGGCGATTCTTGGTGTACGGCCGCACCTGGGCGGGCCAGCGGCCTTGCTCCGCCGCCACGCCCCAGGCCGCGCTCGTGAGAACCTCCGGGCTCTCGATCTCGTAGGTCGCGGTGTACGTGGGCTCGCTCTCCGCCACGATGGTCTTCTTCTCGCCGCCGAGGAGCAAGGTCAGGGTGGTCTTCCTGAGCCTCGCGGCCGCGATCACCCCGGGCACCTTCAGGATGAGAGGCACGTGCTCGGTGTCGTAGACCTCGTTGAAGAGGGCTTCCTTGGCGGGATCGATGTCCATGGAGGCGGTGAAGACATAGCGGGTCTGGATGGCCATGAGATGGATCTCCTCGGGTCAGCGGTGCACTCGGATCAGCGGTGGCTCTCGGCTTCGTCGAGGGGTTCCCAGCCAAGCACGGCGCGCGGATGCTCGAGGTCACGGTAGCCCCACCGGTTCCGCGACGTGCCGAAGACGATGTCGTAGCGGACGGACTCGGGCGCGGCCACGGCATGCTCGAGCAGACGCACGATGTCGCGCTGGCTGCACCAGACGGAGAAATCGCGGGCGGACAGCGGCCGGTCCTCGGCATGCACGCGGCCGATGCGCACGCAGATGACGGACAGCCCATACGCGTCGGCGTAGTGGCGGCCGAGCGCCTCGCCCCAGACCTTGCTCGCGCCGTACAGGCCCTGGGGCCGGACGGGTGAGAGGTGGGTCAGGATGGGCCACGAAGTCAGCCCCTCGTAGCGGCCGGCCACCAGTTCGCTGTACGGCTTGTCCTGCTCGATGGCGCTGATGGTCGCGCCGCTCGAGGCGAAGACCACGCGCTTGACCCCGGCCTTGCGCGCGGCCTCGAGCACGTTGTAGGTGCCGGTGACGTTGTTCTGCAGCATGCGCTCCCATGGAGGGCTCGCGCTCCCCAGGGCCGCCGCCAGGTGCACGACGGTGTCCACGCCCGCGAAGGCGGGCTCGATGGCCGCCAGGTCGCCGATATCGGCACGGTGGCAAGGCAGGCCCTCGACGGCGCTCCGGTTGAGCGCGCGAAGATCGTAGCGTCCTTCCATCTCTTTCCGGAGCGCGCGGCCGATGAGGCCGCTCATTCCGGTCACGAGCACCGAGCGTCCGGCCATCATCTATCGGATCGCGGAGTGGACGTGGTTCGAGATGAGGTCCATCCGCTGGCTGTGCCAGGGATCGGGCACGCGGCTGTTGGTGAGATACGAGAAGGACACGCCCGAGTCGGGATCTGCCCAGCAATAGGAGGAGCCGACGCCGCCGTGGCCGAAGACACGAGGCGAAGCGAGGGACCCCAGCCCGCGAATGGTCTCCGTGGTCCCCCGCGAGTGCGGGCCGAGCCCGCGGTGCATGGGCATGCCCATGTAGCCGTCGATCCGGTCTCCCGTGAAGTTGCGCGTGACGTAGGCGACCATGCGCGGGGAGAGCAGCCGCACGCCGTCGAGGACGCCGCCCTGGGCCATCATCTGATAGAAGGCGGCCATGGCCCGCGCCGTCCCGTAGCCTCCGCCACCCGGCGAGCCGGCGCGGCGGAACTCGGCATTGTTCTCGTCGGCGCGGCTCACCTGGCGCCCCCCGTCGCTCGCGGGCTCATGGATGTCCGCGGCACGGCCCGCTTGGGCATCGGGCAGGCCGACGAAGAGCTCGTTGCCGAGCCCGAGCGGCTCCGTCACGTTGGCGCGGATGAAGTCACGGTAGTCGGTCTTGGTCACCGCCTCGATCAGGGCCGCGGCCGTCCAGTGCGCGGTGAGCCCGTGATAGTGCACGCGCGAGCCCGGCGTCCACTCGAGCGAGAACCCGCAGACGGTCTGGCGCAGGAGATCGTGATCCTCCCACACGGTCTTGGGCACCTGCGCGTTGGGGAAGCCTGCCTGGTGGGTCAGGAGCTGGATCACCGTGATGTCGCCCTTGGCGTTCTGCTCGAAGCCCGGCAGATGCTCGGCCACGCGATCCGTGAAGGAGAGGGCGCCGCGCTCGACGAGGAGCCACACGGCGCAGGCCGTGATCACCTTCGTGTTCGAATAGAGGAGCCACAGGGTGTCCTCCGACGCCGTGGCCCGCGCGGGATCGATCCGCGCGTCGCCGATCGTCTCGAAGAGGGCCAGCTTCCCGCGCCGGGCCACCGCGAGCTGGGCGCCCGGATAACGGCCCTCGGCGATGTGGCGCGTGACGGTCTCGAGCAGGCGCTCGAGGCTCTTGGGGTCGAGATCGAGCGAGGCGGGCGTGGCGCGGTCGAGCGGGACGGGCATGACAGGCTCCTCCTCAGGGCTGTTGGGTGTTCCGCCAGTGGGCGGCGATGTCCGCGAGGGGCGCGGTCCAGACGCGGGGGGTGTGCTTCACGTGATCCAGCACCTCGCGCAGGCAGGCGAGGCGCGAGGGACGGCCGATGATCTGCGGATGAAAGGTGAAGTTGGTGACGCCGTGCGCCTCCGTGATGCCGTCGAACTCCGTCAGCCATCCTTGCAGCACCGGTCCCGGCGCCTGGATGCTCCGCTGCCCCGTGAACATGAAGAAGGGCGCGTCGTCCAGCACCCACGACACGGGAATCTCCACGAGGGCGCGGCCGTGAGCCTCGGGATGCCGGTACGGCACGAGCCGGTCCATCATGTTGGACGAGTACTCGAAGCCGTGCTTGGCCGCCAGTTCGAGCGAGCACGCGGAGAGCTGCCAGGCGGGGGCGCGCCATCCCACGGGACGGCGGCCGTAAAGCGGCGTCAGCGTCTCCAGGCTCTTGGTGAGGATCGCCTCTTCTTGCTTGGGATCGAGATCGGAGACCCGCTCGTGCTCGTCGCCGTGGCAGCCGATCTCGTGGCCGGCCTTCGCGATGGCGCGCACGGCGTCCGGGTAGTGCGAGGCGACCCAGGCGGGGATGAAGAAGGACGCGCGCACCTCCGCCTTCTCGAGCATGGAGAGAATGCGTGGCAGCGCCTCCACGGGACCGAAGCGCCCCTGGGACAGCGTCACCGGCTCGTGGACGCCGCGGGCCATCCACAAGGTCTCGGCATCGAGATCGAAGGTGAAGGCGCAGGCGGCGCGCGAGTCGCCGGGCCAGCGCGGAAGAGCCTCGGCCGCGGTCATGGGCCCTTGACTGTAGCCCAGACTTCGCTCGGGAGCCAGTACTGGGCCAATTTGCTTCGCCATACTTCGTTCTCGGTCGCCTGCAACGCTCAACGTACATACAGGTACGCCTCGCGTTGCAGGCTCCCTCGGGCCTCGTCTGGCTCGCAACTTGACCCAGTACCTCCTGCCCCGAAGTTTGACCTCGTTATGGTGATCTGGCACGATCGGCACGATGATCTCGGAGGGCGTGATGAACAGCACGACTCGTCTCGTCGTCCTCGTGCTGCCCATCGCGCTCGCGAGCGGATGCGCGACGCCGCGCCCCGCTCCCACGCCGACCGCGATCGCCACCACGCCCTCGCCGCCGCCAGCCGTTGCCATACCGCTGGCGCCGCCATCGAGCCCGCGCCCTCCCGTCGTCGCGCCGCCCGCGACGACGAGCGATTCGGCGCCGCCCGCCGCCGCCGATCCCACACGGATCCTCGATCTCGGCCGGGCGCTCCTCGCGCGTGGCGAGACGGTGGAGGCGACCGTGCCGCTGCGCGAGGCGCTCCGTCTCAAGCCCGACCTCGCCGAGGCGCGGGCAAGCCTCGGCCTGGCGCTCTACGCCATGGGCGACCTCGACGCCGCCGTGGAGGAATTGCGCGGGCTGCTGCGCGTGCGCCCGGACCTGGCCGAGGCGCGGCTGACCCTGGCCGCCGCCCTCGTGGCCCGCCAGGACTGGCCCGCCGCACGCGCCGAGCTGGAGACGGCACTGGCCGCCTCGCCCGACCTCCTCCAGGCCCAGTACACGCTCGGCGTCGTGCGCTACGCCCAGGGCGATCTCGCCGGGGCCATCGAGGCCTACCGTCGCGTCCTCGCGCGCGAGCCAAGGGCTGTCGACGCCCGCTACAACCTGGCGCTCGTCCTGAAGCTGACGCGTCGCGACGCCGAGGCGACGCCCGAGTTCCTCGCCGCCGCGGAGGCGGGGCTGCCCCGCGCCCAGTACTTCGCGGGCGCCGCCTACGCGACGGGGGTGGGTGTCCCGCGCGATCTCGTGGCCGCCATCGCCTGGTGGACGCGCGCGGCGGAGCAGGGCGTAGCCCAGGCGGAGGAAGGGCTCGCCCAGCTGCGTCAGTCCGCGTCGGGGCGGGCGCGCCGCTCGCCCGCCGACCGCCAGGCCGTCGAGCAGGCCTTCGGCGAGTACCGGGCGCGCCTCTGGAACGAGTACCCCGACCTGGCGCGCCAGGGTGACGAGCCGCTCGGCGCCGCCCTCCTGCGCCAGGGCCGCGCGCGCGAGGCCGTGCCCGTGCTGATCCGCGAGGCGGCCGCGCTGAGCGAGCCCGCCCAGCGGATGCTCGAGACGCTCTACCACCAGGGGATAGAGGGCCAGCTGCCCGCGCACGACGCGCGAATCCTCGCCTACCTCAAGAGCGCCGCCGCCGAGGGGCGGTCGCGCCCACGCCCGTAGTCCCCATCGGGGCGGCCACGAGGACCCTGCTCCGAGCTACCGCCCTCGCCGTGGGCGCCACCCTCGTGGCGGCGGCGATCTCGCTCTTCGGCGGCGCCGGCATCACCGCGCTCGACTGGTCAGTGTATGACCGCTGGCTCCGCGGGCGCGTCGACGTCGCCGACACCCCGTCGCTCGTGATCGTTGCGCGCGATCCCGCCAGCGAGGCGCGCTTCGGCGCCGGGGCCTGGGACCGCGCCGTGCTCGCGCGCGTCGTCGCCGGGCTCGGCCGCGGCGGCGCCGCAGTCGTCGGCCTCGACGTCCCGCTCGGGACGCCGAGCGCGCCGGGGCGCGGCGGGGCGTCGAGCGACGCGCTCCTGGTCCAGGCCGCGCAGACGGTGGAGGTCGTCTCGGTCATGGCGCCCAGCGCGCCGCGCGTGCCGCAGGCCACGCCGGGAACGCCGGTAGAGCCGATGCTCGGCCACACGCTGGCCGAGCCCGACCCCGATGGCGTCGTACGCGCGGTGCCCCTGTGGCTGAAGCCCGGCGAGCGGGCCGTGCCTGCCTTCGGACTGGCGTTTGTCGCGGCACTCACAGGCTCCGTTCCGTTCGGTCAGCCCGACATTGAGAGCCGCGTGGCAGTCGCCGCTCGCGGCCGCGCGCTCGTGGACTTTACCGGCGGCGCGCTTCCGCGCGGCGTCAATGTCGTGCCGTTCCTCGAGGTCTGGACGGCGATCGAGCAGGGCCACGCCGACCGGCTGCAGGCGCTAGCCAACGAGAAGGCGGTGCTTGTGCTCGCCGAGCCCGCGCGGGCGACCGTGCGCACGCCCGTCGGCGAGATGTCGTCGATCGCGATCCAGGCCCACTTCGCGCGGGGGCTGCTCGCCAACTCGCGGCTGCGCGAGGCGTCGCCGGTCGCGACGGCGGCGGTGGCGCTGGTGCTGGCGGCGCTCGCAGCGTGGTTGCTGCTCTCCGCGCGCTGGTGGCTGGCGCTCGTCGGCGTCGTGACGCTCGCGGCCGGCTACGAGGTGGCCCTGGTCTTCGGCCTCGTGAAGGCTGGGCTCGTGCTGCCGATCGTGCTGCCGCTCGGCGCATTGGCCTTGGCGTCGCTGGGCGCGCTCCTCACCCGCCATCGCGCCTCGGGCACGCGCATCCGGCGGCTGGAGGACGAGAACGCGCAGGCCCGCGAAGCCCTCATGCGCCACGAGTCGGCCGTGGAAGATCTTGAGGAGGACCTCGACGCCGCACGCGCGGCGGTGACCCGGTCCACCGGCGCCGAGCGAGATCTCGGGTGCGCCGCCGACGCCCTCCGCGAGCAGCTGGCCCAGGCCCGGCGCCAGGAGGAAGCAACCAGGCAGCGGCTCGAGTCGCTCGAGCGCGAGCTGTCCGGGCTGCGCGCCGCGGATCCCCGCGCGGGCGCGCCCACGGACGCGGAACAGAACGCGCTGCGCCGCGCCTGCGAGGAGGCGGGCGTCCTCACGTGCGATGCCGCCGTGCTCGCGGTCTTCCGCGACCTCGAGCGCGCCGCGCGCTCGTCCCTGCCCATCCTCATCACCGGCGAGCCGGGCACGGGCAAGGAGCTGTTCGCGCGGGCGGCGCACCGGCTGAGCGCGCGCGCGGCCCGGCCCTTCGTCGCGGTGAACATGGCCGCCGTTCCCGCGGAGCTGTTCGAGGGCGAGCTCTTCGGCCACGTCAAGGGCGCCTTCACTGGCGCCGTGGCCGATCGCCGGGGCTACTTCGAGCAGGCCGACGGCGGCACGATCTTCCTCGACGAGATCGGCGAGCTGCGCGCCGACCAGCAGAGCAAGCTGCTGCGCGTCCTCCAGGAAAAGGTCTTCCACAAGGTCGGGGCGGCCCGGCCGACGCGCGTGGACGTGCGCGTGGTCGCCGCGAGCAACCGCGACCTCGAGCGTGGCGTCGCGGAGGGCTGGTTCCGGGAGGATCTGTGGTTCCGCCTCAAGGGGCTCGTGCTGTGGCTGCCTCCCCTCCGCGCCCGGCCTGACGACGTGGCGCTGCTCGCCTCGAGGATCGCCGCGGACGCCGCCGCCGAGCTCGGCCGGCCGGGCGTGGCGCTCTCCGAGGATGCCATGGCCGCCCTCCGGAGCCACGCCTGGCCCGGCAACGTCCGCGAGCTGCAGAACTGTCTGCGACAGGCCGTGGCCCTGGCGGCGGGCCCCTTGCTCAAGCGGGAGGACTTGAGACTGCCCGCGCTGGAGCGGCGCGGCGCCGTCGAGCCCGGGGCGGAGACGGGCGATGCTGCGGTCCTCGCCAGCCTGAGGCGCCACGGCTTCGACATGCAGGCGACCGCGGGAGAGCTCGGATGGGACCGGAGCACGGTCACCCAGCGGCTCAAGGGACTGGGCTTTCGCGCGCTGGTCGAGGCCGGGGGAGATCGGGCCCGCGCCGCCCTGGATCTCGCCGGCGACCCTCCGCTCGCCCGGGCCGTCGAGCTGAAGCTTCGCGAGTACCACGAGCACCTGCTCCGCTCCGTGGCCGGGTTCGATACTGCCGAGGCCGCCGTCGCCGCGTCGCGACGCCGCTTCAAGAACCTCCCCGAGCGCCATTTCCGCTCCCTCGAGTCCCTCGTCCGCCAGCACTTCGACCGCCGCCCACCCGCGGCCTGACCGTCTTCTCCAACCCCTGACTCAGCCAGCCTGACGCGGGACCCGTGCGGGGATGCGGGGACGGCCCCGCATCGCTCGCCTCTCGGCCCGAGCGGAAGTGCGCGTCACCATGTGCGCTCCGTCCATTTACTGCGCTGGCGCGGCCCTTGCGATGGTGATCCGCCGGGCGCGGCACCCGCGAGGGCGGGCCGGCCGGCGCCGACAGTGAACCCGAGCGACGGAGAGGGCGATGACGAACGAGCAGGAAACGCGCACAGGCGGCGGGCTTTTCAAAGAGCTGGTGATCATGTTCGGGCTGATCGGGCTCCTCGTGACATTGCTGACCGGGGTCGGCGCCCTCTACTGGATGCAGAGCCTGCCGGGAACGGCCTCGGCGGGGACGCCGGCCACGGCCCGGCCGGTCGAGTCCGCGCGGCCGAAGGCGACGGCGCCGGCTCCCGATGTTCCGGTGCTTCATGCGGACGTGTACTTCGACTTCAAGAGCGTGCGGCTCCGCGCCGACGCCGCCCGGATGCTGCAGGACAACGCCGCGGTGATGACGCGTACGGAGACGTGGACAGTCCTCGTCACGGGCTATGCCGACCACCAGGGCCCGCCCACCTATAACCGGCTGCTGGCCCAGCGCCGGGCGGAGGCGGTCAAGCAGTTCCTGGTCGAGCTGGGCGTGCCGGAGACGTCGATCAAGGTCGTCGCCGTCGGCCAGGAAGCAACTCTCTGCGACGATCCGGGCAAGGAGTGCCAACAGCTCAATCGTCGCGTCCACCTCGAGATCCGGAACTTCGGCCCCGTGGCCCAGGTGAAGGTCGGCCCGAAGAGCGATGAAGTCGCGACGCCGTAAGCTCGGCCTCGCGGCGGGTATGGTCCTCGTGCTCCTGGCGGGCGGCATTCTCGCCGTCCGCCAGGGGGCGGCGGCGGTCCGCGACCTCGCGTTCGCGAGGGTCCCGCGCTGGTAGCCTCCCAAGAGATAGTTGTTCGAGGTGAGACGCTGCCCGCCTTTCGAGCTGAGCGGCGGCCCCTGGCCGTCGCGAGGCGAGAGCTGGGTTGATTCCGGAGGCGTGGCAATTCGAGCCGAAGGGCGAAGCCTTGAGGCGAGAGCTGAGTGGAACAGTGGCGAGGCGAGGGCTGATATCGTGTAGTGTGCTCGCCCATGGCGCCTCCGCCACCTTCCCAGGAGCAAGGCTGACCCTCACCGACCGCCGAGGAGATCTTTCATGGCCATCAGACTCGAGCGACACGACGCGGTGGCGACGATCGTGATCGACCGCCCCGACGCGCGCAATGCCGTGGACGGCGCCGGCGCGCTTGCCCTGGCCGTCGCCTTTCGGGAGTTCGAGGCCGACGACGGCCTGCGCGCGGCGGTGCTCTGGGGCGCGGGCGGAACCTTCTGCGCGGGCGCCGACCTCAAGGCCCGCGGCACCGGGCGCGGCCTCCGCCTGGCTCCGGACGGCGACGGACCGATGGGCCCGACGCGCATGGTGTTCACGAAGCCGGTGATCGCCGCCGTCGAGGGCCACGCGGTCGCGGGGGGTCTCGAGCTCGCGCTGATGTGCGACCTGCGGGTGGCCGACGAGACGGCCATCTTCGGCGTCTTCTGCCGGCGGTGGGGCGTGCCGCTGCTCGACGGCGGCACCGTACGGCTCCCGCACTTGATCGGTCTCTCGCGAGCTCTCGACATGATCCTGACGGGACGGCCCGTCGAGGCCCGCGAAGCCCTCGCCTTCGGACTCGCCAACCGCGTGGTCCCCGCGGGCCGGGCGCGTGAAGAGGCGGAGGCCCTGGCGCGGACCATCGCCGCCTTCCCCCCGCGCTGCGTGCGGAGCGATCGACGCTCGGCATGGGAAGGCGTCGGACTGCCTCTTCCGGTCGCGCTCGCCAACGAGTTCGCCCTCGGCAAGGCCACGCACGAGTCGGGCGAGAGCCAGGAGGGGGCGCGGCGCTTCGCCGAGGGCGCGGGCCGCCACGGACAGTTTTGATCACGAGCGGCCTCGCCCCGCGCCGGTTGACACTCTTCAGGGCCGGGGCTACGGTGAGCAACTACTCGAAAAGGAGACCGTCATGCCAATCATCAAAGGCTTCGAGCTGCTGAAGAATCTTCCCGAAGAGAAGCTGACGGACCAGATCACCCGGCGCGTGCTGGCGGGCGACAAGGGAATGATCGTGTGGTGGTCGATGAAGGCGGGCGCCCATGCCGCCGCGCACTCCCACCCGCACGAGCAGTCGTTCTGGGTCCTCTCTGGCCGCATGGACTTCCGGCTCGGCGCCGAGCGGCGGATGTGCGGTCCCGGGGCCGTCGCGGTCATCCCCGGCGGCGTCGAGCACGAGGCGTGGTTTCCCGAGGACACGGAGGTGATCGACGTGTTCGCGCCGCCGCGCGAAGACTTCCTCACGGGGGCGCCGCCCGCGTACATGCGGAAAGGCTAGCGCTCGTCCGGCTCCTGAGCCATGACCGCGATGGGCAAGGTCGCCGTGGTGGCGGTCTTCTCGGTCGTGAGCCTCGTCCTGAGCCTGCTGCTTTCCGGGCGCATGCTCATCCGACTTCCCCCGGACTATTTCACCTCGCGACGCCGGCCGCCCGCGACGAGTCTCTGGGCCAAGGTGGGCTGGAATCTCCTCGGCGGAGCGCTGGTCATCCTCGGCATCGCCCTGTCCGTCCCCGGCGTCCCCGGCCAAGGAGTCCTGACGATTCTCGCCGGCCTGATCCTCATGGATTTCCCGGGCAAACGTCGCCTGCTCCTGGCCGTGCTTCGCCGTGGGCCGGTGCGGGCAGTGGTCGACCGCCTGCGCGCTCGGAGCGGCCGACCGCCGTTGGAGATTCCGCCGGGCCCGTGACCCCGCGCGCCACCATTGAGGGGCGGTGTGGTTTGACCCTGCGGGGCCGTTCTGGCAGGATCGGCGCCGTGACCGAAGGCGAAGCGCAGCGGCCGAGCGAGGAACGGTTCCCTCCTCGTCCCCCTCAGCACCTACCTCCGTCTCCCACGCGCGTCGCCTTCTCCCTCTTCGAGGGCGATCTCGTCAACCGGATCTTCAGCTCCTTCGGGATCCATGGCCGGCGCGCCGTCGATCTGATCGCCCGCATCCTCATCCTCATATCCGTGACGTGGGGTGTGCTCGCCGTGCTGGCCGTTTTCGTGAGCAAGGTGGCGCACGGCCCTGCCGGGGAGAACTTCTTCCTCGACTTCGCGGCATATCTCCAGCTGCTCATCGGACTGCCCCTCTTCGTCATCGCCGAGCGCGTGATCGGCGAGCACACGCGCGAGGCGGCGGGCTATTTCCTCGCCGCGGGCGTGATTCCTCCCGAGGAGCTCCCGACCATCGAGGCGACCAACCGCAAGGTCGAACAGCTGCGGAAATGGATCGTGCCCGACCTCGTGTGTCTCGCCCTCGCCGTGGTCCTTGCCCTGGTCACCATCCTGCCGAAGGAGGAGTCGAGCGTCTGCATCAGCTGGCACACGACGCCGCGGGAGGCGGGGGCGAGCCTGGCCACCGCGAAGGAGCACCTGAGGGCGGAGTGCGAGGAGAGGAGGACGCAGGCCGAGAAAGACAGAGAAGCGGGCAAGAAGCTGAAGGGGCCGGAGCGAGAGCTGCAGGAGGCGGCCCAGGAGCTCAAGTCCGCCGCCGGTGAGCTACGGGCATCGGTCAGGGATGGCAAGCGCTCGGAGGGGAAGCCGGCGGACGAGCAGGCGAAGGCGAAGGGAGCGCATCCGGAGGTGACCAAGAAGCTGAACTTCGCCGGCTGGTGGACCATGCTGGTCACCCTCCCCATCCTCAACTACTGGTGGCTCCGGTGGATCTGGAAGATCGCCCTGTGGTCCTGGTTCCTCTACCGGATGTCGCGCGTGCCCCTCATCCTGGTCCCCACTCATCCCGATGCCACGGGCGGCATCGGCTTCGTGAGCGACGTCCAGACGAAGTTCGGGCTGGCCATCCTGGCCTTCGGCATCAGCAACATCGCCTCCACGGTGGGATACGAGCTGAGCATCGAGCACGCGCCGTGGTCGCTGCACACCGTGTGGGGGCCTCTGGTCTTCTTCGTCATCGGCGCCCCCCTCGTCTTCACCCTGCCCCTCTTCATGTTCACGAAGCAGCTCTACCGGGTGAAGAAGCGGGCGCGCGAGGAGCTGTACGAGAGGATGGGTGACCGCGCGAGGATCTTCGAGGACAGGTGGCGGAAGGTCGAGCCGTCCGTCAGCTTCAACGCCGAGCTGCTCCAGTGGCATCAGCTCCGGACCCTGTACGAGCACGTGGAGAAGATGCGGATCGTGCCCTTCGATCTGCGCTCCTTCGCCGAGCTGCTGGTCCAGACCCTGGGCGCCCTCGTGCCCTTGCTCGGCTATCTGAACCTGCCCGAGCCGGTGCTGAACGTGCTCGAGCACGGCACGAAAATGCTCCACTGAGCGCAGTCTGCGGCGCCGTGGTATGTCTCGGGGGCGCCCCGGGGCGAGGTGACAACCCCCAACCGCGTCTTCACGGAGGTCAGACGCTCATGAAGATCCTCTACACGCCGCTCATGATCGTGCCGTCGCTGGATCCCGCCCAGCGGGCGGGCATTCTGGAGGCGGCCGGTCCTGATACCACCCTCGTGGAGACCAAGGACGCCGCCCGCCAGCGCGCGGAGATCGTCGACACCGACGTGCTCTTCGGGCGCGTCTCGAACGACACCTTCCTGCTGAACCGGCGCCTGCGCTACTACCACTCGATCGGGGCGGGGGTGGACGCCATCCTCACTCCCGAGCTGGTCCAGAGCGACGTCATCCTGGCCAGCGAGAAGGGCGGCGTGGGCATCCACCTCGCCGAGCACGCCCTCGCCCTCCTCTTGAGCCTCACCCGCGGCCTGCACACGGCGATTCGCCAGCCCGACTATGCCCTGCGCGAGCCCATCCGCCTTGAGCAGCGCGAGCTCTACGAGGCGACCATGGGCATCGTGGGGTTCGGAGGCACGGGCCGCGAGGTGGCCCGCCGCGCTCTCGCTTTCGGCATGCGGGTGCTCGCGGTGGACATCGAGGACGTCCCGCCCGAGCCGGGCGTGGAGGCGATCTGGAAGCCCGACCGGCTCTACGAGATGCTCGGGCGCTCTGACGTGGTGGTCATCGCGCTGCCCCTGACCAAGGCCACGCGGCACCTCTTCACCCGCGATCTCTTCCGGCGCATGCGGCCCACGGGCATTCTCGTCAACGTCACGCGCGGCGAGATCGTCTACGGCGACGATCTTCTCGCCGCCCTCGACGAGGGGCTCCTGTGGGGCGCCGGCCTCGACGTCACCGATCCCGAGCCCCTGCCCAAGGGCCACCGGCTCTGGACCCATCCGCGCGTGATCGTGACGCCCCACACGGCGGGCGGCTCGCCGCGCCGCGCGGGGCGCGTGATCGAGACGTTCATCGAGAACCTCCGACGCATGCGGACCGGCGAGCCGCTCCTCGCCCTCATCGACAAGGAGAAGGGGTACTGAGCCCCACCCCCGGATTGCGGACTTCCAGCCTCCTGATAGGCTACGCGCGTGGCTGACGGGGAGCGCGATCGAGAGTCGGAGGTGTCGGCCAGCGCCATCAGGCAGCTGATCCGCTCCGTCCGCGCCCACCTGACCCTCTCTCGCTTTCAGGCCATCGTCGGCATCACGGCGGGCTTCATCTCGATCAGCGTCGGCCTCTACTCCTATTTCCACATGCGTCCCGCGACCCCGGTGGCGGGGGAAGTGGTGGCCGTCGTGCAGGATGCGCGGACGGGGCGGCCGGTGACGGACGCTTTCGTGGAAGTGCTGACCTTGAAGAACGCCGTGGTGACCACGCTGACTCCCGGAGCCGAGGGGCGGGCCCGGGGCAAGCTGAAGGAGGGAACCTACCGACTGCGGGTCACCCACCCCCGCTTCGTCGCCGAGGTGCGCCAGGTGGAGATCGTGGCCGGCCAGACCTCGGAGGTGCGCTTGAAGCTCGCCCAGGCGGCGGCCCCCAGGGCGAGCCCGGTCGACGAGGCCGTGGGTGCCGTCAAGAAGATCCTCAAGTGACCACCCGTCACGCCATGCCATTGTTCCGGGCGACCCTCCATCGGCTGTGGACGGCCGAGGGTCAGAGCCGCGCGGCCAGGAGCGTGGAAGTTTTCGGCTGGCTCATCTCGGCTGAAGCGGTCGTCATCGTGCTCGCGCCGCACGTCGCCGCGTCGGTGCTCCACCTTCCCGCGCTCGTCGAACAGGGTGTGAGCTATCTCCGGCTGGCCGGGGTCCTCGGGGGAGGAGCGGGGATGCTCTACGTGGTCAGCGGACGGATGAACGCGGAAGGCTTCGTCTTCGCCTCGCTGCTCGAGCGATCCCTCATGATCCCGGTCATGGCGGTGCTCTGGTCAGTGAGCCTGATTCCCGGGCCGCTCGCTCTGGTCCTCGCCATCCAGGACTTGGGCAGCCTGCTGTGGACGCTCGGGACTCGGCGGGCCGACGTGCGCGTCCCCCCGACGGTCGAGACCCTGGCGGGCACCGTCTCCGGCGATCTGGACAATCCCAGCCTCCGCGCCACAGAGCTCATCTATGTCGCGGCCATGCTGGAAGAGGGCAGAATGTTCCGGGTCGTAGACAGATTGGTCCAGCTCTTCGAGTCAGGACGGCTGCCTCTCAGCCGCGGGATGGCCGCGGGGAAGCTCGTCACCTACGCCAAGGCGGCGGCGCTCCGCATGTCTGAGAGGGAGCGCCGGGCCGTCTATGGCAAGGTGCTGGGGATCGGCGATGATGGCGGGGCGTCGAATCGGGAGTTCCATGACCTGTGGACCCGCTTCCTCTCGGCGGTGGCGTCCTTCACGCGTCAGAGCTCCGTCGCGAATGCCTCCGGCTCCTCTCCCGCCCTGGCGAGCCAGGAAGAGATCCGTAAGGCGGGCCGGGACCTGGCCGCCAATCTGTCGCGTCACGGCTCCGGGATCGCGTACATCGCGGCGCGCGAGCTCCAGACGCAGATCAGGGACATGATCGGCCTCCTGTCCGATAGGGAGATCCTGTCGACTCACGGGGCGAGCGACCTGTGGCAGGTCATCGAGCAGATCGCTTCGAAGGAATTCGGCGGAGCCAGGAACGTCGCCCGCTATCGGAGCCTGTCGACCTCCGGGGCCACCGTGATCGCCTGGCTCGCCACGAAATCCGACGACCTCTCTCGTGGATCGCTCCGCCCGGTGCTGAGCGTTGATGACATCTGGGGCCACGTCACGAGAGGAGCCGAGGTCACGGCGGCCCCGAGCGACTACGACCTCGTCAATGCCGTGGAGGAGTGGCTGGTCGTCACGGGCGCATCGGACGACGGCCTGGAGTCCCGGGCGCAGCCCGGCCGGCGCACGAGACCACGGGCTCACTTGTAGATCGCGAACCCACCCGGGGGCACGGTGAAGGGGACGGCCTTGCCGTTCCGGGGCTCGATGACGACTCGCCCGCCGACCTGCCCCCTGTCGGTCGAGTACAGACAGGTCAGGACGTCGCCGGCGACGTGAAGATCAGCGTCGATGGTGACCCAGGCCGAGGAGGACTGGTCGGGGTCGGTATTGACGGCCAGGACAATCTCCTCGTCCACGAAGAGACGTGACCAGGCCACGATCGATTGCATCCGGCCGCCCAGCATGAAGGGAAAGCCGAAGCTCACGCCGTCGCCGGAGATCTGGCGCAGGTACTGACGGCCCCGCCGCAGCGGGAGCTCGCGCGCCCGGATCGTCGCGATCTTGGCGAGCTCCGTATAGATCGGATCGTCTTCGTCGAAGCAGTGCCGGGCACGGCTGCGAAAGGCCCCAAAGGCGCCGCCGAACATGGCCTCCCGGATATAGCGGTCGTTGCCCCCGGCGCCGTCGAAGCCCTGCTCGCTGCCGTAGTAGATGCACGGGATGCCGAGGGTGCACAGGTTGAGGGCAATGGCGCTCACGATGAGGCGGTCTCCCTGGTCCGCGGCACAGAAGCGCGCCTTGGCGCCTCCCTTCCGGACCTGGTCGTGATCGTCGATCATGGTCACGACCTTGTCGCGGAACCAGACGTGAGAATCCTTCTGGACCTGGAGCGAGTTGCGGAAGAGGTCGAAGTAGTCGCGGGGGTTTCGATAGCCCTTGATCAGGTACTCGAGCTTGTCCTGCACGTCATCGATGCCGAGAGCGGCGTCCAGCCCCGTGGTCTCCACGGTGTTGAAGGCTCTGACCCGGCCACCGGTCACCTCGCCCACGAGCAGGAATTTCTCCTTGCCGAGGCTCTGCGCGAACTCGTGGATGGCCGAGGCGAAGTAGCGCGTGGGCCCGTCGCCCATGTGCTTCACGGTGTCGACGCGATATCCGTCGAGATCCGCGAAGGCGATCCAGAACTTGTACACCTCACAGAGAGCCCGGAGCCCCGGGGTGGCCGTGAATGTGTCCGGCTCCCGTAGGCCCAGATCGATGTCCTTCAGATCGAAGAAGTCTCCTTCGCGGAATTCGGGGTCGGAGTCCCAGTTGCCGATGGCACCTTTGCCAGTGAAGGTCGACGGGGCCTGGAGCTCGGCCGGCCACACCGCTCCATCCGGGAACGCCGAGGGGAAGGCGGTCAGGTCGATGGTCTGGAACGGCAGGGTGGGAAGTCCTCGCGAATCGTTGAAGCCCCGGACCGTGTACGTCGATCCGGTCCAGCCGGGCGACCCGTCAGCATACGAGAACACGTCACCCGCGTGGTTCAGGATGATATCGAGAATCACGTATATGCCGTGGGCGTGCGCCGTCTCCACCAGCGCGCGCAGATCCTCGCGGCTCCCGAAGTGAGGATCGATCTCCAGGAAATTCTGCACTCCGTAGCCGTGATACGTCGCCTGGAAGGCCACCTGCTTGAAGATGGGCCCGACCCAGATCGCGGTCACCCCCAGGCGGCGGAGATAGCCGAGCTTGCTCGTGAGCCCCTTCAGGGTGCCGCCCACGAATACCCCGCCGGCCTCTCGCCACGTCTGGGCCTCCGCGGGCGTCTGGATGGCATTCCCGAGATCCCGCCCCCGATCGAGGAGACCGGTGGTGCCGGTCGTCACCCGCCGTCCCGCGTTGTCGAGGTAGTCGCGCTCCTTGTCGTCGGAGAAGCGGTCCGGAAGGAGAAAGTAGAGCACCTGGTCTTCCCAGGCGGATGGAGAAAGATGGAATCGTTGCCGGAGAAGCGGCTTCCAGTCGAGGTCGGCCAGGCGCGTCGTGTTCATGGGATCGGCGGTCTCGTCGGTCACATTGTAACCGTGTGGGCAAGCACGTTTGATTCGTCGCGGGCGATCTGGCAGGATCGACGCCCCGTCGAGGATGCGTGTCGGGCGGGAGAGAGAGGATGGAACCTATGAGCGTGACGATCCTGTATCAGGCACGGACGCCGTACGCGGCCGAGGCTGTGGCGGAGGGTGAGAATCTTTGGGTGCCGGCCGACGATCTCGCCCCGGCTTCCGGCTGGGAGCTCCGGCCCGAAGGCGCGTGTCGCGGCGACGTGTGCGTGCCCATTCCGCGCGATCGGCGAGGCGAGTTCCTCAGGGAGGGCCCCGCGCGTTTCAATCTCGCCGCGCTCGCGCGACTGCTCGGGCAGCCCGTGATTCACGAGGATGTCCTCGGCGTGTGGTCGTTCGGGGAGTCCGCCGCCGCCCGTCGGAGCGGCACTTCATCGCTGCAGGCGCCCGATTTCGCCCTGCCGGACCTCGCCGGCCACGTCCACCGGCTCGCCGATTATCGCGGCCGCAAGGTCTTTCTCGTCTTCTGGGCCTCGTGGTGAGGGTGCCGCTTCGACCTGCCCGTGTGGCAGGCGCTTCACGAGGAACTCGCGGGGCAAGGCTTCACGTGCATCGCGATCGCCCTCGACAGCGGCGGCCCCGCGAAGACGGAGCAGTGGATCCGCGCCGCCAAGCCGACCTATCCCTGCCTGATCGACGAGCGTCACCTCACGGCCGAGCTCTACGGCATCGTGAACGTGCCCATGGGCGTGTGGATCGACGAGACCGGGCGGATTGTGAGGCCGGCGGAGACGGCAGCGACGAGCGACGCCTTCCGCCGGCATCTCGACCGGACGACCAAGCAGATGAGCGCGGAAGGCCTGGCCGAGCGGGAGCGCGTGCGCGCGGCTTATCTGAGCGCGCTGCGCGACTGGGCCGCTCGCGGTCCCGCGAGCCCCTATGCCCTGTCCGAGGAGCAGGCTCGGCAGCGCCTGCCCGTTCTCCACGAAGAGCACGCGCGCGCGGCGGCCAGCTTCCGACTCGGCCAGTATCTCAGCTCGCGGGGGCACGGGCAGGCGGCCGCGCCATTCCTGGCGGACGCCCGCCGGCTCCATCCCGAGAGCTGGAGCTACCGGCGGCAGACCTGGGAGCTGGAAGAGCCGGGCAAGGCAGGCAGCGCGGAGTTCTGGGCCGCCGTGGACGCCCTCGGCGATCGGCCATACTATCCGCCCGCGCGGCTTTCCCCTTGAAGACGGCGCGCGCGCGTCCGAGCATGGCGTGAGTTTGGCCTGTCACGGACCGTCTGGCAGGATCCGTGGCACGATCCCGAAAGGAGCCGCGATGATCACTGGACCCGAAGCATGGCTCGGCCGCGAGATGGAGCAATCGACGGAATGGATCCGGCCCCTCTCGCTCCGCGCCATCACCGAGCTGGACGCCGCCATCGACGGATTGAAGCAGCGCGGCCTCGCCTGGCCACACTTCGGCCGGAGCGACTTCCCGCTTCCCACCTTTTCCCGGGACCTGTCGAGCGCCCTCGATGAGCTCGAGGATGGCCGCGGGTTCGTCCTCCTGCGGGGCATTCCCGTCGAACGCTACACGGAGAGTGAGCTCAAGAGCCTCTACTGGGGTCTCGGCGCGCATCTCGGAGAGGCCCGCTACCAGAACGCGCAGGGGGAGCTGATCGGCGAGGTGCGAGACGAGAACCGGCTCTACGGCGAGGTGAAGGAGATTTCCACGGACGCCCGCCTCGGCCGCTCCTCGCGCTCGAAGGCGCGCTCGAGCGGGCCCCTGCGCTTCCCACACCGACCGCTGCGACGTGGTCAGCCTGCTCTGCGTGCGCAAGGCCCGCGCGGGCGGCCTGAGTAGAATCGTCAGCGCCGTGAGCGTGAGCAACGCGATCCTCGCGCGGCGGCCCGATCTCCACGCCGCGCTCTCCCAGGACTACTGGCGGAGCCGGCAGGGCGAGGAGGCGGGCGGTGAGCGCAAGATCTTCGCCATGCCCGTCTTCGCGGTGCACGGGGGCAAGCTGACCACGCAGTACCTTCGTGGAGGCGGCCCAGAAGCTCCCCGGCGTCCCCCGCCTCTCCTCCGCCCAGGAGGAGGCGCTCGACCTGCACGCCCTCGTCTGCGAAGAGCTCGCCTTCACCATGGAGTTGCAGCCCGGCGACCTCCAGCTCCTCAACAACCACGTCGTCTATCATTCGCGCACGGCGTACGAGGATGACGATGGACCCGACCGCGACCGGCTGCTCCTGCGCCTGTGGCTGGCCCCGCCGAACAGCCGCGCTCTGCCGCCGGGCTTCGAGGTGCTCTGGGGCACCACGGCGCCCGGCGCCCCGCGTGGCGGTATTGCCCAGCCGGCGCCGGCCTGATCCAGCGCTTCGAAATCGAGTGGCACGGGTGATGGGAGCCCCCTTCCTGCGAGTTATCACCGGTGTCGGTCTTGCGATCGCGATCCTTCTGCCCATCGCGTCGGCTCATGCGGGTGAGCCGAGCACTTACCACATGCCTTCGTTCTCGGGAAAATATGACTCGGGGACGCCGACTCCGGTCAAGTTCGAAAATCTTGGATCCGTGGAAATCGAAGGGAAGAACGGACTCGGCTTGCCGATATACGGATTTGAACTGTTGTCCGGCCTCGGAGAAGCTGTGGCCATCGACCGGCGCAGCTTCAGCGCCGTCGCGGTCCTCCTGACTTCCGATCAGGCGAGAAGACTTGCCATCTACTACAGCAGATCTACGGGGCTGTTTCTCGCCCCTCGGGGCTGGAGACCCGTCTACGCAGCGGAAGGAGTCAATGGAAGCTATGGTGTTGTATTGATTCCGGATGATCCACGCGACGCTTCTGCACAGTGGATGTCGCTCGGAGGCACTGTGTGCGGCGGTTGTATCGTGACGGGCGCGGCGCCGTTCTTTCCCAGGGTCCGGCGGGAAGCTCGAGAATCGTACAATTTTGTCTTCAGCGGCTTTGACGTACCTGTCTCTAAAGCCTATCTATCGCCCAATGTGGTAGCTTTATCGTATCAAGCGAGACGCGAGCAGTATCGGACACATGGCATCGCCGTCTACATCTCTGATCAAGAGTTCCATCACATGTATGTCACCCTCCCGGCAGAGCAAAAGTCCCTGGCAACTGCGATCTTGAATTTTCGGCTCTCATCTGGGCGAAGCTCACCGTAGGTGTGATCGCCGAGGTGAGCAAAAAGTAAGCGCTCGGCGTCGATCTGCCTGCCGCGTCAGCGGCCTTCGCTGACAATATTCTGGTCAGCGACGACGGCCCGGACGAGCTAAGTCACCGGCGCGCAATGTCTACCCGCGATTGTTTCCTCGCGAGAGCATCTGGCACGATGCCTGCAGCTTAGCTGGTCAGGACGCCACGCAGGCTCCGACAAAGCGCCGGCGCTTTTCAAGTCGCGGCGCTTTTGTTTTGCCCGCGCATCGCTTCGACGATGCGCCGTGTGAGGAGGATGATCGTGAGTGATCTGACCGGATTGTTTCTGGGCCTCTCGCCCTTCCTGGCCCTGCTGCTCTGGTGCGAACTCCGGGACCGGCGCCGCGATCGGGCCGACGTGGTGCGCGCGGAGATTCACGCGGCCACCAACCACGCGCTCGGCGGTGAGACGATGCTCTCCATCCAGGTGGTGCCCGCTCTGCGCTGGCGGCGCGGGCGCGTGCATCTCTCGGTGCCGGGCGGTTATGAATCGCTGATCGCTCGCGTCTCGCGAACGGTCATCGAGCGGCTGCCCAACCGATACGAGCTGGTCATTCACCGCGGGTTTGCCCCGGCGCAGGTGCGACAGCGGCCGAAGGGTGAGCGGAGCATGGCCAAGCGCATCTTGATGGTCATGAGGGGCGGCGCCCGGGGCGATCACGCGCCCGCGGCCCGCGCGGCCGCCGCCCTGGCGCGCAAGAGCGGGGGCACGATCCGGATGGCCTACATCGTGCCGATGCCCCCTCCACGCGTGGACAAGCACGACCGCATCGTGTCGGACACGGACGGCGAGATGGCGCGTATCAGCGCGGACGTGGGGGAGCGTCTGGCCGCGCTGGAACGAGAGGTCGATGATGTGTCAGTCGAGTCGGTGATCCGCTTCGGGCGGCTCGGGAGGGAGCTCTCGATCGAGGCCGAGGTGTTCGGAGCGGACCTGATCGCGATCGCCGCGAAGCCTCGGCCGGGGCTTCGCGATCGGCTCCGCGCCTGGTATCTCGCGCGCGTGACGCTCGGGTCGAGGGTTCCTCTCGTCCTTCTTCCCCTGCCTGCCGTGGGCTCGCGCGGCCACCGAGAGGACGCCTTGGCGCTCTCCCTGCTCCACTAGGGCCAAGCGGGTCTCTGAGTAACGCTCGTGCCCTCGCGATCGAGGACGTCCGCTTCGAGCGCCGGCTCCGCCGGCGCAATCTGCTTTGGGGGGAGGTTCGGAAGGGGGGCGGAGCCCCCCTCCGAGTCAACTAGGCGCGATTGCGGAGCTTGGGGTCCCAGGCGTCGCGGAGGGTGTCGCCGAAGAGGTTGAAGCCGAAGACGGCCAGGCTGATGGCGAGGCCCGGGAAGATGGCGAGCCACGGCGCCTGCTCCATGAAGGCGCGGCCCGTGCTGCTCAGCATGAGTCCCCACGAGGGCGTGGGCGGCTGCGTGCCCACGCCGAGGTAGCTCAAGGACGCCTCGATCAGGATGGCGTTGCCGAGCCAGATCGAGGCGATGATGAGGATGGGCGCCGTCACGTTCGGCAGGATGTGGGTGGCGATGATGCGAAGATCGCGGCAGCCGATGGCCTGGGCAGCCTCCACGAATCGGTTCTGTTTCGCCGAGAGCACGGCGCCGCGGACGATGCGCGAGTTGCCGGGAATGATGACGACGGCGATGGCGAGCATGGCGTTGGTCGTGCTCGGCTTCAGCACGGAGACGATGGCCAGGGCCAGGATGAGCCCGGGAAGGGTCATGAGCGCGTCCATGACGCGCTGGAGGATCATGTCGAGCCGTCCTTCCCAGTACCCACACACGAGACCGATGATGGTGCCCGCCAAGGTGCCGATGCCGACGGCGAGCAGTCCCACCCACAGCGAGATGCGGCTGCCGTAGATGACGCGGCTGAAGACGTCGCGGCCGATATCGTCGGTCCCGAAGGGATGCGCCCAGCTCGGTGCGGCCAGGCGGATCTCGGGCTGGGCCGCGAGGGGATCGTAGGGCGCGAGGACGTCGGCAAAGATCGCGGTGAGGACCAGGAGCAGGATGAGGGCGGCCGACGCCATCCCCAGCGGCTTGCGCTTGATGACGGTCCAGAGGGCCCGTCCCCGACGCACCTCGACGACTACGTGCTCGTCGAAGGTCCGTCCGGGCGCGGTCGCGATGGCCATGGGCGCCTCAGCTCCTCACTGGTAGCGGATCCGCGGGTCGAGCCACGCGTAGGTCAAGTCCACGAGCAGGTTCAGGGTGACCAGGGTGATCGCGACCAGCATCACGTTAGTCTGCACGATCGGATAGTCGCGGAAGAGAATGGCCTCGACGGTCAAGCGGCCCATGCCGGGGAGGGCGAAGATCGTCTCCACGATGACGGTGCCCGCGAGCAAGGTGCCGAACTGGCCTCCCACCAGGGTGATGACGGGGATGAGGGCGTTCTTGAGCGCGTGCTTGTAGATGATGATCCGCTCACCGAGGCCCTTGGCCCAGGCCGTGCGCACGTAGTCCTCGCGCAGCACTTCCAGCAGCGTCGAGCGGGTCATGCGCATGGTCGCCGCGGAGAGGCGAAACCCGAGGACGGCCGCGGGCAGCAGGAACTGCTGGAGATTCGTCCACGGATGCTCCCACAGGCTGGCATAGCCCAGGGGCGGCATCCAGCGGAACCAGATCGCCGCAAACGTGATGACCAGCGTCCCCAGCCAGAAATCCGGCATGGAGAGACCGGAGATGGCCAGTATTCTCCCCGTGTAGTCCGAGGCCCGGTCCTGCCTGATGGCGGAGAGCACGCCCACGGGAATCGCGATGCAGAGCCCCAGGATCATGGCGAGGGCGGCCAGCTCGAGGGTGACGGGAATGGATTTCTTCAGGGCGACCTCTATGGGCTCGTTGGTGAAGATCGAGTAACCCGGATTCAAGCTCACCATCTGCCAGGCCCAGATCAGGTACTGCTTGTAGTAGGGCTGGTCGAGCCCCAGGTCCTTCCGGAGCTTTTCCAGCTCCTTCGGCCCCACGTTTCCCGACTCTCCCATCAAGGCGGTCAGGGCATCGCCCGGCATCACCCGCATCAGCCCGAAGATGATGAGCGAGGAGAGGAAGAGGACGGGGATCGAGAGGAGAAGTCGGCGGGCTACATACTTGTACATGAACGCTCCACGCCGAGCGCGATCACGGGCGCCCCGCTACTTGTCGATCCAGAGCCGGGCGAGCGTCGAGGCCCCATAGCCATCGTTCCGACGGAGGGCGAGCGAGCCGGTATTCCGCAGATACGGCTGCCAGCTCAGGAAGCCGGCGTCGTAGGGCATCCACATGCGCAGGACCTGGTCGTGCTCGCGCTCCAGCACCTTCTTGGTCAGGGCGCGCTGCTCCGCCCGGTCGGGCGTCTTCCGCAGCTTGGTCACCAGCTCGTCGATGACGGGATCGGCGAAGCGCCAGTAGTTCTTCGTGGACTTCGAGTGCATGTACTGGTACGTCTGCTCGTCGAGGCCGGTGGCATAGCCCGTCTTGAACCCCCACGCCATCCCGTCCCACTTGCCGTCCGCGTAGCGGCCGAAGAACGTCGTGTAGTCGAGCTTGCTGATCTTGATCTCGATGTTGAGGTTGCGCTTCAGATCCTGCTGGACGAGCTGGACCTGGGAGGTCATCTCCGGGAAGTACTCGTAGTAGAACAGGGTCGATTCGAATCCGTTCGGGTGGCCGGCTTCCGTGAGGAGCTTCTTGGCCTCCGCCGGCTTGTATTGCCACCAGGGGCCGAGCTGCGCCGCCGTGGGCATCTTGTCCTGGAAGTAGAAGTAGGGAATGCCCCAGCCGAGGATGCCGTGCCCGCCGTACAGCGTGTCGACCTGCTTCTGACGATCGATGGCCATGGAGATGGCCCGCCGTACTCTCACATCGTTGAAGGGCGGCTTGTCCTGCGCGAGGGCAAGGCCGAACACCGTCTGCACGGTCTTGTATTCCTGCACCGCGGCCGCCGGCGTGGTCTTCAGGATGGCGGCGGCGTCGGCGAGGCTGGCCACGAAGTGGATGTCGCTCTGCCCGGAGCGGAAGGCCGCGAGGCGCGTCGCCGCGTCCGGCGTGGAGAGGATGTGATACTCGTCGAGGTAGGGGCGGCCCGTGTCGAAGTAGTCGGGGTTGCGGACGAGCACCACGCGGACCTTCCGGGTGTGCTCCTTGAGGATGAAGGGACCGGTGCCCACGATCCGCTTCTTCAGGTCGCCATCCTCTTCGAGGACCTCACGAGGGAAGATGACAGACACCGGCTCCGCGAGATTCTGCGGGAACATCGTGTTCGGCATCTTGAGGTGCACGCGCACGGTGTACTTGTCGGGGGTCTCGATCCCCTCGATCTCCTGGAAGGTGAAGGACTGCACCCCTTCCTTGGCGTACGCCTCGAAGCAGAACTTGATGTCCTGCGCCACGAGCTCCCGCCCGTTCAGCGGCGGCACGTTGTGCCACTTGACGCCCTTGCGGAGCTTGAATGTCCAGACGCGGAAGTCGGGGCTACCCTGCCATGACTCCGCCAGATCGCCTTTGAGCGTGAGGTCGGTGGTATTGGCCGCCTCGTCGGAGAACGGGTAGCGCACGAGGCGGCTGCTCGTCAGAGAGGCAATCTGGAAGAGACCGACGGAATTGGTGAGGCGCGGATCGAGCACGGGCGGGTCCCAGGCGGAGGCGCGCACGAGCGTCTTGCCGCGCTTCGGCGGCTTGGTGCTGGGGGGCATCCAGTCCGGGTAAGGCGAGGGGGTCTCGGCCGAGGCTCGCGCCCGACTCGCCGCCATAAGGGGCGTCATGCCCACCGTCGCCACGCCCGCGCGCTTCAGAAAGTCGCGTCGCGTCACCGGATGGCGAACGGGGGTCGGGCGGGGGTCATCGGTCGGCATCCTTGGCTCCTCACCGGATCACGTATGTTCGAAGAAAGAAAGAGCTTCCGGTCTTGGCAGGCATGGATTCCCGGCGCTGCCGCGAGTGCGGCGACGATGCCGCAGGGGCCACGGCAAGTCAAGCAGAATCGCGCGCAATGCGCCCCCGGTCGCGAACCTGCGCACGTTTTCTCGACGGCGTCCAGTGGGACGCGTCGATCAGGCCGCAGGCTTCCTCCGCTGAGACAGCATGCCCAGCGCGAGGGCGCCCAGAGCCACCAGCGTCAGTCCCGCCGGCGCGGGAATCGCCCTCGGCTCGCTGAAGAGAAAATCGTCCATGGTTACCACGTCGACGCCTCCGGCGGGATTGTCGTTTGGCCCCAGCGCGGTATTACCGCTGGTGATCCGCACCCGCGCGATTCGATCGGTCCCGAAGTCGACGCCCAGAAAGGACAGGCTGGCATCCGCCGTGGTCCCGGCCAGGACGTCGAACACGCCCAGAGAGTTCCCCAGGAGGCCGAAGAACTCGAGGTGGGAACTATTGCCAAGATCCACATCGGTGAAGACGGCGCCGAAGGCGGTGACCGTGGCTGGGAGGGCTCCGTTGGTGCCGGGAATGAAGAATGTCACGTCCGTGATGTTGCTTCCGATCGGGGTGAACACGCGTTGGGGGCTGAAAGTGCCGAAGATCGTGCCGTAGGTCGCGTTGTTGAATTGGGTAGCCAAGCCGGAGGGAGGCGCCTGCACGAAGCCCGTGGCCGTCGGAGACCCGAAGAGCGCACCACGAATATTCTGGAATCCGTTGAACGGGTTGGAGGAAACGGTGGTGGCCGATCCTCCGCCGTCCCAGTTGATTTCCCGGCGCCCGCTGTTTGGGGCGACAACGGCTTCGCCTACGCCTCGCCCGCCTACATCACGGGGGCGTTCTTCGACGAGTCCTACGGGGTGACGATCTGAGGATCGGCGCGGCGCGGAAGCTCGTCAGAGCCTGACCGCGGAGCACTGCAGCACGGTCAGGGCGACCGCGTCGCCGGGGCGGAATCGGCGCGTGACGGGCCCCGCCACGCGGAGGACGAGATCGCCGCCGTCGAGCTGGACCTGGTAGTCCACGGCATCGCCGAGATAGCTCGCGCGTAGCACGGTGGCGCGGAGCACGTTCTCTCCCCCGCTCGTGGGCGGGGCGAGCGAGGCGGGCCCGAGGGCGATCTGGTGGGGGCGGATGGAAAGCACCACCGGCCCCGGCGTGAGGTTGGCGTCGAAGACGCGGAGCCGGAGCGCGCCCCGGACGAAAGTGTCCGAGCGCTCAGCCGTCCCTTCGATCAGGTTCGTCTTGCCGATGAACTCGGCCACGAAGCGCGTGCGGGGACGCTCGAAGAGCTCTTCGGCCGTGCCGATCTGCGCCACGCGTCCCTGGTCGAGCACGGCCACCCGATCCGAGATGACCATGGCCTCGCTCTGGTCGTGCGTCACGTAGAGGGTGGTGATCCCGAAGGTCTCGTGGAGCCGCCGGATCTCGAAGCGCATCTCCTCGCGCAGGCTGGCGTCGAGATTGCTCAGCGGCTCGTCGAGGAGGAGGATCTCGGGCTCGACCACGAGGGCCCGCGCCACGGCCACGCGCTGCTGCTGGCCGCCCGACAGCTCGCCCGGGTAGCGCTGCTCGTACCCCGCGAGCTGGACGACGCGAAGCATCTCCGTCACCTTCCCGTCGCGCTCGGTCCGGGGCACGCCCCGCCGTCCATCCTTAGAAAAGCGGAGCCCGTAGCCCACGTTCTGCGCGACCGTCATGTGCGGCCACAGCGCGTAGCTCTGGAAGATCATGCCCATCCGCCGCCGCTCGGGCGGGATGACCGTGGCGGGCGAGGAGAGACAGCGGTCTCCCACCCACACCTCGCCGCTGTCCGGCGAGAGAAAGCCCGCCACCACCCGGAGGGTGGTCGTCTTGCCGCAGCCCGAGGGTCCGAGCAGGGCCACCAACTCGCCGGGCTTCACGTCGAGGTCGAGCCCATCGACGGCGGCGACGTCGCCGTAGCGCTTGTGGAGCCCCCGGATGCTGACGCCGGGCACGGCGCGGCTATCCCGATCCGCCCGACGGGCGCGCTCCCAGCACGTCGCGCCCGAGAAGGGTCTGCATGAGGACGACGGCGAGGAAGGTGACGGCGAGCATGAAGAGGCCGAGGACGGCGATGGCGCCGAACTGCCCTTCCTCCTTGAGGTCGAAGATGACCACGGACATGACCTTGGTGTTCGGCGTGAAGAGCAGGATGGACGCCGACAGCTCGCGGATCACCCCGATGAAGATGAAGCACCAGGTGGCGATGATGCCGCTTCGCGCGAGGGGGGCCGTGATCTCCCCGAGCACGCGAAGCCGCCCCGCCCCGAGGATACGCCCCGCCTCCTCGAGCTCGGGATGGATGCCGCGGAAGGTCGCGTCGGACTGCGAGTAGCCCACGGGCATCTCCTTGGTCAGATAGGCCAGGAAGAGGATCCACAAAGTGCCGTAGAGCAGGAAGGGCGGCCGTGTGTAGGCGATGAAGAGCCCGACGGCGAGGACCACGCCCGGGATGACCACGGGCGCCAGGGCGAGGAAGGCGAGGAGCTGGTGGCCCACGATGAGCCGCCGGTTCGTGATGTAGGCGAGGAGGGTGGCGAGCCCCGCGCCCACGCAGGCGGTGAGGACGCCGAGCTCGAGCGTGTTGACGATGGCGGTCTGGGTCGAGATGGAGAGGAAGGTGAACGACCAGTTTCCCAGGGTGACGTTATCCCAGGTCAGCGGTTGCGCCCACGCGCGGGAAAAGGCCGCCTTGGCCAGGATTCCGTACGGCAAGAAGATCGCGCAGGCCATGACGGCGAGGCAGGCAAGGAGGGCGGGCTGTCGCCAGGGGCCGAGAGCGATCTGGCGACGCTGCCCGCCCTTGCCTCCCACCGCAGCATAGCCGCGCCTCCCGAGGAGCTTCTTCTGCAGGAAGAGGAGCAGCGCGGTGGCGAGGAGCAGGGGCACGGAGAAGGCCGCGGCCATCTCGACCTTGGGCGGGTATTGAAAGAGCGCCCAGATCTGCGTGGTGATCGTGTGAAAGCCCGCGGGCAGCGCGAGGATGGCGGGGGAGCCGAAGAGGGCGAGGGCCTGGAGCACGGACAGGATGAAGCCGCTCAGGATGGCGGGGAGGACCATGGGCAGGGTGATGGTGACGGCGACCCAGAGCCGGCTCGCGCCCAGGATGGAGGCGGCCTCCTCGAGATCGGAGGCGATCAGCTCGAGCGTGTTCACGATCATGATGTAGGCGTAGGGAAAGGTGTAGAGGGCGACCACGAAGATCAGCCCCGGCATGGTGAAGATATTGAGGAGCGGCGTCTCGGCGCCGGTGAGGCCACGGTAGAGCTTGTTGAGATAGCCGGCGTTGGGCCCCGCGAGCATGACCCAGGCAAAGGCGCCGAGGAAGGGTGGCGTCACGAAGGAGGCCATGACGAGGCCGCGGATGACGCGCTTGCCCGGAAGATCGGTGCGCGCGGTCAGCCACGCCATGGGGGCGCCGATGGCGAGGGAGAGCAGGGCCGACCAGAAGGCGAGGACGACGGTGTTCCAGAGCGCGTTCTGGAGCCGCGCATCGGTGAAGACCCGCGCGTAGTGCGCCAGGGTGAGCCCGCCCTCGCCGCTCACGCTCAGATAGCCGAGCCAGCCGAGCGGGAGGAGCATGAGGAGCAGGAGGGCGGCCGCGGCGATGATCCAGACGGGGGCGGAGCGGTCCAGCCCCTCGAGTCGCGAGGGCCGGGGACGTACGGTGACTGTCAGCTCGCGCGCCATCGCCAGGGGCGGCTCAGGCCCCGAAGAACTCCACGAAGCGCGTCTTGATCTCCTCGTTGCGCTTCTCCAGCTCCTCGGGATCGACGAGGAGGAGCT
Organism: Candidatus Methylomirabilota bacterium; assembly: GCA_035635755.1. Taxonomy (GTDB): domain Bacteria; phylum Methylomirabilota; class Methylomirabilia; order Rokubacteriales; family CSP1-6; genus AR37. Next base: position 10,232 of record DASQAK010000114.1, on the reverse strand, counting down.
TGAGCTCGCTGAGCTTCGGCCGGTCGGCGGGATACTTGACCTCGGGGTGCCCCGTGTAGAGACCTTCGGTATCCGCGAGGACTTGCTGGACCTCGCGGCTGAAGATGAAGTCGGTGAAGAGCTTGGCCGCGTTCGGATGGGGCGCGAAGGCGGCGATGGCGGTGGGCGAGATGACGAGGGGCACGCCCTCCTTGGGGAAGACGATCTCCACGGGGTTTCCCTTCTTCTTGATCTGGTAGAAGGTGTAGTCCCCCCCGTTCACCGCCACCGGCCGCTCCCCCGAGGCGACCACGCCGGAGGGATCCACCGCGGACTGCACGAGCATGGGCTTGCTCTGCGCGAGCTGCTTGAAGTAGTCCCAGCCGTGGAGGTGCACGAGGGCGAGCACGTGGGTGGCGATGACCCCGCTGTAGCCCGGATGCGCCGTCACGAGCTTCCCCTTCCACTTGGGGTCGAGCAGGTCCTTCCACGTCCGAGGCGCCTCCGCCGGCGACACCGCCTTGGTGTTGTACGCGATGACGTTGACGGTGGCGCGCAGGCCGTAGTGGTAGCCGTCCTTGTCCTTGAAGCTCGGGGGGAAGCGGTCGACGCCGGCCGGCGTGTGCTTCATGAGGAGCTTCTTCTCCTTCAACAGCACGTAGTGCCCCGCGTCCGAGGTGTGGATCACGTCGACGTTCTTGATGTTGGCCTGCAGCTCCTGCATCACCCGCTGGAGGATACGTTGGGAGCCCGTGCGCTGCACCTCGACCTTGATCCCCGGGTAGGCCGTCTCGAAGAGCTTGGCCACCTTCTCCGAGCTCGTGAGGGCGAGCGAGGTGTACCAGACCACCTTGCCTTCCTTCTTCGCCGCCTCCACGCGCGCGTCCTGGGCGCAGGCGGGAGCGGCACCGAAGAAGGCGGCGAGCACGGACAGCACGAGAAGCTTGCGCATGGGCATTCCTCTAGGCCGTGAGAGATTCCATCAAGGGGGTCAGGGGCTCCCGCCGGTCGAGGCGGGCCACGGCCTCGACGACGCGGGAGGCCCGCTCCTCGGAGATGGCGAGGATGGCATTGCCGCGGAACTTCGCCTCCATCTCCTCCCAGGTCATGGGCAGGTCGGGGCCGCCGCGTGGGCGATCCTGCCGCTCCTCGAGCCGCCGCCCGTCGTCGAGGCCGATGGTGACGTCGCCGATGAACTGTCGCGGGTAGTCGATGCTCGGATCGATCTCGTACGATACGCGCGAGGCCACCTGCAGCACGGCCTCGTCTCGCGCCGCCTCGTCGGTGAACTCGGCGAGACCGGCGCGACCCTTGACGAGGATGACCGCGAGCAGGTAGGGGAGGCTGAACTTCGCGGCGTAGCCGTTGGGCGGCTTGTGCTTGGCCGCGAGGGGCTCCCAGAGGCGGGGCAGAGGTCCCTCGGCGGTGCGACAGCGGATCTGGACGATCTGCGCGGGCTGGATCTTGTGCCGCTCGCGCAGCCGGAGCGCGCAATCCATGTACGGTTGCGCGATGGAGCCGCACGGGTAGGGCTTGAAGGTCAGCTCCAGAAGCTCCCAGACCCGCCCGAGCGTGCCGAGCAGCTCGTCCAGACGCGCGGCGTCGTGGCCGCCCGCGAAGGCCTGGTAGAAGCCGTGGCCGCCCTCGAAGACCGTTTCCGGTCCCGTGAAGCCGGACCGCGCGAGCAGCGCGGCCACCACACCCGCATGGGCGGCCCAGCCCGGATGCAGCCGCTTGGTCCACGAGCCGTCCGTCAGGTATTCGATGATCCCGCCTGCCTGGCTTCCGCAGATCCCGAAGGCGGAGACGAGCTGATCTTCGGTGAGCCCGCGGAGCCGGCCCGCGACGGCGGCCGCCGCGAAGCTTCCCGCGAGGGAGGTCGGATGGTAGTGGCGGGCGTGAAAGCGACCGGGCACGGCCAGTCCCACGCGGCACATCACCTCGACCCCCGCGATCGCCGCCTCGAGCACGGCGCGACCGGAGGCGCCCGTGGCTTCGCCTACGGCCAGGGCCGTGGTCACGGCCACCGAGCCCGTGTGCACGATCGCATCCTCGCGCGTGTCGTCGAAGTCGAGGCCGTGGGCGAGCGTGCCGTTGGCGAGCACGGCTTGGGACGCGCCCACGCGCGTGGCGGCGCCGATGAGGGTGCTCTCGGGGGGCCCGCCCAGGCTCTCGGTCGCTCGCAGGACGGCCCGGCCGAACTCCTCTCTTGACGAGGCCAGGCAGCTGCCGATGATGTCGAGGACGAGCTGCTTCGCCTTGTCCACGGCGGGCGCGGGGACGTCATCCAGGGCCAGGCCGAGGGCGAAGCGCGCGTAGCGTCGAGCGACGGATGAATGCGGCACGTGGGTGTGCCCGCCTCGTGGCGGGCGAGCCATTTCTACTGAAGGCGCCGCGACCTGTCAACGACAATCCGTGCCCCGCAACTATGCGATTTGGCGCCGCGCGAGCGCCGACGCACCATGCGCCGGGCCCTCCTCGGACGCGAGCCGTCGGAAGCTTGGCGGGCGGAGGCTCCGTGATATGGTGGAAATCCATGTCCCATTCGCTCGACCTCATCCGCAGACTCGAAGCCAACGTGAGCCGCGCCCTCGTGGGCAAGCCCGAGGCAGTGCGGCTGGCCGTCGTGGGTCTGCTCGCCCGCGGCCACATCCTCATCGAGGACGTGCCCGGGGTGGGCAAGACCACGCTGGCCGCGGCCCTCGCCCGCTCCATCGGCGCCGGCTTCCAGCGCATCCAGTTCACCTCCGACATGCTGCCCTCGGATGTGATCGGCGTCAGCATCTGGGAGCCGACCAAGAGCGAGTTCGTCTTCAAGCCGGGGCCGCTCTTCACCAATATCGTGCTCGCCGACGAGATCAACCGCACGACGCCCAAGACGCAGTCGAGCCTGCTCGAGGCCATGAACGAAGCGCAGGTCTCGCTCGATCATTCGACCTACCCGCTGCCCCAGCCCTTCATGGTGCTGGCGACCCAGAATCCGCGCGAGCACGAGGGCACGTATCCCTTGCCCGAGTCTCAGCTCGACCGCTTCCTCCTGAGAATCCGCATCGGCTATCCGGGCGCCCTCGACGAGAAGGCCGTGCTGCGCGGCGCCAGCTCGCCCGGCCTCGAGACGCTCGTGCCCGTGCTGGACGGCCGCGAGGTGCTCGAGCTCCAGGAGGAGGCCGAAGGCGTGCGGGCGGAGGAGTCCGTGCTCGACTACCTCATGGCCCTCGTCGAGGCCACCCGCGTCTCCCCGCTGCTCTCGCTGGGGGTGAGCCCGCGCGGATCGCTGGCGCTCCTGCGCGCGGCCCGCGCGCATGCCCTCATCGACGGCCGCGACTACCTCGTGCCCGACGACGTGAAGCGCCTTGCCGTCGCCGCTCTCGCGCACCGGGTCCTCCTCAAGGGCCGCACGGCGCAGGGCAGCGGCATGGACGGCGAGGCGATCCTCCGATCGATCGTCCAGGACGTCCCCGTCCCGCGCTGATCCCGAGGTTGCCATGAGGTGGGTCCCGAAGCGGACCTGGAGAGACAGCGAGTGGTGGTGGCGGCCCTTCCGGCCGCGCCGGACCATCTGGCCCACCCGCGACGGCTGGTGGTGCCTGCTCGTCGTCATCGGGCTCGGCGTGGCCGCCATCAACACCGGCAACAATCTCCTCTATCTCCTCGTCTCGCTCCTCCTGAGCCTGATCGTCGTGTCCGGCGTGCTCTCGGAGCAGTCCATGCGCGGCGTGCACCTGGAGGCCGAGATTCCCGAGGAGATCTATGCGGGCGCGCCCGCCCTCTTCGGCGCGCTCGTCCAGAACGGCAAGCGCTGGCTCACCTCGTACTCCGTCACCCTCGAGCTCCTCGCGCGCGGCGGCCCCGCGCGCTTCATCTACGTGCCGAGGCTGGAGGCGGGCGCCGAGCGCCTCGTGACCTGGGAGGTCACCCTGCCCGCGCGCGGCCGCCACCGGCTGGCCGGCATTCGGCTGACCACGCGCTTTCCCTTCGGCCTCTTCGTCAAGGCGGGCCGGGTCATGCTCGAGGCCGACGTGCTCGTGTTCCCCGCCGTCCAGCCCATCTCGGCCGAAGCGCTTCAGCGGCTCGTGGGCTCGGGCACGGCCTCGGCGCGCCGGCGCGGGCGCGGCCACGATCTCTACAACCTCCGCGCCTACCGGCCGGGTGATGATCCGCGCCACATTCACTGGCGCTCGAGCGCGAAGATGGAGCAGCTCGTCGTGCGCGAGATGGAGGCCGAGACCACCGAGGACACGCGCATCGTGCTCACGGGCACGGGCGCGCATGATCCGGTCCGGCTCGAAGCGGCGCTGTCCGAGGCCGCCTCCGCCACCGTGCATCTGATCCGCGCCGGCTCGGGCGTGGAGCTGGTCGGGCGCGGCATCGTGGTGCCCCTCGGCCGCGGGCCGGGGCAGTCACGGCGCATCCTGACTGCGCTCGCCCTCTACCAGCCGGGAGCGCTCCGCGCCGCCCCCGATACTCATGCGCGGGGCTGGCGCTCGCTCCGCGAGCTCCACATCGAGCTCGGCTGATGCGCGCGCTCCTGGCCCTCCGGCTCATCACCTATCTTCTCGTTTGCGCGGGCGTGGGCGCCCTCGCCCTCGCCGGGCTTCTCGCGCCCCTCGGCACCGCCATCGTGGCCCTTGCCCTGCTCGGCAACTGGTGCATCGATCAGGTGCGCGAGCGCCTGCCCGTGCGCCCCGCCCTGGGCTGGGCGCTCATCGTGACCGCGGCCCTCGCCATCATCCTCGACCTCTTCTATCTTGCGCAGAGCATCCTGGACGGCATGGTCCACCTGCTGCTCTTTCTCATCCTCCTCCGGCTCTTCCGCCGCCGCTCGCTCAAGGATCTGCGGGACGCGGGCTTCCTCTCCTTCTTCATGCTGGTGGCCGCCTCCGCGGTCACCTTCAACGTCAGCTTCCTCTTCGTCTTCATCGCCTTTCTCGTCCTGGGGACCTGGATGCTCATCCTCCACCATCTCGTCTCGGAGGCTTCGCTCGCGGCGGGGGCGAGCCCCGAGGTGGCGGCGGGCGGCATCGGCCCGCGGAGCCCGCTCTTCCGCGTCTCGCTGGTGGCGGCGGCCGGCACCTTCGCGCTGGCCGGGATGATGTTCTTCATCATCCCGCGCGTGGGCCAGGCCACCCTGCCCTTCCGCGCCGAGCTGGGGCGGCGCATCTCCGGCTTCACCGACCACGTGGAGCTCGGCGCCTATGGCGAGATCGAGACCGACACCACCGTGGTGATGCGCGTGCGATTCCCCGAGGACCTCAGGGACCCCGAGCGCCTGCCCAATCTCCGGTGGCGTGGACTCGTCTTCGATTCCTTCGATGGTCGCGTGTGGACGGCGGGCACGCGTCAGCGTCTCCTCCTGCGTCGCGAGGCCACGGGCGAGTTCGCCATCGCCGCTTCGCGCGGCACCGGGCCCATCGTTCGCCAGGAGATCTTTCTCGACCCCATCGGCACCGATGCGGTCTTCGTGGCGCCGCGGGCGCTCCGCGTCGAATTGCGCGGGGGCGCCCTCGGGCTCGACGACATGGGCAGCCTCACCGTGCCCACGCCCTCCGCCCGCCTCCAGTACACCGTCGACTCCGAGCTCGAGATGACGCCGCCGCGGGGCCTGCGCGAGGGCGGGCCGCCCGCGGCCACGGCCGCGCAGGCCCGCTATCTCCAGCTTCCGCCGCTCGCCGAGCGCATCCCCGCCCTGGCGCGTGAGGTGACGGCGGGCAGCCGGAGCTCCTACGAGGCGGCCCTCAAGCTGAATCACTACCTGTCCACCCAGTTCAAGTACACCCTCGTGATCAAGCAGGAAAGCGAGCTCGAGCCCCTCGAGGAGTTCCTTTTCGTGCGCCGCTCCGGCAACTGCGAGTACTTCGCCGCTTCGCTGGCCGTGATGCTGCGCAGCCTGGGCATTCCCGCGCGAGTGGTCGCCGGTTTTCAGCGAGGCGAGTGGAATCCCTACGGACGCTACTTCATGGTGCGGCTCAAGGACGCGCACTCCTGGGTCGAGGCCTACTTCGACGGCGCGGGCTGGGTCTCCCTCGATCCATCCCCGCGCGCCGAGCTGGAGAGCGCGCAGTTCGGACCGAATCTGCTCGCCCTCCACCTCGACGCCCTCCGCATGCGCTGGTATCGCTACGTGGTCAACTGGAGCCTGCGGGACCAGATCGGGGTGGCTGCCTCCGCGCAGCGCGAGGTGATGCACTGGAGCGCCTGGCTCAAGGAGTCGCGGGAATCGCTGCGGAGCGTGCCCCGTGCCGTGGTCGTCGTCTCCGCAGTGGCCGTGCTCGCCCTCCTGGCCATTCTCTGGCGCGGGGGGCCGAGCGCGGCGCGGCGCGCGCGGGGCGCGGGCAGCCCGCGCTTCTACCTCCAGGCCCTCCGCGCGCTGAGGCGGCGCGGCTTCCGCCGCGGGGCGGGGGAGACCGCGCGCGAGTTCCGGCAGCGCGTCGCCGCCGAGGCGCCCGCCTTCGCGGAGCCGCTTCAGCGGCTGACCGCCGTCTATGAAGGCTGCCGGTTCGGGGGTCGAGCCCTCGGCCCGGACGAGGGCGCGATGGTCGAAGCCGCGCTCGCCGAGCTTCGCCGCCGGCGCTGAGCCCGGCCCCCGCTTCGTGACCACCACGCCCGTGCTCGTCCTTCCCGGCTACGGCGACTCCGGCCCCGAGCACTGGCAGAGCCTGTGGGAGGCCGAGGATCCCGCCTGTCACCGGGTCGTCCAGCGTGACTGGATGCTACCCCGGCTCGAGGATTGGCTCGACACGCTGGACCGCCACGTCGCGGAGTGCGAGGCGCCTCCTGTCCTGGTCGCCCATAGCCTCGCGTGCGCGCTGGTGGCACACTGGGCGAAGCGATCCGAGAGCCGGGTGAAGGGCGCCCTGCTCGTCGCCCCGGCCGACGTGGACTCGCCCGCCCACACCCCCGACGAGGTGCGCGGCTTCAGCCCCATTCCCCTCGCGCGCTTTGCCTTTCCGAGCATCGTGGTGGCGAGCAGCGATGATCCGTTCTCGCCGCTCGCTCGCGCCGAGCTCTTCGCGCGGTCCTGGGGCAGCCGCTTCGTGGTGCTCGAGCGGGCCGGGCACATCAACGCCGACGCGGGCTTCGGCGAGTGGCCGCAGGGGAGAATGCTCCTGAGAGAGCTGACCGGCGCGTCCTGAGCGCGAACCGCGGGCGCGCCCTCGAGGAGACGAGCGATGATCAGGAAGCTGCCTTCCGGGAAATATCGTCTGTATTCCAGGAAGAAGGATCCGCGCACGGGCCGGAGACGGAATCTGGGAACGTTCGCGACACGCCAAGCCGCTCTCGAGCACGAGCGCGCCGTCCAGTTCTTCAAGCGACACTGAGCTCGATGCCCTTATCCGCGCGCCCGTCGCGTCTTCCGCGCGGGGGGATCTTGACGAGGCCCGCCGAGAGGTGCAACGTATGGCGGCGGAAACAGGTCACCCTTTCTGAGAGGAGCCCATCATGACCGCGAGCACCCCCGGGACCTACGAGATCGACGTCCAGGACATCGAGTATCTCCGCCACGGAGACAAGCCGCTGCTCGCGCGGCTCTTCAAGCCGCGGGGTACCGGGCCCTTTCCGCTCATGGTCGAACTGCACGGGGGCGCCTGGTGTCGGGGCGACCGGCTGGGTGACACCGCGATCAACGAGCCACTCGCGAAGAGCGGCGTGGTGGTTGCTGCCCTGGATTTCCGCATGCCGCCGGACGCGGCGTACCCTGGATCGTTCGCCGACATCAACTACGCGATCCGCTGGCTCAAGACCAAGGCGGTCGAGCTGGGCAGTCGCCCCGACATGGTCGGGTCCATGGGCAATTCGAGCGGCGCGCACCAGGCCATGCTGGGCGGGATGCGGCCGCGCGACCCTCGCTACGCGGCCCTCCCGCTTCCCGCGGGCTCGCCCGCGGTCGACGCCACCGTCCGCTGCGTCATCATGTGCTCGTCCGTCATCGATCCGCTCGCGCGGTACCACTACGCCAAGAAGCTGAAGGCGGGCGGCCAACCGTACCCGGAGATCGTCGATCGCGTGCTGCCCTCCCACGATCAGTACTGGCAGACCGAGAACGCCATGGCCGAGGGTAATCCGGTGCTCGCCCTCGAGCGCGGGGAGAAGGTGGAGCTGCCCCCCGTGCTCTATCTGCAGGGCACCAACGACGCCGCTCATCCGCGCGTCGACCTCGACCGCTTCGTCATGCACTACCGCGAGGCGGGCGGCCAGCTCGAGCTGGAGCTCTTCGAGGGCGAGACGGAGGGGTTCATCACCCGGAAAGCGGGCTCGCCCGCCTCCACGAAGGCGATCGAGCGGATCATCGAGTTCGTGCACAAGCAGGTCGGATAAGCTCGACGCGTCTTTCGGGAAGGCCGGAGTCCGCACATGGACCGGGGCGGGGATCTTGCCTCGGCGCTCCTGGATTATCTGCGCGCGCGGCTGGATGAGCGCGGCCTCGAGCTCCCGGAGCCCCTGACCCCGATCAGCGGGGGCTTCGACACACGGATCTTTGCCTTTCGTCTGCGGGGCGCCGCGCCCGCCTTCGCGGGACCGTTGATCCTGCGGCTCCTTGGTTCCCAGCACGATCCTGCGCGCGTGCTGCGCGAGCGCGTGACGCAGAATACCCTCGCCGGCCTCGGCTACCCCGCGCCCCGGGTCCTCCTCGCGTGCCCGGACGCCGCCCCGCTCGGCGGCGCGTTTCTCATCATGGAGCGCCTGCCCGGAGCGCCCCTGCTCCAGGCCCGCCGTCTCAACCTGAGCCGGGTCCTCGTCGAGACGCAGCTGCGACTGCACGCGCTCGACGCGGAGGCGCTGCTGCGGGCGATGGACGAGGAAGGCCGGGACTCGCGGGCGACAGGCGGGCCGGCCATCAGCCGCGACATGATCACCCTCGAGGGCCACCTCGCCCAGCTCGAGGCTCGCATCGCCCGTGGCGCGCTGGACGGGCTTCGTTCGGCCATGGCCTGGCTCGTCGAGCAGCGGCCTTCGGAGCAGTCCCGCCGGGTCGTCTGTCACGGCGACTTTCACCCGCACAACATTCTCTACTCCGGGGGCGCGGTCACCGGAGTCATCGACTGGCCGAACGTCGTGGTCGCCGAGCCGGCGTACGATGTCGCCACCACGCGCATCATCTTGCGCTTCGCGCCGATAGAGCTCTCGGCCCTGCCGGCGCCGCTGCGCTGGCTTCTCGCGCGCGCGCGGATCGTCATGGTCAACCGCTATCTCGCCGGCTACCGGCGCCGCCGACCCATCGACCCGCGCTCGCTCGCCTACTACGAGGCGCTGGGCGCGATGCGGGCCCTCATCCGTGCCGCCGAATCGCGGCGACGCGACGAGGCAGGCGCGGCCAATCCGCTGGATGCCTCCCGGTTCGCCGAGACGCTCGCCACCCACTTCTCGAGCATCAGCGGGATCACACCCGTCTTGCCGTCGCGGAGGCCATGATCGGCAGTCAAGGCCGGCCTAGGTGGTGCTGGGCCTCATCGAGGGCGATCGCGCAGCGCCGATGACCACCGACCAGGGTCAGAGCGAGCGCGCGCCCCCGATGAGACCCGGCGGCCTTACATCGTGCGACGCGTCTCCACGGTGGTGTTCGAGCTCTTCCGGCTCATGGCCACCATGGCCATGATGATGACGATGAAGAGCACGGCACCGACGACCATGGCGAACGTCGGGTCCATCCCGAGGAACTTGCCCCGCTCGGTCTCGACGATCCGCTCCGACCTCGTGTCGGAGCGATAGTCCGTCCGGGACTCGGACTTCGACTCCGAGCCGGGCGCGACCTGCGCGGGCGGGTTCGGCTGAGCCGGCTGAGCCTGCTGCCCCTGGCCCTGTTGCTGCGACGTCGAGTCCTTGGGGGTGTCAGGGTTGCTCGACTGGGCGCCGGCGGCACCCGCCATCAGCGCGCCCACGAGCAGCATGCTTCCGAAAACCGCGGTCATCCGCTTCGCTCTCGGCATCACCTATCCTCCGTGTGTCTGTCGTGGCCTGGAACTCTATGGTTGTCAGAAGCCATCGAGTTCGCCCAACGAGGCACTTGCAGAGCAACCGACGTGCCATGACCGCGCGGGGCGCGTTTCTTCCAGCAGGTCGGCGATCTACGCCGTCCTCACTTGCCCGCTCGAGTGGTCATGGCATCGCACGGGTGCTCCCAAAGGGACGTGACGGCGCAAGTTACCCGGTAGTACGTTCCCGCTGGCCTAACCGAGCACAACGTGGCGCCGACGCCGGGAGCCGATATACTGCATGGCCTGAGGATGCCAAGGCTGGAACGTAGATCCTGGCGG
>DASQAK010000113.1:0-4886 GCA_035635755.1 Candidatus Methylomirabilota bacterium | reverse complement strand
TGGTCCTCGTGCCGGACGAGGAAGGGCGCGCCTGCTTCCTCCTGACCAAGCGCGCGCCCACGTTGCGGGCCCACACGGGGCAGTGGGCGCTGCCCGGCGGCCGGGTCGACGTGGGGGGAGACCCCGGAACAGGCCGCCCTCCGCGAGCTCGACGAGGAGGTCGGACTGCAGCTGGCCGGCGGCTCCGCGCTGGGCCTGCTCGACGACTACCCCACGCGCTCGGGGTTCGTCATCACGCCTGTCGTCTTCTGGAGCGACCATCTCGGTCCGTTGACGCCCAACCCCTCGGAAGTGGCGCGCCTCTACCGGGTGCCCTTCGCCGATCTCGAGCGGCCCGACCTGCCCCGCCTCGTGTCCATTCCCGAGAGCGATCGTCCCGTCATCCAGCTTCCGATCCTCGGCGCCCTCATCCACGCCCCGACCGCGGCCGTGATCTACCAGATGCTCGAGGTCGTGGCGCGGGGCAGGTCGACGCGCGTGGACCATTTCGAACAGCCCGTCTGGGCCTGGCGATAGATCAGGAGAACTTCATGGGGCAGCTCGATGGGCAGATCGCGATCGTCACAGGGGCGGGAACCGGCATCGGCCGATCGACCGCGCTCATGCTCGCCGCCGAAGGCGCCCACGTCGTGGTGACGGGCCGCCGCCGCGCGCCCCTCGACGCCGTCGTCGCCGAGATCACGAAGGCGGGCGGCAAGGCCGTGGCCCGCGAGGCCGACGTGGCCAAGCCCGCCCAGGGGCGCGCGCTCGCGGAGTGGGTGATCAAGGAGCAGGGGCGCGTGGACATCCTGATCAACAATGCCGGCCACTCGAGCAAGGCTCGCAACGCGCGCTGGGTGCCGCTGGAGGAGTGGGAGGCCGTGATCAACGTCAACCTGACGGGCGTGTTCGCCCTGACCCAGGCCGTCTTGCCGAGCATGATCGAGCACGGCGGGGGAACCATCGTGACCGTGGGCTCGATGGCCGCCCTCAAGCCCGGGCTCATCGGCGGGGCGCCTTACGGGGCGGCCAAGGCGGGGGTGCTCAACTTCATGGGGCACTTGCACAACGTGCTCCGTGACAAGGGCATCCGGGCGACCACGGTGATGCCCGCCGAGGTGGACACGCCCATCCTCGACAATCGGCCGCTGCCCCCCGATGGCAAGGCCCGCGCCACCATGATGCTGCCCGAGGACGTGGCGCAGGCCATCCTGCTCTGTGTCACCTTGCCCGCCCGCACGGTCGTGGAGGAGATGATCCTGAGCCCGACGCGCACCCGTGACCAGAGCCGGGACATCGAGGTCTCCCGCAACCTCGGCGCGCCTCCCGGCGCGCCCTGAACGGCCCATTGCGCAGGATCGACGGCTGGCGCAGACTCGCCACGGTGCTCCGCCGGCAACGCCGGGAGCGGCATGGCCGGGGATCGGTGTTCGAGAGGGCCGGATGTTGCGAATGTCCCTGCGCGAGGGGGTCATCATGCGAAAGGAGGAGGTCATCATGCGAAAGATCGTCGCGTCGCTCAGCGTAGTGCTCATGCTCGCGGCTACCGCCGTGGCCCAGGAAAAGATGAAGGATGCGCCCAAGTCCGGGCATGAGGGCATGGCCAAGGCCGGCGGGGCCAAGTCCGACGCCGCCGTCATCGCGAAGGCGACGAGTGCCGCGCCGCCGGACATCGCCCGCAACGCCGCGGTCATGGGCACGGGCCCCGACGGCAAAATGAAGGAGCTGCGCGCCGGCACGAATGGGTGGATGTGCATGCTCGATCTCGCCGGCGACTCGATGTGCCTCGACAAGGAATGGCAGGCCTGGGGCGACGCCTGGATGAACAAGAAGGACCCGCCGAAGCCGAAGACGGTCGGAGTGGCCTACATGCTCAAGGGCGACAAGGGCGCCAGCAACACCGATCCGTACGCGATGAAACCGACGGCCGACAACCAGTGGGTCGTGAGCGGACCGCACATCATGATCCTTCCGACGGATGTGAGTCAGCTCGACGCGTATCCGACGGATTGGAGCAAGGGTGGTCCGTGGGTGATGTGGAAGGGAACGCCGTACGCCCACATCATGGTCCCGACGACGTCGATGGCGAAATCGACGTCCAAGGCTCCGGCCGAGAAGAAGGGCGCCGACAAGAAATAGACCAAGCTGCAAGCGACCGAGGGGGGCGAGAGGGGCCCAGATGCGAGGCGGCGCCCGAAGCCCGCAGGCGAGGCGTACTCTCTGTACGTTGAGCCTGGGGTCGAGGGCGCCGTCTTCATCTCGCTCACCGGCGGATGATGCGGTTCGGCGGTAGGGTCTCTTCGCGCAAGCGCTCATCGCCGCAGATGGCCCCTTATCGGCGCCCTCGGTAGTCGCGGTGCCAGAGGTCGAGGTAGTCGCGCGCGTTCTTGAGGATGTCCTCGACCTCGGCCTGGCTCATCTTCCGAATGGGCTTGGCGGGCACGCCCATGACGAGCCAGCCCGCGGGCACCACCTTGCCCTCCGGCACCAGGGCCCCTGCGGCAACCTGCGCGCCTTCCTCCACCACCGCGCCCGTGAGGACCACGGCCCCGATGCCGATCCGCACGTTGTCCATGATGGTGCACGCGTGGACCACGCAGCGATGGCCGATGGTGACGCCGGCTCCCACGATGCACGGAAACTCCGGCGTCACGTGCAGGACGGAGTTGTCCTGGACGTTGGAGTTCCGGCCGAGGGTGACGTAGTTGTCCTGGTCGCCCCGCAGCACGCTGAGCGGCCACACGCTGGCGCCTTCCTCGATGGTCACGTCGCCGATGACCTGGGCGGAAGGATCGACCCAGGCCGCGGGGTGCACGCGCGGCGTGCGGCCGGGGACGCTGCGGATCACGGATGCTCCTATTTCCCGGTCCAGCGCGGCGGGCGCTTCTCGAGGAAGGCGGTCATTCCTTCGCGGAAGTCGGCGCTGGTGTAGGTCAGCGAGATGAGGTCGTCTCCCCCTTCGAGGCGGCGGCGCTCCTGGATGCGCCGCACGGCCTCCTTGGTCACCCGCAACGTGATGGGCGCGTGCGATGCGAGCTCTGCCGCCACGGCCCTCACACGCGCCTCGATCTCGGCGCCCGGCACGATCTCGTGGACGAAGCCCGCGCCGTGCGCCTCCTCCGCCGTCAGGAGGCGCGCCCGCATGATCATCTCCTTGACCCGCGAGGGACCGAAGAGGTCCACGAAGCGCGAGTAGTTCTCCATGGAGAGGCAGTTCCCGAGGGTGCGGGCGATGGGCGCCCCGAAGCGCGACTCGGGAGTGGCGATCCTGACGTCGCAGACGGCGGCGATGGCGAAGCCGCCGCCCACCGCGAAGCCCTCGATCTGCGCGATGACGGGCTTGCCTACGCGCTCGAGCCGCCCCGTCCGGCGCTCGCCGTCGCGCTCGTACTGGATCCCGTCCTCCGCGGTCTTGAAGCTCTTGAACTGCGAGATGTCGGTGCCCGCCACGAAGGCCTTGCCGCCCGCCCCCCGCAGCACGAGCACGCGCACGGAGTCGTCGGCGTCCACTTCCTCGCAGGTCTGGTAGAGCCGCTCGTACATGTTCCACGTCAGGGCATTGCGGGCCTCGGGACGGTTGAAGGTCAGGGTCACCACGGGGCCGTCGCGGGTAAGGAGCACTTCCTGCGCCTGGCTGTCGGTTGCCACGGTGTGAACCTCCCTGAATTGGCTGCCGGGCATGGTAGCACGGCGACGGGACGCGGCAGGGAGGTGACGGAATCTGCCAATCGACTTGAAGGAGGCTGGCGTAAGTGGCTGCGTGACAGGGGATTTCTCGTCGGCCCGAAGTTTGCTCATCTGAGGGCTAAACGCTTGCGTTCCTGCCTGCGTCGTACCGGCAGTGCAGTGACTCTCACCCATGGAGGATGAGCGATGGCTCGATGGACGACCTTGGTAGTGAGCGGGGCAATCCTTGCGACCGCCTGGATTCCCGCCGCGTGGGCTCAGACCACCCCGCCGGCACCGACGGCGCCGCCCACGCCGGACCCTCAGGTGCAGCAGGACCGGCGCGAGCTCCGGCGGGACCGCCGCGACCTGAAGCAGGACCGCCGGGACATCAGGCAGGACCGGCGTGACATCGTGGGCGACAAGCAGGAGATCCGCAGTGACCGGAAGGATATCTACTCCGACCGGCGCGATCTCCGCCAGGACGAGAAGCAGCTCCAGCGGGACAGGGCCGCGGGCAACACCGAGGCCGTGAAGAAGGATCGGGCGGAGATCGCGGGCGACCGCAAGGATCTCCGCGGCGATCGGCGCGACCTCTACCGTGACCGGAAAGATCTCCAGAGCGACCGCAAGGATCTCCGCGAGGACAATCGCGACCGCCGCGAGGACCGCCGCGAGGTCAAACACGACAAGGGAAAGCTCTACAGGGACAAGAAGGCAGCCAGCGCGAAGTAGTCACCCACCCGCCCACGCGCCCCGGTCTCAGCATAGCGAGGGACCGGGGCGCCCGCGCCTACCGGCGAGGCTGATCGAGGCGGAAGACCATCTGGGTGGGCCGGACAAATCGTAAAGCCACGAGCAGGACGAGCATCACGGTGACCATGTACATCACGGCCATGGCGTCGACGGAGTACACGGGCCGGACACCACCCGCGAAGACGTTGTAGAAGAGGGCGACGACGAGGGTCTGCGAGCCCGCCCCGGAGACGAGGAAGGTCAGCTCGAAATTCGAGATGGTGTTGACGAGGATGAGGATCCCCGCTGTGAGGAGGCCGGGCACCGTCAAGGGAAGAAGGACGCGGCGGAAGACCTGGAACCGGGTGGCGCCCATCATGGCCGCGCCCCATTCCAGATTCACGCTGATCTGCTCGATGAAGGGCATCAGGATGAACACGGCCAGGGGCACCATGGGCACGAGGTTGGCCAGGACGACCCCCGTCACCGTCCCTCCGATGGCGTAG
>DASQAK010000112.1:0-18244 GCA_035635755.1 Candidatus Methylomirabilota bacterium | reverse complement strand
GGTGGGGACGATGAACGGCAGCAGCACCGCGCCCCGGATGAGGCGCTTGAACTTCGTGATCCGGAAGAGCAGGAGCGCCAGGGCCATCCCCAGGACGGTCTTGAGCCCCAGGGCCAGGGCGGTGAAGACGATGGAATTCTGGAGGGTCTGCAAAAAGATCGAGCTGGTGAGGAGCCGCCGGAAATTGTCGAGGCCGACGAAGGCGCCTGTCTCCCCCACGCGGGCATCGCTCAGGCTGAACCAGACGGAGAGCAGGAATGGATAGGCAACCAGGAAGAGCAGGAGGAAAAAAGCCGGCGCGATGAATGCGTAGGCAACCGACGTGTCGTGAACGACGAGATCGGAGAAGGCGCGGGCGGGCGTCTCGCCGCTCGTGGCGACCTTTGCCACATCCCCGTTGAGCGTCTTGAGCCGGATGGCGCCGCTCCATCGGGAAGACGCGGCCGTCTCCCCGTAGGGCGATGGGGCTACCGATGCCGGTCAGGGCGCCCGTCGCGCCTCCCGTAACCCGGCACCAAGAGGCCTCAACTTAGTGCGGGCCGCCGCGGGTGTCAAGCGCGCCGCGTTCGCGGCGTCTGCAACTTAAATGGCGCTACCCCCGAGAGCCCCGGGGGCAGCGAGAGGGCGCCGACGGGGAGCTGCGCTTACGAGGTCAGCTCCTTCGAGGTCAGCCGGTAGCGGATGGAGTCGGGGTCGAGGCTGTCGCGCCGTTCGTTGGCCGTCTCCGCCTGCGGGTACATGAAGAAGGGAAGAGGCTCGCCCGCCGAGTTGGGGAGCTTGAGGTCGGCGGCATAGTTGTAGGCGAGCCAGTTCATCTCGAGGGCGCCAAAGAGCTTGACCCTCGCCTTCTGCACCTTGGGATCGGTGAGCGGGATCCCGCCGTTCTCCTCGAGTACGAGCTTGCGGACGTCGGCGGGGTCCACGGGCACCCAGCCGTGGCTCGCCGAGTAGAACTCCGCGCGACAGTGCTGGGCCTTGGTGATGTCGCCGCTCCGCCCGAGGCTCTTGTACTCGGCGGAGTCGGCCACGCGCACGCCGTAGATGTCGCGCGCGGGGATGCCCACGGAGCGCGCCATCCCCACGAAGAGGGCGTTGAGGTCCGCGCACTTGCCGCCGAGGTTGCCCGTCTCGAGCATGGCCTTGATGTCGCCCAGCCCGCAGCCGCGCACCTTGGGGTCACGGAAGGTGTTGTCCACGATCCACTCGTAGAGCGCCTTGGCCTTGTCCACGTCCGCGCTCGCGGTCTTGGTGATCTCGCGCGCCGTCTTGCGCACGATGCCGTCCGTGGTGATGAACTTCGTGGACGAGAGGTACTTCTTCAGCACCGCCTTGTCCTCGGGGGAGGGATTGCCCGTCGCCGCAAGGTCGACGGCGCGGTCGCGGGTGGAGAAGCGCGTGGTCACCTCGACCACGGGCGCCGCTTCCGAGCCCGGCCACTCCGCATAGAAGATGCCGGCTCCGTACTTGTCGTCGCGATACACGCGCATGGTCGCCGCGTTGCCCGTCCAGCCCTGGTCCAGGTTCTTGTGGTAGTCGGTGTCCGGCAGGAGCGGCATGGGCACCCAGGCCCGCGTCACGCCCGAGGGCTTGAGAATCTCGAGACGCGTGGTCACCTCGAAGGTGCGCCACGCGCCCGCGGAGGCCGCAGCGGC
Source organism: Candidatus Methylomirabilota bacterium (assembly GCA_035635755.1). Taxonomy (GTDB): domain Bacteria; phylum Methylomirabilota; class Methylomirabilia; order Rokubacteriales; family CSP1-6; genus AR37. The sequence continues at coordinate 16,592 of DASQAK010000112.1, read as the reverse complement.
CCAGGAGCGAGTCGGCCGAGCGAGGCGGAACAGCACGATCCCCGCGGATGCGCCGGCGCTCGTCTTCACGAACATCCGTCTATCCATGCATTCCCCCTCGAATGAGGCGCTGACCTTCGGAGCATTGAGCTTCCAAGTCCGGCCCCCACATGCTAAAGGCCACGGACTGAGAGTCAAATCGGCAGTTCCGATAGAAGCGCCCGTACCCATCGGTGCATCCGATCTAGGCCCCCAACCAGTGAGAACGCCCTCACGCGCCGGGGTCGTTACCAAGACTTGACGCAAATGTCATCTTCGGGAGACGCGCGGGGGCGAGACTGCCGCCATGGTCTCAACATTGATCGTGCGGCCGGCGGCGCCCGGTGATCTCTCCGACATGGTCGACCTTCTCGTGCAGCTCGGCTACCCCGCGCGCCGCGAGGCGCTGGGCGGCGTGCTGGACGCTCTCCTGGGCGATGCGCGTTACGCCGTCCTCGTGGCCGAGCATCCGGGAGACGGAGTGGTCGCCATGATCGCCCTCTCCTCCCGGCCTGTCCTGAGGCTCCAGGGTTGGCTCGGGACCATCGAGGAGCTGGTAGTCAAGCGCGGTATGCGAGACCGCGGCATCGGGGACCGCATGGTGCAGCACGCCAAGGGGCTGGCGACCGACCGAGGCTGGATCCGCCTCGAGACCGCGGTGTCGCGCATGCGCGAGTCGAGCCGACGGGGCTTCCTTCTGTCCCGCGGCTTCGCAGCGGACGAGTGCGTTACCTACCACTGGGGCATGCTCGAGGGACGACAGCAAGCTCAAGCTCCCTCGGTGCGGTTGCCGCGCTCCGAGATGGTCTAGCCGCTCGCGCGATAGAAGTAGCGCCCCAACCCCGTCAGGAAGGCCATCACGCCCAGCAGAAGGTGGAGAACCCACACGCCCCAGAAGCTGCCATGCCGCCGGTACTCCCGCGCCAGGATGACCCGCGCGGCGAGGGCGAGCCCCACCGAGACCCACGAGTCGTAGACCATGTGGGCGATGCCGGGCGGTCTCTGGTCCTATCTTCTCGGCGATACCGTTCGCTTCGTGGCCCGCGATCCCCTGCGCCTCGTCATCACCGGACGCACCCGGCACTACGTCAACGCCTTCGGCGAGAACGTGATCGTGGAAGAGGTGGAGCGCGCCCTCACGGGGGCCTGCCGGCGGACGGAGGCGGAGGTGGTGGAGTTCACGGTGGCGCCGCGCTATCCCTCGGCCGAGGAGCCGCGCGGCAGCCACGAGTGGCTCGTGGAGTTCCGCATCCCGCCGCGCGAGCCGGAAGACTTTGCCCGCGTGCTCGACGAGACGCTGATCACTTTGAACACGGACTACCGGACCAAGCGCACGGGCAGTGTCGGCATGGTCGCCCCGCGGGTGAGCACGCTTCCCCCCGGCACGTTCTACCGGTGGATGCGCGAGAACGGCAAGCTCGGGGACCAGCACAAGGTGCCGCGAGTCACCAATGATCGCTCGGTGGCCGAGGGGCTCCTCGCCGCAGCCGGGCCCGCGCCGCGCGAGCCGATGCCCGCAGGCCTGCGCTAGAAGCCGTCGTCGCGTCACCAAATCTTGATCCTCCCGCCACGGTTTCGCAATCGCGGGGATATAGCGTGGGCGCGAGCATGACGCCCTCGAACTCGGCAGTCGTGTAGCAGCTCGCCCGACGGTAGCCGGCCACGCTCCGCCACCATCGTCATCCGCAAGTCGGACGGACGGGTCGTCGGCACCTAACTCAGTTCCAAATCGTCACAGAGTCGTCAGGTCCCTGTAATGCTATCCCTGTCATTCTCTCCCGCATGATCGAGCTTCTGGGCGTGGGTATCGCCTCGAAGGACCGGTGGCTCCTCCACCGCGTCTGCGCGCATATCTACCAAGGGGCCGTCGTCGCGGTCTGCTCCGGCGAACTTGCCGAGCGCGCCGCCCTCCTCGCGGCCGTGACCGGACGCACCATCCCCGACGAGGGGCGCGTCTGGGTGGGCGGGGTGCCGGTGGCAAAGGGATCTGTCGGTCGGCTGCGAGGGCACGTGGGCGAGGTCGATCCCCGGGCGGGCTTCGACCCGCATCGGTCCGCGCTCTGGAACACGCTCACGGCTCGGGCCAGGCTGGGCGGGCTGGAAAAGCTCTGGCGATTTCACCGGGCGCGAGACCGTGGCGCGGCCCTCCGCTCGCTGGCCAGGGTCGGCCTCGAAGCCCGCTCCGGCGAGCCCGTCGATTGCTTCGAGCCGCCCGCGCGGGTGCGACTGGCGGTGGCGCGCGCCCTGTGGCGAAGGCCTGAATATCTCGTCGTCCACGAGCCCACCGCCGCCCTCGACGAGGCAGATTCGGCCGAGCTTCTGACCCTTCTCCGCGAACTGGTCCGGGCGGAGCGGCTGGGAGTCCTCGTGAGCGGAGCGCCGACGGAGCCGCTGCTCGCGGGCGTCGACCGCGTGCTGCTGCTCTCGGAGGGCATGCTGATCTTCGACGGCGCGCCGGCGGCCGTCAGCGATTCCGGGGCCCCAGTGGCCGGGCCGCCGGCCAGCCCGTCGGAGCCAGGACAGCCCCCGGTTCAGGTGGCGCGGAGACCGTGCTGATAGTGGGAGCCGTTGCGCCTCGCGCCAGAGCACGCCGTCGCGGACCCCAACCGTGCACACGGTCAAGGAGGGATGGCCGCCCAGGACCATCAACTCTTCCAGCACGATGGTGCCCGCCAGGATGATGCCGGCGCGCCGTCAAGAAATAGTCATGAAAATCATCACGACCGGGTGTGAGGACCTGATCGTGGGTGACTGTGGATAAGTCGACCGAGGAGCGCACCGGGCGACCTGGTCGTTCGGGAGGCTGTCGGTCACCCACTTCACTCAACATTTACGGGTCCGTCATCGGGCTGTAACCTGCCGCGGCGACACTTCCGCCATGACGACACGAACCATGGGGGAGGTCAAAGCGGTGATGGCCACACGGCGGCGCACCTCGGAGTCCGCTCCACCGGCATCACCCAAATCGGGCCACCGCGTCCTCGTCGTCGAGGACGAGCAGGATGTGGCCGAGCTGATCCGCTACAACCTGGCCAAGGAAGGCTACGACGTGGCCCTGGTCGGGAATGGCGCCGACGCCCTCAAGCGCGCGCGCGAGAGCAAGCCGGAAGTCATCCTTCTCGACATCATGGTGCCGCAGCTCAACGGCTGGGAGGTCTGCCGGCGGCTCAAGCAGGATCCGGAGACGCGCGGCATTCCCGTCATCATGGTCACCGGCCGCGTGGAAGAGGGGGACAAGGTCCTCGGCTTCGAGATGGGCGCCGACGACTACGTCACCAAGCCCTTCTCCCCGCGCGAGCTGGTGGCGCGGATCCGCGCGGTGGTCCGGCGGGGCAAGGCGAGCGAGGTCGGGGACCGAAAGCAGCACCTCAAGGCGGGCGACCTCGAGATCGACCGGCACCGCTTCGAGGTCATCATGAAGGGCCAGCGGGTGGATCTCACCCCCAAGGAGTTCGACCTGCTGGCCGCGCTCGTGGGCACTCCGGGGCGCGTCTTCGGGCGCGAGGAACTGCTGGATCTCGTCTGGGGCGAGGACGGCTTCGTCGAGCCCCGGACCGTGGACGTGCACGTGGCCCGGCTCCGGGCGAAGTTCACGGCTGCCCGGCTGCCTGCGCCCGGTATCGAGACCGTGCGCGGCGTCGGGTATCGCTTTCGGGAGCAGGACGCGGCGCGGCTCGGCGGCCGGAATTAACACGAACGTAACACGACGGTTATGTCACTGAAACATGGCTGCGGGATCATCCCAACATACCCATCGATAAGGGAGAAGACATGAGGAAGCGGGCGGTGATTGCGGTGGCGCTGGCGATTGCCCTGGTGACGGCGGGTCTGGCGCTGGCCGCCCCGGTGCAGCTGGATCCGGGACTGCAGGCCTACAAGTCGGTCAGCGGCGTCAGCGGCAATATCTCGAGCGTCGGCTCCGACACGCTCAACAACCTCATGACCCACTGGGCGGAGACTTTCAGCCGCTTCTACCCCAACGCGAAAGTCCAGATCGAAGGGAAGGGATCGTCGACGGCCCCGCCCGCCCTCATCGCCGGCACCGCGCAGCTGGGCCCGATGTCACGCGAGATGAAGGGGACCGAGATCGACCAGTTCGAGAAGAAGTTCGGCTACAAGCCGCTGGCCATCCGGACATCCGTGGATGCCCTCGCCGTGTTCGTCAACAAGGACAACCCGATCAAGTGCCTCAGCATGAGCCAGGTGGATGCGATCTTCTCCAAGTCCCGCCGCACGGGCTACAAGGACGACATCAACACGTGGGGGCAGGTCGGGCTCACAGGTGAGTGGGCCCAGAAGCCCATCAGTCTCTATGGCCGTAACTCGGCTTCGGGCACCTACGGGTTCTTCAAAGAGCACGTGATGAAGAACGGCGACTACAAGGACACCGTCAAGGAGCAGCCGGGCTCGGCGGCCGTGGTTCAGGGCGCGACGGTTGACCGCTTCGCCGCCGGGTACAGCGGAATCGGCTACGCCACCGCCGGGGTGCGGGCGGTGCCGCTCAGCGAAAAGGACGGTGGCAAGTGCGTGGAGGCCACGGCCGACAACTCGTACTCCGGGGCCTATCCGATGACCCGCTTCCTCTTCGTCTACATCAACAAGGCGCCCGGCAAGGCGCTCGATCCGCTGACCAGGGAATTCGTCAAGGTGATTGTCTCCCGGGAAGGGCAGGAGGGCGTGATCAAGGACGGCTACTTCCCGATCCCCGCCTCGATCGCGAAGGAAGAGCTGGCGAAGATCCAATAACGTGGCCATCAACACCGAAACCTTCACGGCGGGCGGGTCGGCATCCCCCGCCCGCCCGCTTGTCGTCAGCCGCGCCCGCACGGAGCGGCGCATCCTGGCCGACCGCTGGGCGTCGCGGCTGGTGGTTGTCGGCGGCATCGTCATCATCGCGTGCATCCTCGCCATCCTTTTCGTCATCGCCGCCGAGGTTTATCCGCTGTTCAAACCGGCCACCGCGACCTTCGCCGGCACCTACGCCGCCTCGACCGCCGGCGCCGGCCCGGCCACGGGAGACGCCGTCGGGGTAGACGAGTATCGGGAGATCGCTTACACGATCACGAGCCGCGGCAACCTCGAGTTCGTCTCGCTCAAAAGGGGGGCGCCCCCTCCACCCGTCGTGGTGGCGGGCCTGAATGGCGCCACCGTCGCATCGGTCGTCGCCCTCGACAAGACGCGGTTTCTCCTCGGCACCTCGGATGGGCGGGCGATACCGCTCGACATGAGGTTCGATGTCACGTTCAAGGATGGCAAGCGTGCGGTAGCCCCGGCGCCCGCCTTCGGACAGGCCGTGGTCCTCGACCCGGAGAAGAAGCGCGCGGTGCGCCGGCTTGCCTCGGGGGGCGCGGATACGGGCGGGGTGACGGTTGCCCAGACTGGGCCGGCCGACCTCGTCATCCAGAGCGTCATCGAGAAGAAGGCGCTCATCGGTGGAACGCGCCGCGAGGAGTCGATCCAGGCTTTCACGCCCGAGATCTCGGGCGAGATCACGGCGCTACGCCTGGACGGACGCGGTGAGGATCTCTTCATCGGCACCAGTCAAGGCAATGTGCTCCGCTACGAGATGAAGGACTCGTCGGGGCCAAAGCTCATCGAGACTACTGCCGTCACGAGCAAACCGGGCGTGCCCGTCACCGCCCTCGGATTCCTCCTGGGCGACCGGACGCTCACTGTCGGGGACGAGCAAGGCGGGGTCTCCACGTGGCAGGTGGTGCCGCCGCCCGGCGGCGGCGAGAAGCGGCTCACGCGGATCTACGAGTTCGCGCCCCATGCCGGGGCCGTGGTCGCCATGACGGCCTCGAAGCGGGACAAGAGCTTTGCCACCGCCGACGGGGCAGGTCACGTCCACATCTCCTATGGCACGTCCGGCAAGACTCTCCTACGCGTCAAGAGTGACGCGCCGGGACTTGCGGCCCTGACCTTCGGCCCAAAGAACGACGCGGTGCTGGCCGCAGACGGCAAGGGAAGGCTCGCGCAGTGGACGGTGGACAACCCGCATCCCGAGATCACGTTGAAGACGCTGTTCGGCAAGGTCTGGTACGAGGGCTACTCGCAGCCGGCCTGGGTGTGGCAGTCCACGGGCGGGACGGACGACTTCGAGGCCAAGATGAGCTTGACCCCGCTCATCTTCGGCACCATCAAGGGCACGTTGTACGCGCTTCTCTTCGCGGTGCCTATGGCGCTCCTGGCCGCGCTCTACGTTAGCGAGTTCATGCATCCCTCGGTGAAGGCCTACGTCAAGCCGGTGGTCGAGATCATGGCGGCCCTCCCGAGCGTGGTCCTGGGGTTCCTGGCCGGCCTCTGGCTGGCGCCCGTTCTCGAGCCCATCGTGCCTGGCCTCTTTCTGATGCCCCTCGTGCTGCCGGTCGCGATCCTGGCCGCCTATTGCCTCTGGCGACTCGTTCCCTTACGCGTCCGCGGCCGCTTCAAGACAGGAACCGAGGCCTTTCTCCTGATCCCGGTCGTGCTCGGAGGGGTGTGGCTTGCCCTCGCCGCGGGCGGGCTCGTGGAGACCGTTCTCATGCAGGGCAACTACCGCGGCTGGATCCTCTCGGCGCTCGGTCTGACCTATGACCAGCGCAACTCGCTCGTCGTCGGGGTGGCCATGGGCTTCGCGGTCATTCCCATCATCTTCACCATCGCCGAGGACTCGCTCGCGAATGTGCCCGGCCACCTCCGGGCGGGATCGCTGGCCCTCGGAGCCACGCGCTGGCAGACAGCGCTCAGGATCGTGCTGCCCACGGGAAGCCCGGGCATCTTCTCCGCCATCATGATCGGCCTGGGCCGCGCCGTGGGCGAGACGATGATCGTCCTGATGGCGACGGGCAATACGCCCATCATGGACTGGAACATGTTCAGCGGGTTTCGCGCCATGTCGGCCAACATCGCTGTCGAGCTGCCGGAGGCGCCGGACGGCGGAACCCTCTACCGCGTGCTCTTTCTCTCGGCCTTCCTTCTCTTCTGCATGACCTTCGTGCTGAACACGGCGGCGGAGATTGTCCGGCTCAAGCTCAGGAAGAAGTACCGCTACCTATGAGCGCTCGCCACAAGGGTTTTTGGAGTGGCGGCGAGCCCTTTGTCTGGCTTACGGGCGGGGCGCTCACGCTTGCCCTCCTGCTGGTCGTTGGTCTCATCTCCCTCATCGTGTACAACGGCATGGGCTTCTTCTGGCCCAAGGCCGTCGTGCGGATGACGCTGTCCGACGGCACGGTGATGACCGGACAGCTGGTGGACCGTGAGCCGGTGCCGGGCAAGCGAAACGAGCACCGCATCAAGCTGAAGGTCGCCAACCGTGATCTCTACGGGGCCGATTTCCAATGGGTGGACGAAGTCCAGGTCGCCAAGCGTGATTACCCCGCGGACGTGGCCGTCGTTGAGCGGACCGAATGGGGCCTCCTCATCGGGACGATCAAGGAGATGCGGGACGGAGACAAGGTCATCGCGGTCGCCCCGGCCGCCTGGGCCGAGATCCAGAAGCGCCTGGGCCAGAGTGATCGCGCGCGCCGAGAAATCCGAGCCATCGAGAAGGGCGAGATCGGCGCGATCAACGCGCGCCAGGAGGCGCTCCGCCTCAAGCTCAAGGGGCTCGAGCTCAAGGGCATCACATCGGGCCCCACCGTCGAGGCGCTGCAGAAGCAGCTCGCGCCGCTCCAGGAGCAGTATCAGGTCCAGACGGCGCGCCTGGCCGAGCTGCGGAAGAGCCAGACGGAGACCATGGTGGTGACGGCGGACGGGGGCAAGGCCAAGGAGCTCCCACTCGCCCAGGTGCTCGACGTCCGCTTCCCGAACACCATGGGGCTCCTTGGCAAGACGGGCTACTACCTCGGCCATCTCTGGGAGTTCGTGGCCGGCGAGCCCCGTGAGGCCAACACCGAGGGCGGGGTGTTCCCCGCGATCTTCGGCACCATCCTGATGGTCATCCTGATGAGCATCGTGGTCACGCCGCTCGGGGTGCTCGCGGCTTTCTACCTCCGGGAATATGCTCGGCAAGGGCCGTTCGTCTCCGTGGTGCGCATCGCCGTCAACAACCTGGCCGGTGTGCCGTCCATCGTCTTCGGCGTGTTCGGTCTCGGGTTCTTCATCTACGGGGTAGGGGGCGTCATCGACCGCTTCTTCTTCGCGGAGGCCCTGCCTACACCGACGTACGGCACGGGCGGCATTCTCTGGGCCTCGCTGACCCTGGCCCTCCTGACCGTGCCCGTCGTCATCGTGGCCACCGAGGAAGGGCTGGCGGCGATCCCGGGCGGGATGCGGGAGGCCTCGCTGGCGCTCTCCGCGACCAAGCTCGAGACCACCCTCCGGGTCGTTCTCCCCGCCGTGATGCCCTCCATCCTGACCGGACTCATCCTGGCCATGGCCCGCGCCGCGGGCGAGGTGGCGCCGCTCATGATCACCGGGGTGGTCAAGCTCGCGCCGTCCTTGCCCATCGACGGGCAGTGGCCCTTCCTGCACTTCGAGCGCAAGTTCATGCACCTGGGCTTCCAGATCTACGACACGGGCTTCCAGTCGCCCAACGTGGATGCCGCGCGCCCCATGGTGTTCGCCACGACCCTGCTCCTCCTAGTCATCGTCGTCTTTCTCAACCTGTTCGCGATCGCGACGCGCAATCGACTTCGCAGGAAATACGCGACGTCTGCCGTATAGAATGTGGAGATAAGGAGACCGCCATGCCAGGAACGGTAAGCGTCACCGCGGGCCTTCACGCTCCCAGCGCTCCGGGGGCGGTGATGGAGACCCCGATGGTGGAGATCGAGCGGGTCAACCTCTGGTACGGGCCGAAGCAGGCACTCAAGGACGTGACCATGTCCATGCCCAAGCACCGGATCACGGCCTATATCGGCCCCTCCGGGTGTGGCAAGTCCACCCTCCTGCGCTGCCTCAACCGGATGAATGACCTGGTGGACGGAGTCAAGATCACCGGGAGCATCCGGATCGGGGGCACGGACGTCTACGACGCGAGCCAGGACGTGACGGACCTGCGCAAGCGGGTGGGCATGGTGTTCCAGAAGTCGAATCCCTTCCCGAAGTCCATCTTCGAGAACGTGGCCTACGGCCCGCGCATCCTGGGCGTGCACGCCCGCACGGACCTCGAGGGGCTCGTGGAGCGGAGCCTGCGGAATGCCGCGCTCTGGGATGAAGTCCACGACCGACTTCACGAGTCCGCTCTCGGACTGTCCGGCGGGCAGCAGCAGCGGCTGTGCATCGCGCGCGCCATCGCCGTGGAGCCTGACGTGCTCCTCATGGACGAGCCCTGCTCGGCCCTCGATCCTATCGCCACCGCGAAGATCGAAGATCTCATGCTCGAGCTCAAGAACAGCTACACCATCGTGATCGTCACCCACAACATGCAGCAGGCGGCGAGGGTGAGCGACTACACGGGCTTCATGCTGCTGGGGGAGTTGGTGGAGTTCGGGGTGACCCGCGAGCTCTTCACCAACCCCAGGAACAAGAAGACGGAAGACTACATCACCGGCCGGTTCGGCTAGACCGAGCCCGGAGACTGCCATGCAAAGGCACTTCCACGAAGAGCTCGAGGCTCTCAAGCAGACGCTGCTCGCCATGGGCGGGCTGGTCGAGGACCAGATCCGCCGCGTGATGCGCGCCCTGCTCGAGCGGGACGATGCCCTCGCCCAGGAGGTGATCGACCGGGACCAGCAGGTCAACGCCTACGACGTCGAGGTGGACGAGACCTGCGTCAGCCTCCTCGCCCTCCATCAGCCCACGGCGGGAGATCTCCGCTTCATCACCACGGCCATGAAGATCGTGACCGACCTCGAGCGGATCGGCGACCAGGCCGTCAACATCGCCCAGCGCGTGCTCGAGCTGAACCGGGAGCCCCAGCTCAAGCCGTATATCGACCTGCCCCGCATGGCCGAGAAGGCCCAGCACATGGTCAAGGAGAGCCTGGACGCCTTCGTGGCGCGCGATACAGAGCTCGCCCGCAAGGTGTGCGCCGAGGACGCCGATGTCGATGCCCTCAAGGAGCAGCTCTTCCGGGAGCTCCTGACCTTCATGATGGAAGACCCCAAGACCATCCCCCGCGCCATCCGGCTCATCCTCATCTCGCGCTTCATGGAGCGCGTGGCCGACCACGCGACCAATATCGCGGAGATGGTCATTTACCTCGTCGATGCGAAGATGGTGCGGCATACCCTCGCCTGAGAGGGTGGGGTGTATGCTGAGCCTGTGAGCAGAGAGAGACGCTACCAGCTCCAGGACGAGGAAGCCAATCGCCAGATCGAGGCCCTTCTCGAGCGCCTGCGGGTGCCCACGGACACCTGGCGCTACCACGCCGAGCTGCTGACCACCGTCCTCAAGACCGTCGAGGACAAGACGCCGGTCGCCGACCTCAAGATCGCCAGCGCCGCCCTGAAAGAGCTCCGCTACGGCTTCAAGGTCTTCGCTCCCTATCGCGAGACGCCGAAGGTGACGGTCTTCGGCTCGGCGCGCACGCCCGCGGACCATCCCGTCTCCGTGCAGGCGCGCTCCTTCGGCCGGCGCATGGCCGACCAGGGGTGGATGGTCATCACGGGGGCGGGCAGTGGCGTCATGGGCGCCGCCCAGGAGGGAGCGGGGCGCGAGCGGTCGTTCGGCATGAACATCCGTCTGCCCTTCGAGCAGGACGCCAACCCGTGGATCGCCGACGACCCCAAGCTCATATCCTTCAAGTATTTCTTCACCCGCAAGCTCTTCCTCCTCCGCGAGGCATGGGCCATGGCGTTCTTTCCCGGAGGGTTCGGCACGGGCGACGAGGCCTTCGAGGCACTGACCCTCATCCAGACGGGCAAGACGGAGCTGGTGCCCGTGGTGCTCATCGATGCCCCCGGCGGCCAATTCTGGCGGCGCTGGACAGAATTCGTCCAGGAGCAGATGGCCGACCAGGGGATGGTCTCGCCGGAGGATCTATCGCTCTTCCGCGTCACGGACAGCGTGGAAGAAGCGGCGGAGGAGATCGAGCGCTTCTACCGGATCTTTCACTCGCACCGCTACGTGGGCGACAGCTTCGCCATGCGCCTGCGTCGACCCCTCGCCCCCGCCATCGTCGCCGAGATCTCGCTTCGCTTCTCCGACATCTTGAAGGGGCCGGCCGAGCAGGTGCCCGGCCCCCTCCCCGCCGAGCGGGGAGAGTTTCCCGACCTCCCGCGCCTTGTGCTCCCCTTCAATCGAAGCGGATTCTCTCGCCTCCGTCAGCTCATCGACTTCGTCAACGCGAGCTAGCCACCTGACCGGAGAAGGCGGTGAGAAGGTCGCGGTCGCGCGGGTAGGTGAGGAGCTCCGCGGCGTCCTCGAGAGAGACCCAGCGGACTCCGTCGACCTCGTTGCGAGGCTCGGCCACGCCCCCGTCAGGATCCATCATCCAGTAGCGCACGATCTTGAGCCGGCCCTTGCCGTCCCGTGAGAGGTGGTGGCGAGCTCTCGTCCCAGCACGCACCGGAGCCCCGTCTCCTCCTCGACCTCGCGTAGCGCGCACGCCTCGTGCGTTTCCCCCGCCTCCAGCTTTCCCTTGGGGAAGGTCCAGTCCTGTCGACGCGGCCGATGGATGAGGAGCACTTCGTGGTCACCTCGTTTGCTCTGGCGAGAGATGACTCCACCCGCCGCGTGGACGACGCCCCGGCTGCTCATGCCATCAGTATGCGACGCCGGACAGGCTCCTACCTAGCTTTCCGGCGTCGTCACCGTTTCTTCGCAGAGCCGAAAGGCCACGGCAATAGCCACGCGCTAGGCTTTCGTGCATGGAGGCATCATGACCACCGACGAGCTCCTGAGTGATTTGCGAGCATCGCGCGCCGACTTGGCGCGCCTGATCGAAAGGGTGATACGTGACCGACTCCCGTACATCGTCATCCCCACGCAGGCCGTGCAGGCATGGAGAGAGGAGGAGCCGCAGCGCTGGGCGGAAGCCGCGGGATGGTTGGCTGCCCACAATGTGGCCCTCGTTCAGGTATGAGCCGGAGCGCTCACCTGCGCTTGTACCGTCATTCCGTCGTCCAGGCTTTGTCTCCGCGGCGCTTGAGCTTCGGCCACTGCTCGAAGAAGTCCGTCTGGGCCGCGTGACGCCGGGCACGCTGCCGGGTCACGAGCTTCCCGGCGAGCAATCGCTCGGGGCGGCCGCCGTCGCGACCGACAAGAGCGCGGAGGCGCTCTTCTGCCACGACGGCGTCCTGGTGCTCTCCCAGGATGTCCTGGACCTTCTTGGCCCTGGCCACGAATCGTTTGGCGGGCCGGCCCACCATGGTCTGCGCGAGCTCCGCCGCGTAACGAGCTTGCTTGACCTTGATCCGCACCGCATGCAGGTCAGCATTGGTCGGGGTCTCGGGCAAGGCCTTGACCGCTTTGCGAAGCTTCCTGAACTGGCCCGCGGCGATGGCAGGCAGGGAGAGCTTCGCCGTCACTACAGCCGGATGCTCGATGGCGTTGTCCAGGCGATGCAGAAGCCTGATATAGCGCGGCCCGTCGAGAGCAGCGAGGAGATTGATTCTCGCGCGGGCCCGCTGAGCGTCCAGGCGGTCGAGGAGTGCCCGACCCTCGACGCGGCCGGCTGACTTCAGCGAAGACAGCTCGGCGCGAAGGTGTTGCCGGAAGACATCGAGATCCCGTAGATCGCCGAGCAGGGTGCCGAGCCAGTCGAGCGCGGTCCGGAGCCCGCCGAGCCACTCGGGATCGAACATCTCTCGGGCTGCGCCCAGAATCGCTCGCAGTCGTCGGACCGCCGTGCGCATCTTGTGGAGCTGTTCGGGATCGGTCCCTGCTCTCGTGCCCGGCTCATGCGCTCGGATCGCATCCACCTGCTCGAGCATCAGGGCCAGGATGCGGTCACGGGCCGGGCTGCTGACCGCGGCGCTCCCGCTCTTGAGAGGGTGAGCCTGTTTCATGCTATTCCGCTTCGGGGCGCTCCTCGGTGAGCTGGCACTCCGCGCAGACCCAGGTCCGCACGGGGGTCATCGTCTTCGCGTTCCGCTGGAGCGTCCAGGGAAAGAAGGCCCGGGCACCGCAGTGTGGGCAGCGTTCCACCTTCTGCCCTGGCTGAACCGAGGACGGCAGCCAGGGGATCTTGGAGGGCATCGCGGGCATTCTACCGTAAGATGTCGCGGTGCCGACGGCGTACGTCGTCCTCATTTTCGCCAATGTCGTCTACGGCTCGAGCTATGCCGTCAGCCGCGTGGTGCTCGAGCACATGGGGCCGGCCACGCTCTCGTTCTGCCGGCTCCTCATCGGCTCCCTCGTTCTCGTGCCGCTCGCCCTCGCCCAGCGCCGGGAGGACCGGCGGCTCTCCCGGAGCGACCGGTGGAGTATCTTCTGGATGGGCCTCTTCGGCTTCGCGGCGGCGTTCGCCTTCGGCAACTGGGGCCTCCGTCTGTCGACCGCCACCAACGCCGCCCTCCTCATCACCGTGGAGCCCGTGTCCCTCATCCTGCTCTCGCCCCTCGTGCTGGGCGAGCGCCTCACGCGCCGCGAAGGCGTGGGCGCCCTCCTGACCGTGGTCGGCGCGACCGTGGTCGTGCTGAACGGGATCCCGGGGGCGAGCGTGGCGATCGCCCCGCACTGGCGGGGCGACCTGCTCCTCGTCCTCTCCGGAGTCGCCTATGCCGGCTACTCGCTCTTCGGCCGCGACGTGCTGGCGCGACACCGAGCCGTGCCGGTCACGGCCTGGTCCATCCTGTGGGGGCTGGTGGTCATGGCGCCCTTCACGGTGGCGGAATGGGTGGCGGGGGAGAGGCCGGAGTGGACGCAGACGGTCATCATCGGGACGCTCTACCTGGGCTTGGTGATCACCGCGCTGGGGTACCTGATCTGGAACTGGGCGCTGGAGCGGGTGGAAGCGCCACGCCTGGCCATCTTCGTGAACATCCAGCCCCTCGCCGGCGCTCTCCTCGGTGTGGTGGCGCTCCGGGAGGCGCTCACCATCTATACGGTCGCGGGAGGCGTCCTCATCCTGGTCGGTGTCCACACGACCCTCCTGGCCAAGCGAGCCCAAAGGGGCTCCATAGGCTAGAATAAGCGCCATGAGACGCATCCGCGTGGGGCTGGCGCAGATCAATCCGACGGTGGGCGCCATCGAGGCCAATGCGCGGCTCGTCCTGGACTGGATGGAGCGCGCCCGCGCGGCGGGTTGTGACCTCGTGGCTTTCCCCGAGCTCGCCCTCACCGGCTATCCTCCCGAGGATCTGCTCTTCAAGACCGCGTTCATCGAGGCCAACCTGAGGGCGCTGGCGGATGTCGCCCGCCAGAGCCGGGGCATCACGGCCGTGGTCGGGTATGTCGACAAGCGCGACGACATCTTCAATGCCGCGGCCGTTCTCCATGACGGCACGCAGGTGGGCACGTACCACAAGCAGTACCTGCCCAATTACGGCGTCTTCGACGAGAACCGCTATTTCCAGTCCGGCACGGAGGCGCCCGTGTTCGCCGTGGGCGCCACGGTGCTCGCGGCCAACATCTGCGAGGACATCTGGTATCCCACGGGGCCCACCACCCTGCAGGCCCTGGCGGGGGCCGAGCTGGTGGTGACGATCAACGCGTCGCCCTACCACGCGGGCAAGGCCCAGTTCCGCGAGAAGATGCTGGCCACGCGGGCGGCCGACGATCTCGTGTGCCTGGCCTTCGTCAACACGGTGGGTGGCCAGGACGAGCTCGTCTTCGACGGGCAGTCCTTCATCTTCAACGAGAAGGGGGAGCGGATCGCGCGCGGCCGGGCCTTCGAGGAAGACCTCGTGGTGGCCGATCTCGATCTCGACGAGATCTTCCGCGCGCGCCTACACGACTCCCGCCGGCGCAAGGAGAAGCTCCGCGCGGCGGGGCCGACGCGCATCTCCCTCCCCCCGCTGCCCCGCCGCGAGAAGCCCAGGCCGCCCGCCCACGAGATCCAGGCGCTCGAGCCCGTGGAGGAGATCTATCAGGCCCTCGTCCTCGGCACGCGCGACTACGTCACCAAGATCGGCTACAAGCACGTGGTCATCGGGTTGAGCGGCGGGATCGACTCCGCGCTCGTGGCAGCCATCGCCGTGGACGCACTCGGCGCCGCGAACGTCACGGGCGTGACCATGCCCTCACCCTTCTCCTCGGTGGGGACGCGGCGGGACGCCGCGCGGCTGGCCAAGAATCTCGGGATCGACATGCTCCGCGTGCCCATCACCGGCGTGCTCAAGGCCTACAAGCGCGCCCTGGCCGCGGCCTTCAAGGGGCTCAAGGAAGACGTCACGGAGGAGAACCTCCAGGCGCGCATCAGGGGCAACTACCTGATGGCGCTCTCGAACAAGTTCAGCTGGCTCGTCCTCAATACCGGCAACAAGAGCGAGATCGCCGTCGGATACACCACGCTCTACGGCGACATGGCGGGGGGCTTCGCGGTCATCAAGGACTGCCCGAAGACGCTCGTCTACAAGTTGAGCGAGCACGCCAATGCGCGGGCGCGGCGCGAGCTGATCCCGGAGACGGTCTTCACCCGGCCGCCCTCGGCCGAGCTGCGCCCGGACCAGACGGACCAGGACACCCTCCCGCCGTACGCCGTGCTGGACGCCATCCTCGAATGCTACGTCGAGGGCGACCAGGGCGTGGCCGACATCGTGGCCCGCGGCTTCGACGCGCAGACGGTCAAGCGCGTGATCGCCATGGTCGACCGCAACGAGTACAAGCGGCGGCAGGGCGCCATCGGCATCAAGATCACGCCGCGCGCCTTCGGCAAGGACTGGCGCCTTCCCATTGTCAACAAGTTCCGAGAATAAACACGGGTTCGAATCCCGTTGGGGCCACCATAGGTGGTGGGCCACGTGCTCGCCGCCAGCAGCCCGCCGAACGTGCCGTCGCCGGTGAACGCGTAGCCGCGCGCACCGACGACGAGCACGGGCGTGCACTCAACACGATCCACTAGGAGCGCCTGCAGGGCCTCGCGCGCCTGCGCAGGCTGACGCAGCAGCAGGCCGCGCACGTCTTCAGCGCGGGTGCGCAGCTCGCGAGCGATGCGTGCACGATCCAGAGAGACGACCGGGGCCGACTGAGGCAGGGTCGCGAGTTCCTGCTCCAGACCTTTTCTACGGGCCTCTTCGGCGCGCAGCGTGGTGATCAGGGCCTCGGGGGGCGTGTCACCCGGCATGCCCTGCGCAATGGCATCGGCCAGTCGCTGCTCCCGACGCCGCACCTCGGCGATCTCGCGCTCTAGCACCGGCCGCCGGTTTGGCTCCTCCCCAGAGGACTCAGTAAGACACGCGAGGGCCTGCTCGACTGCGGCCTCCACCAGCTCGGCATCGAGCGCGTTCGCCATGGCGTCCACGACGGCGCGGTCGAGCGCCTCCTGGGGGATGCGCACCGTGTTCCGACAAATGGCCGGGCCCCGCTTCCAATTGTTGGCGCAACCATAGAAGTAGCCCCGCCGCCGCCCCTGATGGCGGCTCATCGCGATCATCGGTCCACCGCACCAGGCACACCGGGCGAGCCCACTCAATAGGTACGGGGACGGGAGTGTGAGCTGGGGGAGGGGCTCGCCCTGGCCGGCTGCCCGGACTTGGGGGACGAACACTCGAGCGCGACGCTCGAGGGCGGCGTGCGCCGCCTCCCAGAACTCGTTGGAGACAATC
>DASQAK010000111.1:0-8137 GCA_035635755.1 Candidatus Methylomirabilota bacterium | reverse complement strand
GATGGTCACCCCGCCCGCCTTGAGCCGGATCATCAGCGACTCCAGCTCGCGCACGAGTCTCGGGGCCAGGCCTTGCGAGGGCTCGTCGAGCATGAGCAGCTCGGGGTTGCCGGCCAGCGCGCGCGCGATGGCCAGCATCTGCTGCTCGCCGCCGGAGAGGCTCCGTCCCCGCTGTCGCCATCGCTCGCGCAAGACGGGGAAGTAGCTGAAGATGCGCTCGCGCGTCCAGCTCGAGTCGCCGTCGACGCGGCGCTCGGCCAGCCGGAGATTCTCGCCGACCTCGAGGTGGGGAAAGATCTGGCGGCCCTCGGGGACGTACCCGACTCCCAGGTGGAAGATCTCGTGCGGAGCGTGTCCGGTGATATCGCGGCCCTTGAAGCGCACCGCGCCGCCCCGCGGCGGCGTCAGCCCCATGATCGAGCGCAGCGTCGTCGTCTTGCCTGCGCCGTTGCGGCCGAGGAGCACCGTGATCTCCCCCGCCGGGACCGTGAAGGAGACGTCGCGCAGCACGTGGCTCTTCCCGTAGAAGGTCTGGAGAGCGTCGACGGCGAGGAGGGTCACTCCGCGCCTCCGAGATAGGCTCGCTGGACGTCGGCATTCGCCCGGATCTGGTCCGGCGTGCCTTCGGCGATGAGCTGGCCGAAGTGGAGGACGCTGATCCGATCAGCGAGGTCGAAGACCACGTCCATGTCGTGCTCGACGAGGATGATGGTCAGCTTGCGCTCGCGCGCGACCTGCCGGATGACCGCGACGGTGGCGACCGTGTCCTCGGGCGACAGCCCCTGCGTTGGCTCGTCGAGCAGGAGGAGCTCGGGCTCCTGGGCGACGGCCATCGCGATCTCGAGCAGGCGCTGGTCGCCGTGGGGGAGGGTCGACGCCGGCTCCTCGGCGCGGCCGAGAAGGCCGAGAGAGCCGAGGCTCGCGCGCGCCCGCTGCTCGGTCGCCTCGAGGGTGGCCCGGCCGCCCACGAGGCGGAAGTTGCCTCCGCTCCGGAGCTGCACGGCGATCCGGACGTTCTCCAGCACCGAGAGCTCGGGGAAGATGCTGGTGATCTGGAAGGTGCGCGAGATGCCGCGGCGGCAGCGCGCGGGGGCGGGGAGCGCGGTCACGTCGTCGCCACGGAAGAGCACGCGACCCGAGGTGGGCGCGAGCAGACCGGAGATGAGGTGGAAGAGGGTCGTCTTGCCGGCACCGTTCGGTCCGATGACCGCGCGGACTTCGCCCGGCTCCACCGCGAGGCTGACGCCGGCCACGGCCTGGAGCGCCCCGAAGGCGCGCCCGAGGCCGCGGGTCTCGAGCAGCGCGGTCACACGCGCGCCCGGAGCCGCCGGGCCGTCCCCACCAGCCCGTCCGGCAGGAAGATCACCATCAGGACGAACACCACGCCCGTCAAGATCATCCAGTGCTCCGTGTAGCTCGAGAGCACCTCCTGGATGAGGATGAAGACCATGGCGCCCAGGATCGGGCCGACGAGGGTGCCGATGCCGCCCATGATTACCATCATGAGCCCCTGGCCGGAAAAGACCCAGAACATGACCTCGGGCGAGGCGAAGCCCCGGAAGGGCGCGAAGAGCGCGCCGGCGAGGCCCGCGAACACGGCGGCGATGACGAAGACGGCGAGCTTGAAGGGCCGCGGGTCGCGCCCAAGGCTCATGAAGCGGCGCTCGTTCTCGCGGATCGCCTCCAGCGCGTGGCCGAAGGGCGAGCGGACCACCGCCCGGCAGAGGACGAGCGAGAGCACGACACAGGCGGCGACCAGGGCATAGAAGGCCTGGGGAGAGGCCAGGCTCGGCCCGCCCCAGAAGAGCGCCGTCTTGGGCACCCCCGCGATGCCGTCGGAGCCGCCGGTGAGATCCCGCCACTTGTAGGCGACCGTGTAAAGAAACTGCGCGAAGGCCAGCGTCAGCATGGCGAAGTAGATGCCGGTGGCGCGCGTGGAGAACCAGCCCACGGGCAGGGCGACCGCGCCCGCGAGCAGCGCGCCCGCGAGCAGCGCCACGGGCACCGGCTGGGCGAAGTGGATGAGCACGAGGGCGCTCGCGTAGGCGCCGAGGCCGAAGTAGGCGGCGTGGCCGAAGGAGACCATGCCCGTGTAGCCCATGATGAGATCGAGCGACAGGGCGAACAGGCCGTAGATGAGGAGGTCGGTCAGGAGCGAGAGCTGGTGGCGCGCGGCCACCCACGGCACCACTGCGAGCGCGACCAGCGCTACCGCTGCCAGCGCTCGTGTCCCTCTCATTCCTCCTCGCCGAAGAGGCCCCAGGGCCGGAAGATGAGGATGGCGCCCATCACCGCGTACATGATGACCATGGCCGTTTCCGGCAGGTAGAAGGCGCCCCACGTCTGGGCGGCGCCCACGATGAGGCTGCCCGCGATCGAGCCCCCGATGCTGCCGAGGCCGCCGATCACGACCACGACGAAGGCATCGACGATGACCCCGATGCCCATCCCCAGGTAGGCCGTGGTCATGGGCGCCGCGGCCACGCCGCCGAGCCCGGCAAGCGCGCAGGCAGCGCCGAAGACGAGGGTGCGGACCCGCGCCACGTCGGCGCCGAGGCAATCGGCCATCTCGCTGTTCTGGGCGACGGCGCGGATGACGAGCCCGGCCCGTGTCTTGCGGAGGAAGAGCCACACCGCCACCGCGACGACGAGGCCGAGCCCGATCACGAAGAGCCGGTAGCGCGGATAGAGGAGGGTTCCCAGCGCGAACGCTCCCTGGAGGTACGCGGGCGGGTCGATGCCCTTTGCCGTCGGCCCGTAGAGGATGCGCAGGGCCTCCTCGAGAATGAGGGCGAGCCCGAAGGTCAGGAGGAGCTGATAGATGGGCGGGCGACGATAGATGAAGCGCAGCGTGGAGGACTCGAGGAGCGCGCCGAGGACCCCGACGACAGGCGGCACGATGACGAGGGCCGGCCAGAACCAGCCGGTGAGCATGACGGTCGTGTACCCGAGATAGGCGCCCAGCATGTAGAACACGCCGTGAGCGAAATTGACGACGCGCAGGATGCCGAAGACCAGCGAGAGACCGGCGGAGACGAGGAAGAGGAGCCCCGCGAGCGTCAGCGCGTTGAGGAGCTGTTCCCCCAGATTCGCCACGCGCCGTGCCTGTCCGCTACGAGAAGTCCTCGGTGCGACACTTCGGCGTCACCTTCTCGCCCGGATAGGTCGCCAGGATCTTGGGGATCGGGTGCGGGTACTTGGGATCCTTCACCGCCTCGACGGCGAAGCCGAGCTGCACCGCCTGGTGATCGCACTTACGCATGAAGAACGGGCCCTCGAGGCCCTCGTAGCTCGAGTCCTCCCAGGCTTCGATCACCTTCTCCACGTCGTCGGTGCCGGCCTTCTGGATCACCTGGCCGAGCCACTCGAGCCCCTCGTAGGTCTCGCCGTCGAACATGTCGGGATAGACGCCGTGCAGATCGTGGAAGCGCTTGACGAAGTCCCGATTCTTCGGCGTGTCCACCGTGAACGGATAGCGCGAGCTGCCGATGGCGCCGACCATGGCGTCGCCCACGGCCTTCATGTTCTCCAGCTCCAGGATCTCCATGATCGGCTTCACCTCGCGGTTGAGGCCGAACTGGTGCGCCTGCTTCAGATAGATGGTGGCGTCCTGACCGGGCAGAGCGAGGTAGACGCCGTCGGCCTTGGATTGCCTGATCTTGGCGATGTAGCTCGCGAAGTCCTTGGTGCCGACAGGCGGGTAGTCGGTGCCCACGACCTCTTTCTTGGCCGCCGTGATCTGCGTGGTGAAGGAGGCGACGCTGTCGCGGCCCCAGGCGTAGTCGCTGCCCAGGGCGAAGAAGCGCTTCATGGGCCCCTCCGCCAGATAGAGGCTGATGGCGCGCGCGCCCATGGGGCCGCTCGTGTTCACCCGGAAGAAGTAGCGGTGCCAGGCCTTCGCGGTGAGGGCGCCCGCCCCGTTGATGGTCGACATGAAGATCACCTTCCACTCGGGGCACTTGGCGGAGACGGCGAGCGCCTCCGACGAGAGGACGACACCGGTCAGGAACTTCACCCCGTCCTTCTCCACGAGCTTCTGGGCCTTGCGCACGGCGGTGGCGGGATCGCCGCCGGTGTCCTCGTAGATGAACTCCACGGGCCGGCCGAGAATACCCTTGCCCTTGATGTCCTTGGAGAAGAGCTCGGCGGCGCGCTTGGCCTGGATCCCGTACTGGGCGTTGCTCCCCGAGAGCGCGGCCGGCATCCCGATCTTGATCGGTCCGCCCTGCGCCCACGTCTTTCGGAGGAACGCCGGGACGCCCAGGCTCGCTCCGACGCCGCCGGCCACCGCCACCTGCAGAAAGTCGCGCCTTCTCATGATGGATTCTCCTTGTCACGCCTGCGCGGGCTGGGGCACCCAGAGGATCGACGACACCTCGCCGAACTCCCGCCACAGCTTGCGCCAGGAGTCGCCGCCGTCGTCGCTGCGATAGAGATAGCCGTAGCGGCTCGCGGCGAGGACGGTATCGGGAGCCGAGGCAGGCAGGCTCACCGTCCAGACGGCCGAGTTAGGCTGAACGGGAAGTCCCAGGCTCTGCCACGTGGCGCCCGCGTCCCGAGAGCGCATCACGGTGCCGATGCGGCCCGGCGTCGTGTCCCCGAGCGTCACAAACACGGTCCGCGGATCATTCGGCTTGACCGCGATGCCGCGCGGGTAGTGCCAGGGGAAGACCTCGCGGGCCCGTGCCGCCTCCCAGGTCTTGCCGTCATCGGTGCTGCGCCAGACGTCGTCGTTGACCACGGTGAAGACCGCCTTGGGCGGGCCTGCGACCACGAGGACATTGTGGACGTCCTGGTTCGGGATCTGGCCGTTCACCTTCGTCCACGTCTCGCCGCCGTCGGCGCTGTGCCGGACGCCGTCCACCTCGAGACCGACCCAGACATGCCGATGATCAGTGGGATCGATGGCGATCCCCGTGGGCCGAGGGATGCCGACGTTCGGGCAGTCCGCGGCGATGTCCACGGCCAGCTGCTCCCAGGTCTTCCCGGCGTCGGTGGTGCGATAGATGCCCGGCTTGCTGGGCGTCCCCGTCCCGGCGAACATCACGCTCGGATCGACTGGGTCGATGGCCATGCTCCAGACCATGGACCCCTTCATCGGCGTGTCCAGCAGGCGCCAGTGGACGCCGCCGTTGTCGCTCTGGTAGAGGCCCATGTCGGTCCCGGCGTAGACGACGTTCGGACGCCGCGGATCCGAAAGCAGCGCCCGCACAATGCAGTCGGAATGCATGCCCTGGCGCACGCTGGCCCGAGTCCAGCTCTCGCCGTCGTCGGCGCTCATCATGACGCCCTGGCCGATCGTTCCCACCAGGATGGTTCCCTTGTTCGCCATAGCCCACCTCCTGACGTCGCCTGAACCGTTTCGGCTTTCCCGCGCCCGCGACTATACGCCTATCGGCGGGGCTCCGCGACCACGCGATCACAAGGGCACCGAGACGAAGCCGGTGCCTCGGCCGGGCTGGACGACGCCACGTGAAGGGGCTATTCTCTGAGCCCTCCGTAGCTTGGTCGGGGGGTCTATGCGAGCCTGGACCGTTGACGCCGATGACATCCGCGTGGCGGAGGATTTTGACGAATCGCTGCTCCACCGGACTCCGGAGATCGACAGC
The DNA here is from genome assembly GCA_035635755.1 of Candidatus Methylomirabilota bacterium. Classification (GTDB taxonomy): domain Bacteria; phylum Methylomirabilota; class Methylomirabilia; order Rokubacteriales; family CSP1-6; genus AR37. The sequence goes on along the minus strand of DASQAK010000111.1, from coordinate 2,528 downwards.
TTCCTGACGCCGGACAGGGATGACAAGTTCATCGTCATCGCCACCAAGGGATTCGGGAAGACGCTCCTCCTGAAGGCCAAGCGGATTCTCTATCAGCGAGAGAGCCGGCCGGGGTGTCTCCCCACCGGCAACCTGCTCGACAAGCCGATCGGCGACAAGATATTCGGCCGGGAGGCTCTCGCGTTCTTCGCCGCTTCCCCGTTGCCGTGGTCAAAGCTCTGGCTCACCGCCATCGCCGTCGCCGCGCTCAAGCACGTCGGCGCGGTGGACGGTCTCAAGGTCAATCCGCGCCTGGCCGGGCTCATCGACGACGACCGGCTGCACGGCGTCATCGATCATTTCGTCCGGCTCCTCGACTTCACCCCCAGCGAGCTCCAGCGCTGCGCCACCGACACCGACGGACACCTCGTGCCGAGGCTGAGAGCCATAAAGGCCCCTCTCGCCATCTTCATCGATGGCGTCGATGAATATTTCAACAAGCACGTCGAGGTCCTGGACGTCAGCCCGAGCGTGACGGGGGAGCTATCGCCCAACGTGTGGTACTTCGCACAGCTCGGCCTCGTCGAGGTCGCCTATCAGCTCCGTCGGATCAACCATCATCTGAAAGTCTTCGCGGCCGTTCGGAAGGAGGCGTACGCGCGTCTGCCCCAGCGAACGGCCATGTCCCAGCAGTACCGGGGCAGCGCCGTCGACATCGCCTACTCCCCCGAGAGCCTGCGGGAGATCTTCACCAACAACATCCGACTCCTCAAGGCCGACCGGATGGTCCGCCCCGAACGCTTGCGGGCCGATCCCCTCCAGGCCTTTCTCGGGCGAACTCAGGTGACGCACACCTACACGCGCGAGGATGAGGAGGTCTTCGACTACGTGTGCCGACACACGTTGCTGCGACCGCGCGACCTGATGACCATCGGCGAGCGGCTCGCTGCCCTCAGGCCGGAGGAGCGACTCAACGAATACCGCCTCAAGGAAGAGGTCAACCTGGCGGCCACCGAGATCGCCTACGAGTACCTGGCCGAGATCGCTCCGCACCTCGGCCACCTGGAACTCGAGCGATTTCTGCAGCGGCTACCTGGGCACATCCTGACTCGCGACGAGGTGGAGATGCTTTTCGCCGAGCACAATGCCGGGGCCGCCGGCTTGGACCCGAAGCACGTGTTCTGCGCCCTGTATCGCGTCGGGCTTCTCGGGTACGTGCATCACGATCGGGTCCGCGGTGAGTCGGTGCAGCGGTTCCTACGCCCGGGGGAAGCGACGCTCGAGCCTGACGGCGTGCTACCGCGAGCCACCCACTACCTGGTGCACCCGGTCCTGTCAGACGTGATCGGCCGGGCCAATCCAGCCTATCTTCAGCGAATCGATCGGGTGAACGTCGTCGGCTACGGTCGGCCATGGCGTGAGACCGGAACCGTCGATCACACGGTTCGCGTCGACATGCTGTGTGTCCTGAAGGCCGACGTCTACGGGTTCGGGACTCTGATGCGGTCGGGAGCCGACGCCCCCGTCCGTGGGGCCCTGGAAAATGCCGTGAAGAAGTGGGGCCAGGGCGCGGTGGTCACCGAGACGAGAGGCGGTGACGCTCTCGTGATCGTGCACGACGATCCCGTGGCGCTGGCCCAGATGGCACGACGGATCATGGACGATGTCTACCAGGCTCCTGGACAGCCCCGTCTTCGCATGGCCTTGCACCACGGCGAAGTGCAGATACGTCTGCGTGCCGACGACCCTGCCGCCGTCATTGCCGGGGGCGACGCTATTCTATGCACCGCCCGAGTCGAGCCCCACGTCGAGCCGGGACAGATCTGGGCGACGGAAGAATTCCGCCAGCAGCTGTCCAAGAAGCCTTCGTTATGGCGGACGACGCCGGTGCCCGGACCCGCCGGAGACCGCTTCAACGTGAAGAAGGAGGGTGGGACGGAGCCAGATCTGTGGGTCCGGCTGTATCGTCTCGAGCTCTGAGGGAGGGGATGGGCTTCATACGGAAAAGCCCGACTGGGCTGAGTACATCTCGGAAAGGAGACTCCAATGGCGGAGCGACTCGGACTGGCCGTTATTCCCGGGGTGGGCTGGCGTGCGAATGAGATCCAGACGATCGCCCGCGAAGCGGAGGATGCAGGGTTCGATGCGATCTTCGCCGCCGAGGTGAACAACGATGTCATGGCGACCGCGCAGCTCATGGGGACGGCGACACGGCGCATCCAGGTCGGCACGTGGATCGCCAACATTTACGTTCGCCATTCCTACGCCTGCGCGCAGGGCGCGGCGCTCATCGCCGACGCCACGGAGGGGCGATTCGTTCTCGGGCTTGGCGTCAGCCATCCACCGGTGAACAAGGCCCTCGGCATCGAGATGGGCGACGCTCCGAGCGCGCTGCGGCGCTACGTCACCGCCGTGCGCAGCTGGTTGAAGGGCGAGGGGCCGGCGACCCATCTGCCTCAGCGACCAGCGGCGCGTCCGGTGCCGCTGTACGTTGCCGCGGTCACTTCACGCACCGTCGAGGTCGCGAGCGAGCTGGCGGATGGCATCAT
>DASQAK010000110.1:0-8427 GCA_035635755.1 Candidatus Methylomirabilota bacterium | reverse complement strand
CCGTAGTGGAGCACGGTGATGGTCTGGGCGAGGCCCATCACCACCTCCATGTCGTGCTCCACGATGACGATCGTCAGGTTCTTGGCGATGCGCCGGACGAGCTCGACCGTGGAGCGGGTCTCGCTGACGCTCATCCCCGCCGTGGGCTCGTCGAGGCAGAGGAGCTGGGGCTCGGTGGCCAGCGCGATGCCGATCTCGAGGTTGCGCTGGGCTCCGTGGGAGAGGTTGGCCGCCAGCTCCTCTTCGTCCGCGCGCAGGCCAACCGCGTCAAGCACGGCGCGGGAGCGGTCGATCAGGTCTGGAAACGAGTCGCGGTGGCGCAGCATGTTCCACGCGTGGTGGCGTGACTGAGCGGCGACGCGCACGTTCTCGAGGACGGTGGCGCCCGGCAGGATGTTGGTGATCTGGTAGGAGCGCGCCAGCCCTTTGTGCGACACCCGGTTTGGCGGGAGCCCCGCGATATCCTCGCCGTTCAGGATGATGCGCCCGGCCGTGGGCCGCAGGACGCCGGTGAGACAGTTGAAGAAGGTGGACTTGCCCGCGCCGTTCGGCCCGATGATGGCGCGGATCTCGCCGCGCTCGATGGCGATGCTGACATTGTTCACGGCGGTCAGCCCCCCGAAGCGCATGGTCAGCCCTTCGGTGTGCAGGATGGCCCCGGAGGCGGCGCCCCGGCCGTTACCGGCCGGAGCCACCGCCTCCCGGGTGCGGTCAGCAGTCACTACGCAAACTTGCAGTTCGGAGGGAAGATGGTTTTTTCCTTCGGGATCGTCGCGAGGATTCGATGCTTGTTGTCCTTGATGTCGAAGATGAACTCGCGGAGGAAGGCCTGATGATCCTCCTTCCGCAGCGTCTTGTCGCCCTGCGGGAAGTCGTCGGACTCTTTGACCTCCATCCCCTCCAGGGCCTCGATGAGCTTCATGGTGTCCTCGCGGCCGCGGAAGCCAGATTTCTGGATCCCGAGCTTGAGGAAGTTGGTGGCCTCGAAGTTGGACTGGACGTAACGGTCGGGCTTGGGGCCCGTTGAGTCGATCAGCTTGAGCCGCGCCACGGCATCGTCGTAGAACTTCTTGTGCGAGGGCGTGTTCAGCGGCGCATCCAGGACCGGCACGTAGCGATTGACGCCCACGAAGCCCTCGACCTTGTTGCCGAGGGCCGGCAGGTGGGTGGATTCGGCCACGGCGCCGTCGCCTGCGAGCTTGTACTTCTTGGTCAAGCCGAGATCGTAGGCCTGGTTGACGAAGGTCACCGCCGGCCCACCGAACAGGATCCCGAAGAGACCGTCGAAGCTGCCCGTGATCTTCGAGAGGAAGGCCGTCATGTCGGCGGTGCCGAGGGGGACGCCGGTCGTCTCGACCGTCTCGCCCCCCGCCTTCTTGATCTGCTCGATGTAAGCATCGCGCGTGGTCTGACCCCATGCGTAGTCGAGGAAGACGATGTGCCACTTCTTGCCCATCTTGTTGACCAGGTACGGCGCGAAGGCCACGGCCTGGGCGGGGGCGTAATCAAAGGGCCTGAAGGTGTAGCGGCTGCACTTGGTGGTGGTGATCGTGGTATCGAGACACACGCTCACCATGTTGACGAGCTTGTGCTCCTCGTACACGGGCATGCAGGCAATACAGACATTCGAGAGGTAGCCACCTACGTGGGCGTCGATCTTGTCGTCTACCACGAGCTTCTCGGCGCGGCGCCGCCCCACGTCGGGCTTGGACTCGTAGTCGCCGATGAGAAGCTCGATGGGGCGGCCGTTGAGGCCGCCCGACTTGTTGATGCGGTCCACGGCCATCTGCACGCCCACCAGCGCCGTCTTGCCGCCGGCGGCGGCCGTGCCGGAGAGCGGCTGGAGCGTACCGACCTTGAACGGCTTGGCCTGTCCGAAGGCGCTGCGCCACCACGCGGGCACGGCCACCGTGGCGCCCAGCGCGCCGGCGGCGGCGGCGCCAAAGCCCAGGAAGCGGCGCCGCGACGTCTTGCCGCTGTACCAGAAATCTTCTGCTTGGGCCCATTTTCCCTCTTTCCAGCTCTCTGCCATGATCAATGCCCTCCTTGTGGGCGTCAGCGTCGATGCTCGGCCACCGCGGCGAATGCCGCGGTGAACGCTTGGACGGTCTGCTGGATCTCATCTTCACCATGCGCGAGGGACACGTAGATCTTCTGCGCGGCCTTGACGATGCCGCGCTCGAGGAGCGCCCGCGTGAAGGCGGCGTGGAGCGCCATGTCCGCCGTCAGCGTCGCGCGATAGTCGGAGATGAGCTGGTCGGTGAAGTAGATCTCGAAGACGGGCGCTTCCCCGGCGACCTGGGCATGGAAACCGGCCGAGCGGGCGGTCTCCTGGAGGGCCGACTTGATCCGGTTGCCCGTCCGGAAGAGGCGCTCGTAGGTCCCCGGCTTTCTCAGCTCCGCGAGGGTGGCGAGCCCGGCGGCGCAGGCGATGGGGTTGCCGTTGAGCGTCCCCGCCTGCTGGACCTGTCCGCCCGTGCGCTCGTGCTCGGGCGCGAGGTGCCGCATGATCTCCTCGCGCCCGACCACGGCGGCCAGGGGGAAGCCCCCGCCGATGATCTTGCCGAAGGCGGCCAGATCGGGCACGACGCCGTAGAACTCCTGCGCCCCGCCGTAGGCGAAGCGGAAGCCCGTCACCACCTCGTCGAAGACCAGGGGCACGCCGTAGCGCTTGGTGATCTCGCGGACGCCACGCAGGAATTTCTGATCCGGCACGATCAGGCGCTGGAAGGGCTCCATGATGACGGCGGCCAGGCTGTCGTGGTGCGTGTCGATGATCGCCTCGGTCTCGGCGAGGTCGTTGAACGGCGCCACGAGCACGTGCTCCTCGATGGCGTGCGGGATGCCCGCGGAGTCGGGCGTGGGCGCGGGGAAGGCCTTGGGCGCCTTCGGGCCCACGCTCATCAGCGAATAGTCGTGGGTGCCGTGGAAGCCACCCTCGAACTTCAGGATCTTGTCGCGCCTCCGGAACGCCCTCGCCAGACGCAGGGCGAAGAAGGTCGCCTCGCTGCCCGTCGACGTGAAGCGAAGCTGATCGGCGCAGGGCACGGCCCGGCAGATCTCCTCGGCGAGAGCGATGGCGGGCTCGGAGAGCTGGAAGTAGGTCGTGCCCCGACCGATCTGACGCTCGACGGCGTCGATGACCGCGGGGTGGGCGTGGCCCAGGACCATGGGCCCCGAGCCCAGGAGGTAGTCGATGTACTCGCGTCCCGACACGTCGCGAAACCGGGCGCCCCTGGCCTCCTTGACGACGAACTGCAGATCGGTCGGGGCGTAGTAGCCGCCGAGCACGCCACCCGGCAGCCGCCGCGTGGCGGTCCGGAGGAGCGCGTCTTCCTCAGGGCTTCGGGCTGGTCTGGTGTCCATGGTGCCTCGCGATTCGGCCGGCCATACATCGGTGGGGACCGCCGAGATTGCCCGCCTTTATACCCCAGGCGCCGCGGGCGGCGCAAGCGCTCAGGCGACGAGTCCGGCGGCGCGAAGCGCGAGACGAATCCGGTGCCGCTCGTCCTCCGACACCGGCGTCAGGGGTGGCCGCACATGCGCGGCCGGGATGCGCCCGAGAAGCGCGAGCGCCTCCTTCATCCGGTTATGCATATCAACGAAGGGCGAGGCATAGAAGATCCCCACCAGCGGCGCCAGGCGGTCGTTGATGCGGTGGGCCTCGGCAAGATTGCCTGCCTTCACGGCGGCGAAGAGCTCGGCTTGGAGATCGGCGACCACGCTGCCCATGCCCGAGATGCAGCCATCGGCGCCCAGGCAGAAGCTCGCCATGAGCGACACGGTGAAGGAAGACAGCATGGCCACCGGACGCGCCGAGGCGCGTAGCGCGCGCAGGTTCTTCTCGTAGGACACGATGTCGTTGGACCAGTCCTTGACGCCGACCACCGCGGGAATCTTGCAGAGCTCGGCCAGGGTCTCTGCCGAGTAGCCCATGCCCGAGGCCAGCGGGTACTCGAAGACGACCAGGGGCAGGTCCGCGCCGTCGGCCAGCATCGAGAAATGACGAAGGACCATGTCCGGCTTCACCTGCGCGCCCCACATGAAGATGGTCGGCGGGAAGACGAGCAGTCCCGAGGCGCCCGCGGCCTTGGCATCGCGCGCGAGCTCGACGGCCTCCTGCGTGCCGTCGGAGTAGACGCCAGCGATGACGGGCACCTTGCCGCCGATTTCTTCGAGGGCCAGGGCCAACGTCCGCTTGCGCTCCTCGCGCGAGAGCGAGGACACTTCGGCGGCGTGCCCATTGGCCACGATTCCCGTCACGCCCTTCGTGTCGGCGAGCCAGCGCAGGTGCTTCTTGTAGGCCGCCACGTCGATCTGCAGATCGGCGGTGAAGGGGAGCAGGTTCGCGGGAATGCAGCCCGAGAAGCGGAACCCGTCATTCATGGGCAGAAACGTATCACAGGCCGGGCTTTGACGGCTACCAGCGGCCGATCTCCTCGGCGACCTGCTTGGTGGTGACCACGCGGGCGTAGGCGCGGCGGATGATGTCCAGGGTGGCGCGCTGGATCTCGGGCCACAGCGTGGCCGTGGCGTCCCCGACAACGGTCATGCGGTATTCGCGGTTCATGCCGCCGATCACGGTGGCGAGGACGCAGATGTCGGTCAGGGTGCCCGTGATCACGAGATGCGTGACGCCGCGGGCGCGCAGGACGGAATCGAGGGTGGTGCCGTTGAAGCCGTCGTAGTAATGTTTGGTGACCACGAGCTCGTCAGGTTCGGGAGCGAGCTCGGGGACGACGTGGACATTGTCCTCGCCTTCGAGGCAGGACGAGGACGGCAGGCCGAAGCCTCGCGGGGCGCCCTTCGCTGACCGCCGATGCTCTGGATGGAGCAGGCCGACGAGGATAGGTACCCGCTCGGAGTAGGTGAACTCGGTGAAGATGACGGGGAGGTGCTTGCTGCGAAAGAGATCGAGGAGCGCACGGATCTGAGGGACGATGTCCCGTGCGGCCGGCACTTCCATGGCCTCGCCCGGGTCGAGAAAGGCCCGCTGCATATCCACGATGACGAGCGCGCTGCGCCCGGGCTCGAGCTTCAGCGCCGCTTCAAATGCCTCCGCGCGGTCCATGGGGACCGTCGCGGGCCCTACCAGGCGGCTACCGAGAAGGCGTTCGGAATATGCCGGATCGCCTTGACCCCGCCCTCGTCGTTGACCACCACGGCGACCACGTCGAAGCGGCACGGCTGCTCGCGCAGACGCTTGAGCTTGAGATAGCTCTGGGCGAGCTTTCCCAGCTTGTTCTGCTTGCGCGTGTGGACGCCGGCCTGCGGGGGCACCGGGGGCGGCGCCTCCGCGATCTCCTTGCGCGTCTTGACCTCGACGAAGACGAGGGTCTTGCCCTCCTTCGCCACGAGGTCAATCTCGCCGACGCGCGTGCGGACGTTCTTGTCGAGGATGGCGTACCCGCACCGCGAGAGGAAACGGGCCGCCTCCTCTTCACCCTTGATGCCGGTGGGCCTTCTTGTGTCTGTTGCCATTGTTCACACCTCGTTCACTGGGATCGAGAACAGCTCCGGGAACAGATCCGGCTGGCTCACGCCGGCGAAAGAGCGGCGATGGAGGGGACAGGGCCCGTGCGCCATGAGCGCGGCACGATGCTCGAGGGTCGCGTAGCCCTTGTGCTGGCCGAAGCCGTACTGTGGGTACTCGCGATCCGCCTCTTGCATGATCCCGTCCCTCGCCACCTTGGCAATGATCGACGCGGCGGCCACCGTGGCCGACCGCTGGTCTCCATCGACCAGGTTCCGCTGCGGACACGGCAACCCGTCGAGGAATACGAAGTCCGTCAGCACCAGCTCGGGCTCCTGCCCGAGCGCGCCCAGCGCCAGGCGCATGGCCCGACGCGTGGCCTCCAGGATATTCACCCGATCGATCGTCCGGGCGTCCATGATGCCGACGCCTATGGACACCGCCCGGGTCCGGATCACCCCGTCGAGCTTTTTCCGCTGCTCCGGGGTGAGCCGCTTCGAATCATCGACACCTTTGATCCGCGTCCCTGCCTCGAAAATCACCGCCGCCGCCACCACCGGCCCCGCCAGGGGGCCGCGCCCCGCTTCGTCCACCCCGGCCACGCGGACGAAGCCGCGTCGCCAGGCCGCCAGCTCGAAGCGATAGGGGGCGTCCGTGGCCGGATCCTCCCTCGGCTCTGCCCTACTCCGACTCGCCCGAAGCCGGCACCTGGGCCACGCGCTTCTCCTTGAGGCGCGCCGCCTTGCCGGCCAGCTCTCTCAGGTAGTAGAGCTTCGAGCGCCGCACTGTCGCGCGCTTGGTCACCTTGATCTTGTCGATGCGCGGCGAGTGGAGGGGAAAGGTCCGCTCCACGCCCACGCCGTAGGAGATGCGCCGCACGGTGAACGAGGCGCCGGCCCCGCCCCCGCGCTTGCGGATCACCACGCCCTCGAAAGCCTGCAGGCGCTCTTTCTCACCCTCGACGACCTTGACGGAGACGCGCACGGTGTCGCCCGGGGCGAAGCCGCCGCGATCTTTCTTGAGCTGTCCCGCGTCCACGATGTGAATGGCTTGCATGACTCGTCACTCCTTACTCATGAGTCGCCCGACCCTGGGCGAGATAGTCGTCCGGCGTCCGGCCCTGTCGAAAGCCGTCCACCCACTTCTGCTCCTCGGGCGAGAGATCCGCCGTCTCCAGCAGCTCCCGTCGCCGCTGCCATGTCCGCCACACGGACATGAGGCGCTTCCACCGCTCGATCAGCGCGTGATCGCCCGAGCGGAGCACGTCCGGCACCCCCCAGCCCTTGAAGACCTCGGGGCGGGTGTACTGCGGGTGCTCGAGCAGCCCCCGGGAGAACGAATCCCGCGTGGGGGCGCCCGCGTCGCCGAGGGCGCCCGGCTGAAGTCGCGTCACCGCCTCCGCCACGACGAGCGCGGCCGCTTCCCCGCCCGACAGCACGTAGTCGCCGATCGACAGCTCCTCGTCGACGAGATGCTCGCGCACCCGCTCGTCCACGCCCTCGTAGCGCCCGCACAGCAGCACCAGGTGCGGCCGGCTCGCGTACTCCCGCGCCACCTCTTGCGTGAAGCGCCGCCCCGCGGGGTCGAGGAGGACGACCCGGGTCTCCGCCTCCCGCAGCGCCTCGATGCACGCAGCCAGCGGCTCGGGCTTCATGATCATGCCGCCGCCGCCGCCGAACGGCGTGTCGTCCGTCACGCGGTGCTTGCCCGCGGCCCAGTCGCGCAGGTTGTGGACGCGGAGGTCCACGAGCCCGCGCTCGCGCGCCCGCCCCACGATGGAGTCGGCGAGAGCCGGCTCGACCATGCCCGGAAATAGCGTGACGATGTCCAGTCTCACAGCTCGAGTAGCCCCTCCGGCGGATCGATCACGATCCTCCGCTCGGCCCGGTTCACCTCGACGACGATCTCGGGCACGGCCGGCACCAGGTGCTCTCGCCCGTTCTCGGCGACGACCCAGAGCGGCTGCGCCTCGGTGCCCTCGACCCTGACGAACTCCCCGACGCGACGGCCATCGGGCGTCTCCACGGCCGCCCCCGCCATCTCCCAGGGGTAGAAAGAGCCTTCGGGAGCGGGGAGCACGTCCTCCAGCGCCACCGCGAGCAGCCGTCCCGTGAGCCGCTGCGCGGCCTCGGGCGATGTCACGCCTTCCACCCTGACCAGCACCGTGTCCGCCTCGAAGCGGCACGAGGTGATGCGGCACGGCTCGCGCCGATCGGGCCGCGGATCCCACAGCACGCACTCGCGCAGAGCGCGGAAGCGCTCCTCGGGGCGGTCGGTCAGCGGTCGCACCCGCACCTCTCCGCCGAGCCCCCAGGGCCGGAGCACCTCTCCCACGGCGACGAGAGCGTCCGCGGTCACGGCCGTCCTAGACCTTGGCCGCCTTCAGGGCCACGGCCAGCAGGTTCTTGACGGTATTCGACGGCTGCGCGCCCTTCTTGATCCACTCCGCCGCCTTCTCCGTCTCGATCTTGAGCGTGGGCGGCTTGGTGAGCGGGTTATAGTGCCCGATCACCTCGATGAAGCGCCCGTCGCGCGCGGCCCGCGAGTCGGCCACCACCACGCGGTAGGCCGGCTTCTTGGTCGTTCCTGTCCTTCTCAGCCTGATGTGTACGGCCACTGTTCACCTCTCTCTGAAATTGACGGTCATCGTGGCAAGAACGGCAGGGCGCCCTTGAGCTTGCCCATGCGCCCCTCCATCTGCTTCAAGCCCTTCATCATCTGCTTGAGCTGCGCGTACTGCTTCAGGAGCCGGTTGACGTCGGAGACCTGGGTGCCGCTGCCCTTGGCGATGCGCGTGCGGCGGCTGCCGTTGATGACCTGCGGCTTCACCCGCTCCTCGGGCGTCATCGAGCCGATGATGGCCTCGTACTTCCTGAGGTCCTGCTCCTCGCCCTTGAGCTCTTTCGGCATGCCCTTGGCGCCCTTGAACATCGGCACCATGTCCAGGAGCTGGC